>JBEVIG010000187.1:0-9979 GCA_040510855.1 Solirubrobacteraceae bacterium
CATGGCCATCGCAGAGTCGGGCCGGCCGGCTGCGGCCGAGGAGATCCAGGTCGAGAACCCCGCCACGGGCGCGATCGTCGGCTCGGTGCCGAACCTGCCGCCCGAGGCGGTCGGCGCGCTCGTCGCGCGGGCGCGCGCCGCGCAGCCCGCGTGGGAGGCGCTCGGCTTCGAGGGGCGCGCCGCGGTGCTCCGCCGCGCGCAGAAGTGGGTCACCGACCACCAGGACCGGATCGTCGGGACGATCGTCTCCGAGACGGGGAAGACGCACGACGACGCGCTGATCAACGAGGTCGGCTACGCCGCGACGGCCTTCGGCTTCTGGGCCAAGCACGCCGCGGGCTACCTCGCGGACGAGAAGGTCCGGACGTCGAGCCCGTTCGTGCTGGGCCGCAAGCTGGTCGTCCGCTACCGCCCGCTCGGCGTCATCGGCGTGATCGGGCCGTGGAACTACCCGCTGACGAACTCCTTCGGCGACTGCATCCCGGCGCTCGCCGCCGGCAACGCCGTCGTCCTCAAGCCGTCGGAGGTCACGCCGCTCACGTCGCTGCTGATGGCCGAGGCGCTGCGCGAGTGCGGGCTGCCCGAGGACGTCTTCCTCGTCGCCACGGGCGAGGGCGCGACCGGTGCGGCACTCGTCGACGCGGTCGACATGGTCATGTTCACCGGCTCCACCGCGACCGGGAAGAAGATCATGGCCCGCGCGGCCGAGACGCTCACGCCCGTCTCGCTCGAGCTCGGCGGCAAGGACCCGATGATCGTGCTCGCCGACGCCGACCTGGAGCGCGCGACCGACGCCGCGACCTACTACTCCATGCAGAACGGCGGACAGACCTGCATCTCGGTCGAGCGCGTCTACGTCGAGGCGCCGGTCTACGACGCGTTCGTCGACCGGCTCACGCGCAAGGTCGCCGCGCTGCGCCAGGGCGCGTCCAGCGGCCCGGGCACCGTCGACGTCGGCGCCGTCACCTTCCCGCCGCAGCTCGACATCGTCGAGCGCCACGTCGCCGAGGCCCGCGAGGCCGGCGCGCGCGTGCTCACGGGCGGGCAGTCGCGCAGCGAGGGCGGCCGCTTCTACGAGCCGACCGTGCTCGTCGACGTCGACCATTCGATGACGTGCATGACCGAGGAGACGTTCGGCCCGACCGTGCCGGTCATGAAGGTCGCCGACGCCGACGAGGCCGTGCGACTGGCCAACGACTCGCAGTACGGGCTCGCGGCCTCCGTGTGGACGAAGGACGCGGCGCGCGGCGAGGAGATCGCGCGGCGGATCGAGTCCGGCGTCGTGTGCGTCAACGACGCCCAGCTCAACTACCTCGCGCTCGAGCTCCCGATGGGCGGCTGGAAGGCCTCCGGCCTCGGCACGCGGCACGGCGCCGGAGGCATCCGCAAGTACTGCCGCCAGCAGTCGCTGCTGGTCACGCGCTTCGTCCCGCCGGTCCGGGACCTGCAGTTCTACCCCTTCGGGGAGCGCAAGACGAAGCTCATCGGCAAGTCGCTCAAGCTGCTCTACGGCCGCGGCAAGCGCCGCTAGGCGGCGAGCGCGAGCATCTCGCGCCGCAGCCGCCGGCGGCCGCGGTGCTGGAGGCCGTGGACGGCGTCCTCCGAGCGGCCCAGCCGCTCGGCGACCTCGCGCGGCGTCAGGCCGATGAGGAAGCGCAGGACGATGACGTCGCGCTGCTCCTCGGGCAGCGCGGCGAGCGCGAGGCGCAGGTCGGCGAAGCGCTCGCGCCCCGTCGTGTCGTCGGCGGCGTGGAGCGGGCGGAGGTCCTCGACCGGCACCGGCCGGCGCGCGCGCAGGTGGTCGATCGCCGCGTTGTGCGCGACCCGCAGGATCCAGGCCGAGAACGGGACCTGGCGCGGCTCGTAGCGGTCGAGCGTGGTGAGGAGCTTCGCGAAGATCTGCTGGGTGAGGTCCTCGGCCTCGTGCTCGTCGCGGACGATCGAGCAGACGTAGCCGTAGACGTTGTCGGCGTAGCGGAGGTAGAGGAAGCGCAGCGCGTCCGGGTCGCCGGCGCGGGCGCGCGCCACGGCGCTGTGCACGAGCCGCTCCGCCGCGGGCGAGCGGTCCAGCGAGCGGCGCCGGCGGAAGCGATCACGCCCGTCCTGGGCCTCGATCTCGTCGGCTGCGCGCCGGATGGCGCGTGCGGTGCTCCACATCGGGTCGTCCCTTCCCCTGCCCGCCGTCCTGGCGGCGCGTACGTTGCAGGAGCCACTGTCCCATCCGCGCCCCGCCCGCCCAACTGGACATGTGTCCAGGGCGGCTAGGGTCCGTGCGGCATGGTCGCCGCGCTCCTCGCCATCGCCTCGTCGATCTCGTGGGGGCTGTCGGACTTCCTCGGCGGGGTGCAGAGCCGCCGCAACGCGCTGCTCGCGGTGCTCGTGCTCTCGCAGGGGCTCGCCTTCGTCCTGCTCGTGGGCGCGGTGCTGGTCGGCGCGCCGACGGAGCACGACGCGACGGCCACGCTGCTCGCGGCCGGCTCGGGCACGTTCGGGATGCTCGCGCTCGCCGCCTTCTACCACGCGCTCACGATCGGGACGATGAGCATCGTCGCCCCCATCTCGGCCACCGGGACGGCGATCCCGGTGTTCGTCGGGCTCCTCTCGGGCGAGGAGCCGTCGGCGGTCCAGATCGCGGGGATCGCGCTCGCGGGCCTCGGGGTCGTGCTCGCCGCGCGCGCGGCGCCGTCGGCGGATGCGGCGGGGGATCGCGACAACCGCAAGGCGATCCTGCTGGCGCTGTTCGCCGCGGTCGGCTTCGGGACGTTCTTCGCCGCGATGGACCGCGCCGAGGAGAGCGCCGACGTCGCCTGGGTGCTGCTCTCGGCCCGCACCGCGGACGTCAGCGTCCTCCTGGTCGCCTGCGCCGTCCTGCGGCCGCCGCTGCCGCGTGACGCGGGCTCGCTGCTGGCGATCGCCGCGATCGGCGTGCTCGACCTGCTCGCCAACCTCCTGTTCGTCCTCGCGACGTCGCGCGGGCTGCTCAGCGTGGTCGGCGTCCTGGGCTCGCTCTACCCCGTCATCACGGTGCTCCTGGCGCGGATCGTGCTCCACGAGCGGCTCTCCCGGGCCCAGGCGAGAGGGGTGCTCATAACCTTGATGGGCGTCGTCGCCCTCGCCGCCGGCTGAGCAAGACCGCAACGGCGCGGCCCGCCGCGGGTTCTGAATTCCCGATGCCACGACTGCTCCCCTTCCTGGTCTGCCTCGCCGCGCTGCTCGCGGCGCCCGCGGCGGCGTCCGCCGCGCCGGACCAGGTCATGACCTTCGAGGCGCCCGACGAGCTGATGTCGGACGCCGACCGCTTCGACACGCTGCGCGAGATCCAGAGCATGGGCGTGACCCGCGTCCGCGCGCTCGTCTACTGGCGCAACTTCACCGCGAAGCGGAGCTCGAACAAGGCGCCGACGTTCGACCTGCGCGACCCGGACGCCTACCCGGAGGGCACCTGGGGGCTGCTCGACCGGCTCGTCGAGGACGCGGACCGGCTCGGCATCGAGCTCCAGCTCACGCTGACGGGCCCCGGCCCCGAGTGGGCGACGAAGAAGCGCCACGACGGCCTCACGCGCCCCAGCGCCAAGCAGTACGGCCGCTGGGTGACCGCGGTCGCACGGCGCGTGGGCGCCCACGTCGACCTCTGGTCGATCTGGAACGAGCCGAACCACCCCGACTTCCTGCGCCCGCAGTACAAGAACGGCTCGCCGGCGTCCCCGGGCGTCTACCGCGACCTCTACGTCGCGGGCGAGAAGGCGATCCACGGCGTCGCGGGCGGCAACCGCGACAAGGTCCTGTTCGGCGAGACCGCGCCCGTCGGCAACGTGAACCTCGTCGAGCCGCTCGTCTTCCTGCGCCGCGCGCTGTGCCTCTCCTCGAGCTACGAGCGCGACAAGAGCTGCCGCAAGCTGCGCATGGAGGGCTACGCGCACCACGCCTACTCGCGCAAGGGCAACCCGACGTTCCGCTCGCCCGACAAGAACGAGGTCTCGATCGGCTCGCTCGACCGCCTCACCAAGGCGCTCGACAAGGCCGCCAAGGCCGGCGCGATCAAGAAGAAGCGGCCGGTCTACCTCACCGAGTTCGGCGTCCAGAGCTTCCCCGACCGGCTCGCCGGCGTGCCGAAGAAGAAGCAGCCGGAGCTCTACGCCGCCTCGGAGCACATCGCCTACGTGAACCGCCGCGTGAAGGCCTTCTCGCAGTACCTGATGCGCGACGACCAGCCGCGCAAGGGCGTGCCGCGGATCGAGCGCTACGGCGGGTTCGAGACGGGCCTGCGCACGTCGAAGGGCCGGAAGAAGCCCGCCTACAACGGCTTCATCCTGCCGCTCCGGGTGAGCGAGGCCGGCCCGAGCCACGTCCTGTGGGGCCGCGTCCGCCCGGCGACGGAGCCCGTCGACGTGACGATCCAGCGCAACACGGGCGACGGCTGGAAGCGGATCACGACGACGCGCACGGGCGCGGGCGGCGTGTTCGGCCTCGGCGTGCGGGCCAAGGACGGCGCGCGCTACCGCATCCGCTGGACGCGCGGCGACGGCGCCACCCTCACCGGCCCGCCGATCCGCCCCCGCTAGAGGAGCGCCTCCACGGCGTCGGCCGCCCGGCCGGCGCCGCCGCCGGAGCGCACCTCCTCCCGCGCGGCCTCGACCCGCGACCGCAGCGCCGCGTCGCCGGCGACGGCCTCCAGATCCGCGCGGATCGCCGCCGGGTCGGCGGCGTCCGTGAGCGGGCGGCCGAGGCCGAGGGCGGCGAGCCGCTCCGCGTTGGCGAACTGGTCGACGGCCTGCGGGTGGGTCACGGTCGGCACGCCGAACCACAGCGCCTCCGACGCGCTGCCCATCCCGGCGTGGGTGAGGAACGCGTCCGCGTGGGCCAGGACCCCGAGCTGGGGCGCGCTGCGGTGGAGCTCGACGTGCTCGCCCACCGGGCCGATCGCCGCCGCGTCGACCCTCGCGCCGATGCTGACGACGACGTGCCAGCCGTCATCGGCCGCGAACGCGTCGGCGCAGGCGCGGTAGAACGCCGGCCCGCCGGTGAACGCCGTGCCGAGGGCGATGTAGGCGACCCGCCGGCCGTTCGGCGGTGACCACGGATCGGCCGCCAGCCGCGCCTCGTCGAGCACGGGCCCGACGAACGTGAAGCGGTCCGCGGAGACGCGGTCGGCCTCGGGCTGGAGCAGCCGCGGGATCAGCACGATGCCGTGCTCCGGGCGGCCGAGGACGTCGTCGGGCGAGCGCGTGACGCCGTGCTCGTCGAGCCACGCCCGGAAGCGTCCGTAGAAGGCGTCGGCCTCCGGCGCGGCCTTCATCGCGGCGATGTGCTCCGCCATGTCCTCCTCGTAGCCCTCCCAGGCCACGAAGGCCGGCGAGAGCTGCGCGACCGGCACGCCCCAGCGGGCGGCGGCCGGCGGGCCGGCGAGCCCGCCGATGTCGTGGAGCACGAGGTCGGGCGGGTCGGCGTCGAGCGCCGCCAGGAGCTGCGGCAGCACGTGCATGCCCTCGTCGAGGAACAGCGCCATCGCGGGGATCGCCTCCTCCGGCCACGGCGTGCCCGGCTGCGGCAGGAGCGTCGTGCAGGCGACGGGCTCGGCGCCCGCGCCCGCGACGAGCGGCACGAGCGGCTCGCCGATCGCGTACGTGACGCGGTGGCCCCGGCGCGTGAGCTCGCGCACCAGGCCGAGGGTGGGGTGGACGTGGCTCGGCGCGGTCGCGCCGACGACGGTGATGTGACGGGGCATGGCCCGATCCTGGGTACCCTCGTCCGGCGATGGCCGACCAGCAGCTCTGGCTCCTCCGCCACGGCGAAGCCGTCCCGCACGGGTCCAAGGACGACTTCCACCGCGAGCTGACGCCCCGCGGTGAGCGCCAGTCGCTCGCGGCCGGCCAGGCCCTCGCGCGGCTCGGCGTGGAGTTCGCCGCCTGCTACGCCAGCCCGCTCGTCCGCGCGCAGGGCACGGCGGAGCACGCCTGCCGCGCGCTCGGCATCGAGCCGGTCGCGCACGATGAGGTCGGCATGGGCTTCGACGTCGACGTCGCGCGCGAGCTGCTGGCCGCCCACGGCGACGGCGACAGACTCCTCGTCGTCGGGCACAACCCGTCGGTCGAGCAGGTCGTCGCCGACCTGACCGGCGCGCGGATCGACTTCAAGAAGGGCGCCGTCGCGGCCGCGAAGGTCCAGGGCACGCGCGGCGAGCTGCTCGTGCTGCTCCGCCCGCGCGAGCTCGAGTCGCTCGCGCTCAGCTCCTGAGCGCGGCGCCGGCCACCGCCAGCGCCACCTGGGCGCGGCTGAGCAGCGAGTCGGCGAGCACGTACTCGCCCGGGTTGTGCGCCTTGCCGCCGCGGGGGCCGAGCCCGTCGACGGTGAGCGGGATCGCCTTCGCGATGTGGCTCGCGTCGCTCGCCCCGCCGCGGCGCACGCCGAGGACGGGGCGCCCGAGCGCGGACGCCGCGTCGCGGAGCAGCCCGCCGGTCGCCGCCTCGGCGTCCATCCCCGGCCACAGGCGCGTGAGCGCCGGCTCCAGGCGCACGCCGCCGACGTCGCGCGGCACGGCGTCGAGCACGCCGAGGATCGCGGCGTCGTCGTCCGCGCGCAGGTCGCAGAAGAGCGCGCCGCGGCCCGGGACGACGTTGAACGCGGTGCCGGCGTTGAGCACGGTCGGGACGGCGGTGAGCCGCGAGGGCCCGGCGGGGTCGTGGCAGGCGGCGACGGCCTGGGCGGCGGCGGCGAGGGCGAGCAGCGCGTTGCGCCCGCGGTCGGGCGCCGAGCCGGAGTGCGAGGCGCGGCCGTGGGCCTGGACCTCGATGGTGCCGGCGGCCTTGCGGCGCACGACGACGCCCTCCGCGCCCTCGGGCGTGAGCTCGCCGGCCTCGAAGCAGAGGCAGGCGTCCCAGCCCGCGAAGCGCTCCGTGTGCGCGAAGGGCGCCGTGCGCCACTCCTCGTCGCACACCAGCAGGAGCGCGGCCTCGGCGAACGCGTCGCGGCGGGCGGCGAGCGCGCGGAGCACGCCGAGCGCGAGGACCACCCCGCCCTTCATGTCGACGGTGCCGGAGCCGAGCAGCTTCTCGTCGTCGCGCGCGAGCGGCTTGTGGTGCTCGTGGCGGATCACCGTGTCGACGTGCCCGAGCAGCAGCAGGCGGCGGGCTCCCGTCCCGGTGACGCGCAGCAGGAGGTCGGGCGCGTGGCCCGGGGAGGAGCAGGGGAGGCGCTCCGTGACCGCGTCGCCCGGCCCGAGCGCGGCGCAGATCGCCGTGCACTCCTCGGCGCCGCGGACGTCGCCCGAGGGCGAGGAGACGCCGACGAGCGCCTCGAGCTCCCGCTCCGCCCGCGCCGCGATCTCCTCCGCGCCGCTCCCGACCCAGTCGTCCATACTCAGATGCACTGTATGCCCGAGCTGCCGGAGATGGAGATCGTCGCGCGGCGCCTGGACGCGGCGCTGCCCGGCCAGGTCGTCGAGTCGGCGCTCGCGCCCGGCATCAACGCGCTGAAGACGTTCGACCCGCCGCTGCACGCGCTCGAGGGCCAGGCGTTCACCGGCGTGAAGCGGCGCGGCAAGCTGCTCGTGCTCGAGTTGGACGAGCTCGTCGTCCTCGTGCACCTGATGACGGCGGGCCGCATGCAGCTCAACCCGAAGCGCGGCTCGCTTCGCGACAAGGCGGCGCGGCTGATGCTGCGGCTGCCCGGCGACCACGAGCTGCGGGTGCGCGAGTTCGGCTCCAAGCAGGCGATGTGGCTCAAGGTGCTGCGGCCGGAGGCGCTCGAGGAGGACCCGGCGCTCGCCTCGCTCGGCCCGGAGGCGTGGCCGGACCCGCCGCCGCTGCGCGAGCTGCTCGCCGCGCCGCGGCCGCTCCACTCGCTGCTGCGCGACCAGCAGGTCGTCGCGGGGATCGGGCGGACGTGGGTCGACGAGATCCTCAACGTCGCGCGGCTCTCGCCGTTCAAGCGCGGCGACGACCTCGACGACGACGAGGCCGAGCGGCTGCGCGACGCGATGGTCTCCGAGCTCGGGCGCGTGATGGACGTCTACGAGGAGAAGGTCCAGCTCCCGCTGCCGGAGAAGTTCCCGAAGCCGACGCGCGTGCACGCCCACCAGGGCGAGCCGTGCCCGCAGTGCGGGACGACGCTCGAGGCCGTCTTCTACGAGGACTACGTGATGTCGTACTGCCCGCAGGACCAGACGGAGGGCCGGGTCCTCAAGGACCGCCGGCTCTCTCGCCTGCTGAAGTGAGCTGCGGCGACCGGTAGCCCGGCCCGCGCAGCAGGACGCGCCACTTCTCGCGCCAGCCCCGCACGCGGCGGACGTCGTGCCAGACGGAGGCGTACTCGTGGAAGGCCACGCGGAACACGTTGTGGGTCTCGATGTTCGTCGTGAGCCCGTAGCGGACGCGCTCGCCCTCCGGCTCGAACGAGCGGAACAGGCGGTCCCAGATGACGAGGATGCCGCCGTAGTTGCGGTCGAGGTACTGCTCGTTGGCGCCGTGGTGGACGCGGTGGTGCGAGGGCGTGTTGAGGACCGCCTCGAGCGGCCGCGGGAGCTTCCCGATCCGCTCCGTGTGCAGGCCGAACTGGTAGATCAGGCTCCAGCTCTGGGCGAGCAGGACCATCCACGGCGCGAAGCCCAGCAGGAGCAGCGGGAGCCAGAACGGCAGGTAGGTCATCGGGACCCAGGTCTGCCGGACCGCGGTGGAGAGGTTGTAGTGCTGGGAGGAGTGGTGGACGACGTGGCTCGCCCAGAAGACGCGGCTCTCGTGCGAGACGCGGTGGAACCAGTAGTAGGCGAGGTCGTCGGCGAAGAAGAGCAGCACCCAGACCCACCAGTCCGAGGCGTCGAGGCGCAGCGGCGTGAGCTCGTAGAGGGCGGCGTAGATCGTGACGACGGCGAGCTTCCAGACCGCGTTGATCGCCACGTTGCCGAGGCCCATCGCGATGCTCGTCCGCGTGTCCTTGAGCTCGTAGCCGACCTCGTTCTCGCTCTGCAGGTGGCGGTAGGTGAGCGCCTCGACCACCAGCAGGAGGACGAAGAAGGGGATCGCGTAGTACAGGACCTCGCTCACGCGCTCCGCTCCAGCAGCTCGGCGGCGAGCGTGCGGGCGCGCTCGTCGTCGCCGGCGGCGATCGCGGCGGTGAGCGCGCGGATGGCGTCCGTGTCGGCGAGCTCGCGGCCGATCCGCTCCGCGTCGAGGACCAGCACGTGCTGGCCGGTCTCGAGCGTGTTGAGCGCGAGTCGGTACGCGAGGTTGCCGGCGGCGTCGACGATCACGGCCCAGAGGCGCTCGTACTCGGCGTTGCGTCCCTCGGGGTCGGCGGTGGCGGCGAGCGCCTCCGCGCGGGCGGCGATCTCGGCCCGCTCGGCGGGCGTGGCGCGCTGCGCGGCGCGGCGGGCGGCGTCGGCGCCGATGCAGGCGCGCAGCTCCAGCGCCGCGCGCTCCAGCTCCAGCTCCGGGGGCGCGTCGCCCTGCGCGCCGAGCGCGAGCAGCAGGTCGAGGCCGCCGTCGGCGCGCCAGTCGCGGACGCGGGTCGCGCCGCCCTGGGAGATCCGGATCAGCCCGGCCTCCTGCAGGCGCTTGAGCGCCTCGCGCACGGCGTGGCGGCTCGCGCCGAGCTGGTCGCTCAGGCGCCGCTCGGACGGCACGGGCGCGCCGGGGGCGAGCGCGCCGGACAGGATCCGGTCGCGGAGGTCGGTGTGGATGCGGTCGGAGAGCAGCACTGGTTGGACCAGTCGGAAGCACTGGTTGTACCAGTCGCGACCGCGTCCGTCAACGCCCGGCGCCGATTACACCCATGCGGTGGAATCGGCGCCGCACGCCACAATGCGCCGTCGTGCGCTCGCTCGCCGCCGCTCTCCGCGCCGCCGCGCTCGCCCCGCTCCCCGCGAACGTGCCGTGGGACTACCAGATCGGCGGCGACTACCCGCCGCCCGCCGGCACGGGCGTCGTCGTCCGGGACTGGTTCGCGGGCACGCCCGAGCCCGGCGCCTACGACGTCTGCTACGTCA
>JBEVIG010000188.1:0-20912 GCA_040510855.1 Solirubrobacteraceae bacterium
GCTTCGGCTTGGCGCGGATCGCCTCGCAGATGAGGTCGGCGGCCTCCTCCGGCGAGATCGTCGGGAAGGAGTCGTACATCTTCGTCGGCGCGATCATCGCCGTCCGCACGAGCGGCATGTGGATGGTGGTGAACGTGACGTTGTCGCCGATCGTCTCCGAGCTCACCACGCGCGTGAACGCGTCGAGCGCCGACTTCGACGCGACGTAGGCGGAGAAGCGCGGCGGGTTCGTCTGCACGCCGATCGAGGAGACGTTGACGATGTGGCCCGACCGCTTCTCGCGCATGTGCGGGAGCAGGCCGAGGATGAGCTTGATCGTGCCGAGGTAGTTGAGCTTGATCGTCCGCTCGTAGTCGTGGAAGCGGTCGTAGGAGAGCGCGACGGAGCGGCGGATGGAGCGGCCCGCGTTGTTGACGAGGACGTCCACCGAGGCGTGCTCGGCGAAGATCTTCTCCACGACGGCGTCGATCGAGTCGTAGTCCGAGAGGTCGGCGGAGTACGTGTAGGCGGTGCCGCCGTCGAGCTCGATCTCGGCCTTGACCTCGTCGAGCTTCTCCTGGGTCCGCGCGACCAGGAGCGGGATGCCGCCGGCCCGGGCGATCTTCAGCGCCGCCGCGCGGCCGATGCCGCTCGACGCGCCCGTGATGACCACGGTCTTGCCGTTCACGGCGCCCTCGAACGAGCGGTCCTTGAACAGGTCGGGGTCGAGGTTGCGCTCCCAGTAGTCCCACAGCTTCGTCGCGTAGGTGTCGAGCGGCGGCACCTCGATGCCCGTCCCGGCGAGCGCGCGCTGCGTGTCGCGCCCGTCGAAGCGCGGGATCAGCGCCATGTTGCCCAGCACCTCGTCGGGGATCCCGAGGTCGGCGAGCAGCGTGCGCCGCACGTCCTTCAGCGCCGGCAGCTTCATCGCATAGGACAGGACGCCCTTCGGGAGCATGTCCGTCATCCGCTTGTCGATGCGGATGACCATCTGCGGCCCGTGGCCGGCGCGGGCGAACGTGTTGAGCACGTCGCCGGCGCGTTGCGCGCGCGGGTTGACGAGGTGGAACGCCTGCCCGTCGTAGCCGTCCTCGTGCGCGATGTGGTCCATCGCCGCGGCGACCCAGTCGACGGGAACGATGTTGGTCCAGCCGACCTCGAGCCCCACGAGCGGGAACCACTCGGGCAGCGTGTGGCGGACCTTCTGGAGCGCCTTGAAGAAGTAGTACGGGCCGTCGATCTTGTCCATCTCGCCCGTGCGCGAGTCGCCGACCACGATCGCCGGGCGGTAGACCCGCCACGCGCCCTGGACGCGCGCGCGGACGAGCTTCTCCGACTCGTACTTCGTCCGGTGATAGGGCGTCGGGAGCGACTGGCCCTCGTCGAACATGTCCTCGGTGAAGTGCCCCTGGTAGGTGCCGGCCACGGCGATCGAGGAGGCGTGGTGGAAGATGCCCGCCTGCAGGTCGTTGGCGAGGTCGACGGCGTGCTGCGTGCCGTTGACGTTGTGCAGCGCGTTGACGACCTCGTCCGCGGTGATGTCGTAGATCGCCGCGAGGTGGAAGAAGTGGTCGACGTTCCCGCGCAGCGCGTCGCGGTCGGCCTCCGAGACGCCGAGGAGCGGCTGCTCGAGGTCCCCCTCCACGGCCTTGATCCGGTCCCCGCCGCCGAGCCGCCCGACGATCGCGTCGAGCTTCACGCGGGAGCCCGGCCGCACGAGCACGTGGATGTCGCCGTCGCGCTGGAGCAGGCGCTCGAGCAGATGCCGGCCGATGAAGCCGGTCGCCCCGGTGACGAAGTAGGTCGGCACTGCGCTCCTTCCCTCGGTGTCCACCGGGGCGGAGCCTATACGGGCGCTACCAGCCGCCGCGCACGTCGGCGCGCGCGGCGCGCGCCCTGGCGGCGGCCTTGCGCGCGTCCTTCCGCTTCTCCAGGCGCCACTGGATCATGCTCATCGTGAAGATGAACAGCGGGAAGAAGGCGATCAGGATGAAGCCGGCGTTCGTGATCACCTTGTCGTTCGTCTCGCCCCACCAGCCCTCGCCGCCGTCGTGCGCGAGCGCGGCGGTCGCGTTCACGGCCACCAGCGCGGTGGCGAGCAGGAGGATCTGGGCGGTCCGGCGCATCGGCTCAAAAGTACCATCACAGTCCGGATGTCAGTCGCGATCGCATCGGATCTCGCCAAGGACATGGCGGGCACGCCCCTGCTCCGGGGCGTGTCGTTCAAGCTCGAGCGCCGCGACCGCCTGACGCTGTCGGGCCGCAACGGCTCGGGCAAGACGACGTTGCTGCGGATGCTCTCGGGGGAGACGTCGATCGACGGCGGCCAGCTCACGTTCGCCAAGGACGTCCGGATCAAGCTCCACGACCAGCGCCCGCCGCGCGACCGCGACCTCTCGCTGCGCGACTACGTGCTCGGCGGCTGCGGCGACCTGCTCGCGCTCGAGGCGCGGCTCGGCGAGCTCGAGCAGCGGATGGCCGAGGGCGACCTGACCGTGATGGACGCGTACGCGAGCGCGCAGGGGCGCCTCGAGCACGCGGGCGGCTACAACTGGCGCGAGGGCGTCAACGCGACGCTGCACGGCCTCGGCTTCCGCGACGAGCACCTCGACCGCCGGCTCTCGACCTTCTCCGGCGGCGAGCTCACGCGCGCGTCGCTGGCGCGCGCACTGGCGGGCGATCCCGACCTGCTGCTCCTCGACGAGCCGACCAACCACCTCGACATCGCGTCGCTCGAGTGGCTCGAGTCGCACCTGCAGTCGCTCGACGCCGCCGTCGTGCTCGTCGCGCACGACCGCTGGTTCCTCGAGGCCGTCGGCACCGCCGTGCTCGAGCTCGAGGGCGGCCGCTCGCGGTACTTCAAGGGCACGTGGCACACGTGGCGCAAGGAGAAGGCGGCGCGCGAGCTCGCCCTGGGCCGCGCGATCGAGAAGCAAGAGGCCGAGATCGCCTCGCTCGAGCGCTTCGTGACGCGCTTCCGCGCCGGCACCCGCGCGCGCCAGGCCCAGTCGCGGCAGAAGAAGCTCGACAAGATGGAGCGGATCACGCGCGACCCGCGCGACGGCAAGTCGCTCGGCTTCGCCTTCAAGCCGCCCGAGCGGACGGGCCGCGTGGTCTTCGAGGTCGAGGACGGCGACCTGCGGATCGGCGAGCGCGAGCTGCTGCGCGACTTCGAGTTCTGGCTCGAGCGCGGCGAGCACGTCACGCTCGTCGGGGCCAACGGCACGGGGAAGACGACGCTCATCTCGACGCTCGCGGGCGAGCGGGAGCTCGACGCGGGCAAGCTCCGCAAGGGGCACAACCTCAAGATCGGGCTGCTCACCCAGCACGCGGAGGAGCTCGGATCGGGCGGGACGGTGCTCGAGGCGTGCCAGCGGGCGACGAGGCTCAAGCCCAACGAGGCGCGCTCGCTGCTCGGCAAGTTCCTCTTCAGCGGCGAGGAGGCCGAGAAGCCCATCGACGGGCTCAGCGGCGGCGAGCGCCGCCGGCTCTCGCTCGCCGTGCTCGTCCAGTCGGGCTCGAACGTCCTCATCCTCGACGAGCCGACGAACCACCTCGACCTGGAGAGCCGCGAGGCGCTCGAGTCCGCGCTCCAGGCCTTCCCGGGCGCGCTCCTGCTGATCTCGCACGACCGCGCGCTGCTCGACGCGGTCGGCACGCGGACGATCGCGATCGAGGACCGGACGCTGCACTCCTACGTCGGGGGCTGGCCCGAGTACGTGCGCGTGCGCGAGGAGCGGGCGGAGCTGGAGCGCGAGGCGAAGCGCGCGAAGCCGCCGGCCACGCCCAAGCCGGAGCAGCCCGTCCCGGCGACGCCGAAGCCGACGAAGGCGCAGGAGAAGCAGGCCCGGCAGCTCGAGGCCGAGATCGAGGCCGCCGAGACCGAGCTGGCGCGGCTGGAGGAGGAGCTGGCCGACCCGTCCGCCTGGAACGACCCGCGCTCGGCCGAGAAGTCGACGCGGAAGCACGCCGAGGCGAAGGCGCGCGTCGAGCAGCTCTACGAGCAGCTCGAAGCCGTGGCCGGATAGGCGACTTCCGGTCAGCCGGTCTCACCGATACGGTGCCGCGTCCATGTCGCGCGCCGTGCTCCTCGCCGTCTTGACCGTGCTCGGCTGGGCGGTCGCCGCCGCACCGGCGGCGGCGCAATGGGGCGATGCGCCCTTCCCGGTCGAGGACGGCGCACGCTGCCCGTTCGTCGCCGGCGAGGGCCGCCTCTCGGCCCTCGGCCTCGGCGGCCGGGAGGTGACCCTGTGGCGGACGCTCCCGGGCGGCGGGGTCGCGCCGGCCGGTGGCCTCGCGCTGCCGGCCGCGGCGCTCGAGTGCCCGGCGGTCGCCGTGGCGGCCGACGGCTCGGCGCTGGTCGCGGTCGTCGTCGACGGCGAGCGGCCGCGCCTGCTCGTGCTGCGGCGGCGGGCGGCCGGTCCGTTCGCCGTCCTCGTGCAGAAGCGGGTCTCGCCGCTGACCGAGGCCAAGCCGGCGGTTGCCGCCTCGCCGGGTGGCGGTGGCGCCGTGGTGTGGAGCGAGGCCCGGTACCGCCGGGGCGGGCGCGTGCGCGTGGCCGTCCGAGCGATGCGGGTGGTCGCGGACGCGGACAACGCTCCGCCGCCGGTCGCGCTCCTCGAGCCGCGCTGGTCGGACACCATGCTGGAGGAACCGGAGGTCGTCGCCGCCGCGGATGCGGCGGGCCGGGCGTTCGTCGCATGGACGACGCCGAGGCCGCCGAAGCGCGACGGTCGCGTGAGCGGCCTAGCGGCGGTGGACTTGGCCGTGGCTCCGGCGGGACTGCCGTTCGGCGCACCGCAGCGGGTGTCCGACAACCGGCAGGACGTGGCCGATCTCGCGCTGGCCGCGGCAGGCGAGGGACGTGCGCTGCTCGCCCACGACGGGACGGGCGGCGTGGAGGTCTTCGAGCGTGGTGCCGACGGGCGCTTCGCCGCGGTCCTGCGCCGGGGCGGCGGAGCGGGGGCGCCGCCGTATGCGTCGCGGCCCGCGGTCGCCCTCAACGCCGACGGGAGCGCGGTCGTGGCGTGGCGTGAGGACGGGCGCGTCGACGCCGTCAGGCGCGTGGGCGCCGGCGGGTTCGGCGCGCCGGCCACCGTGGGCTCGGAGGGCCCGGACCGCGTGTTCGGCGGGGTCGCCGAAGCCATCGTCAGCGGGGTCGCCGGCATCACGCGCGACGAGGAGGCACTCGACGCGGCCGTGGCGCCCGGGGGCGCGGCGGCGATCTCGTGGATCGTGCGGCCCGCGTTCGCCGGGGCGCCGATCCGTGCGGCCATGGCCACGGCGGCCGGCGGAGCGTTCACGCCGCCGGCGACGATCGGCGGCCCAATCCGCGACATCCGCGCGCTCGCGCCGTTCATCGACGCGGACGGCCCGGCGGTGCTCTGGAGCGACGACCGCTCGCCCACCTTCCTGTTCGCGCTGCGCAGCGCGCGCGTCCACCTGTCGCGCCCCGCGCGGCCGCGTCCCGACCTGCCCCCGCCCGAGCTGGAGGTCACCGGTCACGCCCGCGCGCTCTTCCCCGGGCAGTCGCTGCGGCTCACGCTTCGGTGCAGCGCCTCGTGCGAGGTGCGCGCTCGCATCCCGTCGAAGCGCCGGATCGGCACACCCTCGGTCGGCGTGGGCGGACGCATCGGCGCCGGCGCCGTGGTGTTGCGCGTCAGGCGGTACTCGGACGCCAACCTCGCACGGCGCAGCGGGCGCGTGCCGGTGAGTCTCGACGTCGCCGCGCCCGGCGGCGTGCGGACCGCGGAGCGTAGGGTCCGGCTCGAGGTCGCCCGCCGTCCCCTGCCGCCCCTGCGCCCGCCGGCCGACCTCCGCGCCCGGCGGCACGGCGACGACGTGATCGTGACCTGGCGGACGGCCGGCCCGGCGCGCCGTACGTCGTTCTACGTCACCAGCTCCGCGAGCGGCAAGGGCACGCCCGGGCGCCGCTCCGCTGCCGAGATCGTCGCCGGCCGCGGCCGGACGCGGTTCAGCGCCCGTCTCCGCGACGTCCCGGCGGGCCATCGGCACGTTGCCGTCATCGCGAGCCAGCTGACGCGCGCCGTGCGGCGCGTGGCGCCGGTCGGCCAGCCTCGGCAGGAGCTGGCCGCATGACCGATGCCGGTCAGCCGCTCTGACCGGTACGGTGCCGCGTCCGTGTCGCGCGCCGTCCTCGCCCTCGTCCTGCTGCTCCTGCTCCCGGCCTCGGCGTCGGCGCAGACGAACGTGCCGCTCGCCGGCGGCGCCGCGGGCGAGTGCCTCGCCGACGCCGGCGGCGGCCGCATCGCGCTGCTGACCGAATCGGGAGGTCGGCTGGTCACCGAGCTTCGAGACGCCGCGCTCGGCATCGAGGCGACGGTCACGCATGCGCCCGGCCTCATGCTCGGCTGCCCCGCGGTCGCGGCGGCGGACAGCGGTGCGGCGATCGTCGCGACGTCGCGATTGAAGGGGCGGCGGAGCATCCTGGAGGCGGCGTTCCGCGCGCCCGGCGGCGGGTTCGGGACGCCGGCGGAGATCGCCTCGGAGCGGGCGGGGTTCATCGCCCCTGCCGTGGCCGTGGCGCCCGACGGGTCGGCGATCGTCGCCTGGGTCGAGTTCGCCGGCGGCCGTGCCAACGGGATGGCGGTCCGCGTGGTGCGGCGCCCTGCCGACGGCCCGTTCGGCCCGATCGAGACCGTCTCGGCTGCGGGCGCCCGGCGCTACGTGTTCGGGTTCGGTGACGTTCATGCGGCGATGGATGCCGTCGGCCGGGCGACGGTGGCGTGGGTCGAGCCCGCGTCTCGCAAGCGCGTGGAGACGCGTGCCGGGGTGCGCGTGGCGACGGCCGCGCCGGGTGCGGTGTTCGGCGCGCTGCAGGCGCTGAAGGCGATGCCGATGCTGGTGGGCTTCGACCTCGCGGTGGCGCCCGACGGGCGGGCGCTCGTCGCCCAACAGGGCCTGTTCGGCATCGTCGTCCACGACCGCGCGCCGGGTGGCGCGTTCGCCCGCGCCGCCAGGTTCGGCACGGGACCGGGCGAGCCCGCCGTCGTCACGGTCGCGCTCGCCGCCGACCGCAGCGCGATCGTGGCCTGGGCGAGCGACGACGGGGCGGTGTTCGGCGCCACGCGTCCCGGCGGGGGCGAGTTCGGCAGCGCGCAGCGGATCGGCCGGGCGCGCACCGGCAGGATGGGCGACGCCCTGGGCGGCTTCGCGCGGCTCGTCGGCGACAACACGTCCTCAGTGGTGCCGATCTTCGGCGTGCCGTTCCTTCATGCCGCCGTCGGCCCGGCCGGGCGGGCCGCTGTGGCCTGGCGGGACGCCGGCGACGGTGCGGGAAGTCCGATCCGCGGGCGCGTCGTCGAGCCGGGCGGCACGCCGGGCGCGCTCGGCGGGCCCGTGCGTGACGTGGAAGGCGTCCTTCCGTTGCTCACCCCGGCGGGCGCGGGTGCGATCTGGCTCGACAACCGCGCGGGCCAGCTCTTCCATCTCTCCCCGGCCGCCGACGGGGAGGCCGGCCGGCTGCACCGCACCCTTCCCGGCAACCCGCAGCCACCCGGTCCCGCACCGCCGGCGGTGACGGTCACGGCGCTCCCGCACAGTCTCTACCACGGCGAGTCGCTGCCGCTGACCGTGCACTGCTCAGCCGCGTGCGAGGTGCGGGCGACGATCGCGGCGCGCACGCGCGGGGAGGGCGGCGGTCCGCCGCTGCCGGCGATCGGCGTCGGCGGACGGGACGACGCGGGTGACGTCCGACTGGAGGTCGAGCCCGGTCTGCTCAATCACATCGCGCCGCCCCCACCGGGATCGTCCTCGCAGGTCCCGGTCGTGGTCACGGCGACGGCGCCAGGCGGCACGCGCACCACCGTGGTCGAGCAGGACATACGTGTCACACGTCGGCCGATCCCGCCGCTCCTCCGGCCGATCGACGTGCGCGCCGTCCGCCGCGGCGACGACGTCGTCGTCACGTGGCGGACCCGGCGTGCGGCGCGCCGGCAGAGCTACTTCGCGGAGTCCCTGCGCAGGGAGCGACGGCAACGTGGCGACCGGATCGACGTCGTGCTGCCGCCGACCGACATACGGGCGAACGGGCGCCGTACGCGCTATCGGAAGCGACTCGAGGACGTCCCGGCCAGGCACCGTTTCGTCCGTGTCACGGCCACCGCGCAGGATCCTCCGGGGCGGTCCCGCGCGGCCGTCGCGCCGATCACGGGCTGATGCGCGCCGCGCGTCAGCGGTGGGCGCGCTTGATCGACATCCCCTCGAGCACGTTCGCCACCGTCTCGCACGCGTCGACGGACTCCTCGAGCGTGTCGAAGATGTCCTTCCAGCGGATCAGCATCATCGGGTCGATGCCGTTCGCGAACAGCGACGCGACGGCGGCGCGCACGAGCCGGTCGCCCTCGTTCTCCAGCCGGTGGATCTCGACGAGGTGGGGCGCGAGATCGGCGCCTCCTCGCAGCCCGCGCAGGGCCGCCGCGACGTGCTCGGAGCACGCGACCAGCACGTCGGCGATCGCGCTCGCCTGCTCCATCGGCGCCTCGACGCCGTAGAGCACGAGCTGGTCGGCGGCCTCCTCGGCGTAGTCGACGATGTCGTCCAGCGCGCCGGCGAGCGCATGGACGTCGGCCGCGTCGAGCGCCGCGCGGCGGCCGTTCCCGTTGCCGGCCAGGCGGTGCAGGATGTCGTGGGCGATGCGGTCGCCCTCCTGCTCGCAGAGCAGGATGTCGCGGGCGAGCGCGGCCTGCTCGGGGTAGTCCGCGAGCAGGTCGCGGAGCAGCAGCGAGCAGCGCTGGACGTTGCGCGCGGACTCCTCGAAGAGCCCGAGCAGCTCGGGGTCCGGCTTCGGCTTCGCTGGCCACATGCAGCACGAACGTAGTCGCGTCCGGCGGGCGTGACCGGCTCGTTCACAACCCTTTCACGGGCCGTTCACCACGAGGTAACCGAGTCGGCGGCGACGGCAGGCAGCCTGCTCCGCCGATGGAGTTGAATCGCGAAGACGAGGTGCTGCGGGCCGGGGATCTGGAGGTCCGGCCGGCCGATCACCTCGCACTGGTGGGAGGTCGCACGCTGCCCCTCTCCGTGCGGGAGCTCGACCTGCTCGCGGCGCTGCTGCGCCGCCAGGGCAGGGTCGTGCCGCGAGAGGAGCTGTACAGCACGGTCTGGGGCGCACCCCTGCGCTCCAGCGACCGCTCCGTCGACGTCTACATCCACAAGCTGCGGGCGAAGCTCGCCCGCGTCCAGCCGCAGTACCGCTACGTGCACACCCACTTCGGCTTCGGATACCGGCTCGCGCCGGAGCTTTCACATCCCTTTCACACGGATGTGACCAACCGACAACAGGATGGATTGCAATGAGGAAGAAGGGACTTGCGCTGCTCGCAGTTGCGGGCTCGCTCGCGTTCGGCGTCGCCGCATGCGGTGACGACGACGATGACGGCACCGCGTCCGGCAGCACGACCGAGCAGTCGTCCGACGGCGGCGACATCAGCGGCTCGATCGCCATCGACGGCTCGTCGACGGTCGCGCCGTTCGCCGAGGCCGCGGCCGAGCTGTTCAACGAGGAGTACCCGGACGTGAAGATCACGGTCGGCACCTCCGGCACCGGCGGCGGCTTCGAGAAGTTCTGCGCCGGCGAGACCGACATCTCCACCGCCTCGCGTCCGATCGACGAGGAGGAAGAGGTCCCGGTCTGCGAGCAGGGCGGCGTGAAGTACACCGAGATCGTCGTGGCCAACGACGGCATCGCCGTGGCCACGAACAAGGACCTGGCCGTCGACTGCATGACGGTGGAGCAGCTCAAGCAGCTCTGGAACAAGGGCTCGCAGGTCACGAAGCTCTCCGAGATCGACCCGAGCTTCCCGGACACGGAGCTCTCGCTCTACGGCCCGGGCACCGACTCCGGCACGTTCGACTTCTTCACGGACCAGATCAACGGTGAAGAGGGCGTGAGCCGCGAGGACTACGAGGCGTCCGAGGACGACAACCAGCTCGTCACCGGCGTCTCCGGCGACCAGGGCGGCTTCGGCTACTTCGGCTTCTCGTACTACGAGGCCGCGGCCGACTCGCTCAACCTCGTCGGCGTCGACAGCGGCGACGGCAACTGCGTCAAGCCGTCCGTCGAGACGATCCAGGACGGCTCCTACAAGCCGCTCTCCCGCCCGCTGTTCGTGTACCCCAAGGCCGACGCGGTGACCCGCCCCGAGGTCAAGGCGTTCCTCGACTACACGGTCGAGAACGCGGCGGCCATCGCCGAGGCGGCCAAGATCGTCCCGCTCACCGAGGAGCAGGTCGGCACCGCCAAGGAAGAGCTCGCGACCGCCGAGAGCGGCTCCTAGAGGAAGGAAAGCGTGGCTGACCACACCGCAGCCGCCTCCGAAGGCGCGATGGGGCGCCGGACCAGCCTGGTCCGGCGCCCCTCGCGGCGTTCGCGCTTCGAGGCCGGCGTCAAGGCGCTGCTGTTCGCCGCGGCCGCCGTGTCGGTGGCGGTGACGCTCGCCATCATCTTCTCGCTCGTCAAGGAGACGATCGCCTTCTTCGGCGACGTCTCCGTCGGGGACTACCTCTTCGGCACCAAGTGGACGCCGCAGTTCGCCGGCGACCAGCAGTCCTTCGGCGTGATCCCGCTGGTCTGGGGCACGTTCTACCTCACCTTCATCGGGCTCGTCGTCGCGGTCCCGGTCGGCATCCTCTCGGGGATCTACCTCGCCGAGTTCGCGCCCCGCCGGATCCGCAAGATCGTCAAGCCGGTGCTCGAGCTGCTCGCCGGCGTGCCCACGATCGTGTTCGGCTACTTCGCCCTCACGTTCTTCACGCCCGAGGTGCTGCGCAACTTCCTCGGCCTCGGCGTCAACCAGTTCAACGCGCTGTCGGCGGGCATCATCCTCGGCATCCTCGTGGTGCCGACGATCGCGACGCTCGTCGAGGACGCGATGTCCGCCGTCCCGCAGTCGCTGCGCGAGGGCGCCGCCGGCCTGGGCGCCAACAAGGTGCAGACGGCGATCCGCGTCGTCTTCCCGGCCGCGCTCTCCGGCGTGGTGGCCGCGCTCGTGCTCGGCGCCTCCCGCGCGGTGGGCGAGACGGTGATCATCCTCATCGCCGGCGGCCAGCAGGCGAACCTGTCGCTCAACCTCTACGAGTCCTACCAGTCGATGGCGGCCTACATCGCGGCCACGGCGCGCGGGGACATCCCGACGGGCTCGATCGAGTACGAGACGATCTTCATCGTCGGCATGACGCTGTTCGTGCTGACGCTCGTCCTGAACCTCATCTCGATCCGGCTCGTCCGGAAGTATCGGCAGGTGTACGAATGACCGGTGCGCAGATCGCGGCGCGGGCCTCCCGGCACACGTCGCTGCACAGGTCGGGCGGCGCCGACCGCATCTTCTCGATCGCGTTCGGCACGCTGATGCTGGGCGCGATCGGGATCAGCGTGCTCGCTCTGCTGACCCTGCTCTTCGACGTGGCGCGCGACGGCATCTCCCACCTCTCGTGGGACTTCCTGACGAGCTTCCCGTCGCGCATCATCCCGTCGAACTCGGGCATCGAGTCGGCGATCTACGGGACGCTGTACCTGATGGTCGTCTGCGCGGCCATCGTGGTCCCGCTCGGCATCGCGACGGCGATCTACCTCGAGGAGTACGCCAACCGCGAGCGCTGGTGGAACCGCGCCATCGAGGTCAACATCCAGAACCTCGCGGCCGTCCCCTCGGTCGTCTACGGCATCCTCGGACTGGCCTTCATCGTGCGCGGCCCGCTCGACCTCGGGCGCGTCGTGCTCGCCGGCGGCATCACGCTCGCGCTGCTGGTGCTCCCCGTCGTGATCATCGTCTCGCGTGAGGCGATCCGCTCCGTTCCGCCCTCGATCCGCGAGGGCTCCCTGGCGCTCGGCGCCACCCAGTGGCAGACCATCTGGAAGCAGGTGCTGCCGGGCTCCATCGCCGGCATCGCGACGGGCATCATCCTGGCGCTCTCGCGCGCGATCGGCGAGACGGCGCCGCTGCTGGTGATCGGCGCCGCGGTGAACCCGCGCTTCAACCCCGACGGGCTGTTCTCGTCGTTCACGGCGCTCCCCATCCAGATCTTCACCTGGACGCAGGACAAGGACAGGGAATTCGTCGACCTCGCGGCGGCGGCGATCCTCGTGATGATGGTGCTCCTGCTGCTGATGAACTCCGTCGCGATCTTCCTCCGCAACCGATACGAGCAGAAGTGGTGACCACCGAATGGCCGAGCACGTGACCGACCAGGAGCGAGACACCGCACGCGATGCCGGTGCCGTGGGACCCCAGCCGTTGGAGGTCGCGCACAGGGCGGCGCCGGCGCGTCAGCGGCAGATCATCTTCGACGTGGACGACATCAACGTCTTCTACGGCGACAACAAAGCGATCCGCAACGTCACCCTGGACCTCCACCGCAACGAGATCACCGCCCTCATCGGGCCGTCGGGCTGCGGGAAGTCGACGTTCATCCGCTGCCTCAACCGGATGAACGACCTGATCCCGGCCGCGCGCGTCGAGGGCAAGATCGTCTACCACGGCGAGGACCTCTACGCGGATGACATCGATCCCGTGCAGGTGCGCAAGCGGATCGGCATGGTCTTCCAGAAGCCGAACCCGTTCCCCAAGTCGATCTACGACAACATCGCCTTCGGCCCGCGCGTGATGGGCATGAAGGGGGACATGGACGAGATCGTCGAGAGCGCGCTGCGCCGCGGCGCGCTGTGGGACGAGGTCAAGGACCGGCTCAAGACCAACGCGTTCGGCATGTCGGGCGGTCAGCAGCAGCGCCTGTGCATCGCGCGGGCGCTCGCGACGGAGCCGGACGTCCTGCTGATGGACGAGCCGTGCTCCGCGCTCGATCCCATCTCCACGGGCCGGATCGAGGACCTGATGATGGAGCTCAAGCAGGAGTACTCCATCGTGATCGTCACGCACAACATGCAGCAGGCCGCGCGCGTGTCCGACATGACCGCGTTCTTCACCGTCGAGCTGAAGGACGACGGCAGGGATCGCACGGGCGCCGTCGTCGAGTACGCGGAGACCGACAAGATCTTCACGAACCCCGACGACAAGCGCACCGAGGACTACGTCACCGGTAAGTTCGGCTAGTGCCCGAGACACATCGCCTGCAGTTCCAGGAGGAGCTCGGCCGGCTCGAGACCCAGGCGCTGGGCGCACTCGACCTGGTCGTGACCACGCTGGACCGGACGCTCGAGGCGCTCCAGCACCGCGACATCGAGCTCGCCGCGATCGTCATCCAGGACGACGACCGGATCGACGGCCGCTACCTGGAGGTGCACCAGGGGATCCTCTCGCTGCTCGCGCTCCAGGCGCCGGTGGCGAGCGACCTGCGCGTCGTCGCCGCGCTCCTGCACGTGATCAAGCACGCGGAGCGCATGGGCGACCAGTGCGTGAACATCGCCAAGGTGCTGCCGATCTCCGGCACGGAGCCGCCCCAGGACGAGACGATCATGCGCAAGATCGAGCGCATGGGCGCGCTCGCCCGCTCCGAGGTCTCCCAGGCGAAGCAGGCGTTCCTGCTGCGCGACGTGGCGCTGGCCGAGGACCTCGTGCGCCAGGACGAGGAGCTCAACCAGCTCAACAAGGAGATCTTCCAGCGCGCGGTCGAGTGCGGGACCGATCCCGACGTGCGCGAGTGGGCGATGACGATGATGCTCGTCGCGCGC
This sequence comes from Solirubrobacteraceae bacterium, assembly GCA_040510855.1. GTDB lineage: Bacteria > Actinomycetota > Thermoleophilia > Solirubrobacterales > Solirubrobacteraceae > DASQMT01. The sequence continues at coordinate 13,628 of JBEVIG010000188.1, forward strand.
GCGCTCGAGCGGATCGGCGACAACGCGGTCGACGTGGGGGAGCAGGTGGCGTTCGTCGTCTCCGGGCTGTTCCGCGAATTCAGTGACGCGTCGCACAGATGACGGGTTCCGCGGAGTTCCGCCGTTCTTCGGCGAAAACGCCGCGGGCGCTGTGACGAACTGGTTACCGCGGGTTGCGGGGACCGGCGCCGGTCGTAAGCTCCGCGGCAGATGACGCAGCCCTCGCCCGTCCGCATCGCCGTGCTGGACTCCGATACGGGCTTCCTCCAGGTGCTCGCCAAGCGCCTCGAGGGGGCCGGCTGGCAGCACCGCGTGCTCGCGAGCCCGGTGCCGCTCGACGCGATCGTCGCCATGCGGCTCAACGCGATCGTCATCGACCTCGCGGTGCTCGGACCCCAGGGCTGGAACTACCTCGAGAAGCTCTGCGCCCGGCTCCCCGGGCTCGGCGTGGTCGTCTGCACGGGGCAGTCCTCGGTCGCCCAGCGCGTGCGCGGGCTCCGGCTCGGCGCGGACGACTGGATGACGAAGCCCTGCCATCCGGAGGAGCTCATCGCCCGGGTCGAGGCGGTCGTCCGGCGGCGCAAGCGGGCGGAGGCGCGCGTGGACGCGGGCCCGATGGTGATCGGCGAGGTCGAGGTGCGGCCCGACCAGTTCCAGGCCTTCGTGGGCGGTGTGTCCGTCGACCTGACGCGCCGCGAGTTCGAGCTCATCCAGCTGCTGGCCGACGCCCAGGGCCAGGTCATGCAGCGCGAGGAGATCTACCAGCGGGTGTGGGGCTACGCGATGGTGCACGGCGACCGGTCGGTCGACGTGTTCGTGCGCAAGCTGCGGCAGAAGCTCGAGCGGGCGTCGCCGCGGTGGCGGTACATCCACACGCACTTCGGGATCGGGTACCGGTTCGCGGCCGAGGCCGCGGATGCCGAGCAGCCCGTCGAGGTCGCGCCGCCCCCGCTCGCGGTCGAGCCGGCGGTCGTCGAGCCGGTCGACGCCTCGGTCGAGCCCGTCCTCCAGCCCTGATCCCGGCGGCGGGCTAGAGTTCGGGATCGATGGGCCCGGACCGCAACACGCACATCCGCAACTTCGCGATCCTGATCCTCATCGCCGTGGCGGTGTGGCAGCTGCCGGGCGGCGGGACGGCGACCAACGTCGTCCAGAACGTCCTCGGGATCATCTTCGCCGGCGGCCTCGTGTTCTTCGGCTACCGGATGTACATGGAGCACCGGCAGGACATCTTCATGCTCGAGGACCGCGCCCGTGCGCTCCTCTACTTCTCGTTCGTGATGATCGCGCTGGCGCTCATCGCGACCTCGCGGCTGTTCGACGAGGGCGGGCTCGGCGTGATCGTCTGGCTCATGCTGATCGGCGCCGGCGTGTACGGCTGCGTCGTCGTCTACCGCGGCTCGCGCGAGTACTGAGCACAGCGTCAACGTCGGAGCCCGGCTGGCCCGGGCCGCCCTTCCGACGTTCGCATCACGGACGCACGTCAACGTCAGAACCCCGGCGGGCGGCGCGGGGCTTCCGACGCTGACGCCGCGCATCCTCGTGACGCCTCCGCGCGCAAGTCGTAACACCCGCGCGTAGATCCGTGACGCCGCCGGTCCGAGTCTTCGGCGCCATGCGGTCATGGCGGCGAGAGGACGGGCAGGCGGCGGTCGAGCTGGTCGCGCTGCTCCCGCTCGTCGCGCTCCTCGCGGCGGGTGCCTGGCAGCTCGTGGTGGCGGGGCACGCGGCCTGGTCGGCGGACGCGGCCGCTCGCGCCGCCGCGCGCGCGGTCGCCACCGGCGGCGACGCACGCGCCGCCGCGCGCGCCTCGCTGCCCGGACGGCTGGAGGCGGGGATGCGGGTCCGCACCTCCGCCGACGGCGACGTCCGCGTGGTCCTCCGCGTGCCGCCCGTCCTCGGCCTCCGCGTCCTCGGCACCGTCTCGGCCTCCGCCCACTTCCGGCCGCAGCGATGAGGCGCCTCCGCGACGACGTGAGCGGCCAGTCGGCGATCGAGGTCGTCGCGGTCCTTCCGCTCGTCCTCCTGCTGGGCGTCGCGCTCATGGCCCTCCTGGCGGGCCGCTCGGCCTCGGAGGGCGCCGCTGCCGCCGCCCACGCGGGCGCGATGGCGCTGATCCAGGGCGAGGACCCGCGGGCCGCCGCACGCGCCGCCATCCCGGACCGCCGGGCGACGATCGACGTCGCGGGCCGCCGCGTCACGGTCACCGTGCACCCGCGGCTCGAGCTCCCCTTCGCGCGCGAGCTGCTGGTGGGGGAGGCGACCGCCGATGCCGGTCCGGAGCCGACGCCATGACCGCGTCCATCCGCCGGGTGGGCGCGTCCGTCGGCGCCGACCTGGAGCCGACGCCGTGACCATCTTCATCCGCCGCCTCGGTGCGTTCCTTCTTGAGCCGGCCGACCCGGCCCCGTCACCGCCGCCTGCCCCTCCGACCTCATCCCCGCCGACAAGACCGCTCCGCGCCGCGGTCCTCGGCGCGGCGGCGCACGTCCCGCCCGTCGCAGCGGCGTGCGCCGGCGAGCTCCGTGCGCGGGCGGGGGCGGGATCGGCGCTGGTCTGCCTCTGGCGTCCGGGCGAGTCCGCGCCCGACGACGAGGACCCGGCCTCACCGGCCGGTGCGACGACGCCCGGGGCCCGCCGCGTGGCGGCCGCCCTCGACGCGGAGGGCCTCCGCGCGACGGCCTGCGGCCGCCTCGCCTGGCTGGCGCTGCCGGACGACCCGGCGGACGCCGCGCCGACGCTCCGGCGAGGCCTGGCGCTCGCCACCGTGCCGGTCGTCATCGCGGTCGCCGGCCCGCGCCCCGCGGCGTTCGAGCCGATCCTCGCGATGGTGGACCTCGCCCTCGCCGTGCTGCCGGCCGACGCTTCGGAGCCCCTGCGAGCGCTCGCCCTCGCCTCGCTCCCGGGCACCGGCCACATCCTCGGCCCGCTCCCGCCCGGCCCGCCCCGCTGGGCGGCTCTGGCCGGGCTCACCCGCCTCCGCTCGCTCCCCGAGGCGCCATGAAGCTGCTGACGCGCAGACGCCGCGCAGCGCCCGTCCGGACCGTCGCGGGCCACGAGCGCCCGCTCCCCCCGCACGTCCTTCGCCACCGGTCGCGGCGCCCGCCGCCGCCGAAGGCGCCGCGCGCCACGGACCAGCGACGGCGCAGCCCGCGATCGGCCGTCCCGGCCGGCGGCCGCGCCGTTCCGCTCGCGCCGCCGTCGACCGCCCTCGCCCGCCGTCGAGCCGGTCGGCCGGTCGCCGCGTCGGCGGATGGGCAGGCCGCGATCCTCCTCCTGGGCGCGCTGATGGCGATCCTCGCGGGCGCGTTCGTCCTCGGCGCGGTCGCGAAGGCCGTCGGCACGCGCGACGCCGCACAGCGGACCGCCGACCTCGCCGCGCTCGCCGGCGCGAAGGCGATGCACGGCGCGTACCCGCGGCTGTTCGAGCCGGCGGTCGTGGCCGGGAAGCCGAACCCACGGCACCTGGAGAAGGCCGCGTACCTCGAGCTCGGGCGCGCGGCGGCCGTCGAGGTCGCGCAGCGCAACGGGGCGGAGGGGAGGGCCGGCGTCTCCTTCCCCGACGAGGAGACGCTGGCGCCCGTCCGCGTCCTCGTGAGCGTCGAGCGCGACCTCGACCTCGCCGGCCACGACGTCGACCTCTCCGCCGACGCCGAGGCGGAGCTCGCGCCGCCGGCCGGCACCGGCCCGCCGCCGTTCGCCACGGGCGGCGGCTATGACGGCCCGCTCGTGTACCGCCAGGACATCCCGATGCGGCCCGACGTCGCGCTCGCCTTCGACCGGATGGCGAAGGCGGCACGCGCCGACGGGGTGGACCTGATCGTCTCCAGCGGCTTCCGCTCCGACGCCGAGCAGGCCGTCCTCTTCGCCCGCAACCCGGACCCGAAGTGGGTCGCGCCGCCCGGCACGTCGCTGCACCGCAACGCGACCGAGCTCGACCTCGGGCCACGCTCCGCGTACCCCTGGCTGGCCGGGAACGCCCCGCGGTTCCACTTCCAGCAGCGCTACGCGTGGGAACCGTGGCACTGGGGCTTCGTCCTGAACCCGCGCTCGACGGTCCGCGCGAAGGCCGCCGCCGACGGCGCCCTCGGCGGCCGCGCGCTCCCGGACTTCGTCCCGGACCGCTTCGCGCCCGCGATCAACCGCGCCGCCCAGCGCTGGTCGGTCTCCGCCGCGCTCCTCGCCGCCCAGCTCTACGCGGAGTCGGGCTTCAACCCCTTCGCGGTCAGCCCCGCCGGAGCACAGGGCATCGCCCAGTTCATGCCCGGCACCGCCCGCGGCATGGGCCTCGACGACCCGTTCGACGCCACGGAGGCCATCGACGCCCAGGCACACCTCATGCGCGACCTCCTCCGTCAGTTCGGCACCGTCCCGCTGGCCCTGGCGGCCTACAACGCCGGCCCGGCCCCCGTCCAGGCCTGCGCCTGCATCCCGCCCTTCCCGGAGACCCGCGGCTACGTCGCCCGCATCCTCGCCCTCCTCGACGGCGCCGGAGCGACCCCGCCCGGCACGCCGGGCCTGACCGTCCGGCTCGTCGAATGAGCCCGGAACCGACGAGCGCGCCGCAAGCCCTTCGGGCGTGACGCATGTCGGCTCCTGACCGCCGGCTCAGGCCGAACTGACACGGTGCCCGCAAGCTGACCGAGCGCTCTGGATTCTTGCGCGGTTTTCCGGTAGGACAGCATGAGTTCAGTCGAAGCCCTGAGGAGGGTGATCGTGGAGGACGAGAAGGACGAGGGCATGGAACGCCCTCCGGTCAAGGACGACGACCGCGAGCGCGGGGTGACGATCTCGATTCGGACCATCGTCCGTACGACCGTGCTGATCGCGCTGGTGGCCGCGGCGTGCGCCGTGGCGTTCCTGGCAGGCCAGGGCACCCGGATCTCCGAGGCCACGGCCGAGCAGCGCACCAACGACCGCATCGAGAAGGTCAATGCCCATCACAAGGCCGAGCTCGAGGCATCGGTCGATGCGGCCGTGGCGGACGCCAAGCGCCTCGAGCAGAAGCGCGTGAAGGGCCTCAACAAGATGTGGCGTGACCGGATCACGCGGATGAAAAGCAAGCACGAGCGCTCCATGGAACGTGCCGTGGAGAACGCCCGAGAGGCCGGGATCGACGCCGGGTACGCCACCGGTTCGGCCGCCGGGTACTCGTCCGGCAAGGAGGAAGGCGTGGAGGAGGGCATCGAGAAGGCGTCCGACGACCTCGTCTGCTCCGACGACCCGGACGTCGACCTGCCTCCCTGCTGGGACTGGTAGAGCGGAGGGGCCCAGTCGCCGCGGCTCACAGGCCGCGGCGGCGGGGCCGAGGCCCCTGCCGGACGACCGCGCCGAGACGCCCCTCGGGCGGGTGGCACGCAAGGGCGCTTGGGCCGGCGAGCTTTGCGGGCGCTGCCGGGACGCCTGCACCCGGCACCGCACGGAACGCAAAGTCGACGGCGGGTTCCATTGCGTGACAGGACCCGCCCGCCACGAGCGCCGATCCCTCGCTCGTCGAGGCTCGCCGATGAGGTGGCTGCTACTCCACCTTGCGAGCCCGCGAAGGCGCCACCCGCGGCGGCTCGTTCGGCATCTTCGGATACACCGGCGGCCACGGCGCGTCCATCAACCCGTTCCGCATGTCGCGCTCGTGCAGCTCGAGCAACGGCGCCAACGGCTGCGGCTCCGCGATCGCGTGATCCCACGGATCGCCGTCGGCCGCCACCCGCGCCGGCACCGTCGCCAGCGTCAGCGAGTCCTGCTCGACCGTCTCCAGCTCATCCCAGAAGAACGGCGTCGACACCTGCCCGCCGGCCCGCGCGCGCACCGACCACGCTCCGAAGACCGTCTTGTGCGGCGCGTTCTGGTTGAAGTCGATGAACACCCGGTCGCCGCGCTCCTCCTTCCACCACGCGTCCGTGACGAGGTCCGGACGGCGCCGGGCGAGCTCCCGCGCCAGGGCCACCGCCGCGGACCGGACCACGTACGAGTCCTGCTCCGGCGTGAGCCGCGCGTAGAGGTGGATGCCGCGGTTGCCCGTGGTCTTGGGCATCGCGTCCATCCCGAGCTCCTTCAAGAGCGCCCGCGACTCCGATGCCGCCTCGCGCACCATGTCGAACGTCGCCGTGCCGAACGGATCGAGGTCGATCCGCAGCTCGTCCGCGACCTCCAGCGCATCGACGACCGACGGCCACACGTGCAGCCCGAGGCAGCCGAGGTTGACCGCCCAGACCACGTGCGCGATGTCCTCCACCACCAGGGCGTTCGAGGTGGTCCCGTTCGGCGTCGAGACGACGGCCGTCCGCAGCCAGTCGGGCGCGTTCTTCGGCACACGCTTCTGGAAGAACGACGGCCCCGTCGCGCCCTGCGGATGGCGCTGCATCAGGACCGGCCGGCCCGCGATCGCCCGCATCAGCGGCTCCTGGATCGCGAGGTAGTAGCGGACCAGGTCGATCTTCGTCTCCCCCCGCTCGGGGAAGAGGACCTTGTCGGGGCTCGAGACCGACATCTCGCGCCCACCGGCGTCGACCTGGGTGGGAGGCGTGTCCGGGGCGATGCCCCTGAACGCTACCGGGGAGGCGGGCCCGGCCGCCGCCCGCGAAGGGCGGCGGCCAGACCTGCGCGACGACGGCTAGTCGTGCTTCGCCTCGAGCTTCTTGAAGACCTTGAAGGCCTTGCGCGGCTTGCCCGTCGGACCGACGAGGCCGGCGTCGAAGCGCGCGCTCTTCGCGGCGCCCGTCCACTGGTAGTTGTAGAGCCGCGAGATGCGCGAGCGCATGCCCGAGCGGCGCGTGTCGTAGCGGTTCGCGAGCTTGAACATGTACTTCGTCGCGGACGCCTGGCGCTTCTCGGAGCGCGGGAACTGCGGCAGGAACTTCAGGATCCCGCCGGTCTCCGTCAGCCAGACCTCGCCGCCGACCTTGCGCAGCAGGCGGGTGGTGCCGCTGGAGCGCTTGCGGTTGACGTCGGAGTAGTTGTGCAGGCCGTAGATGCGGGCCTTGCCCTTGTCCTTGGCGTCGAAGCCGCGGAGCCAGCGCTCCATGTTCGAGGAGTCGAGGACGTCGGCGGCCACGATCTTGCGGCCCTTGGCAACCGAGCGCGCGGCGAGGAAGTACTTCGCGGCGAGACCCGGCTTGTTGTGGGTCGGCTGCGAGACGTGGTTCCCCTCGTTCCAGACGCCGATCTCGCTCGTCTCGGGGAACTCGCGCAGGAAGCGCTTGACGTTCTTCTTGTACGTCTTGACCTTCGGCGCCTTGCAGACCTTGCGCTTCGAGTACTTCCCGTTGTTGTAACAACCACGCCGGGC
>JBEVIG010000189.1:0-29374 GCA_040510855.1 Solirubrobacteraceae bacterium
GCGCCGCCGGGTGCACGTCGTCTCCGAGGCGGGGCAGTTCGACGTCACCTACACCGACCTCGTCGTCGCGCTCGGCGCCGTCACCCGCATGCCCGCGGTGCGCGGCCTGCGTGAGCACGCGCTCGGGCTCAAGGACCTCTCCGAGGCGATCCGGCTCCGCGACCGCGTGCTGCGCCAGATCGAGCTCGCCGACGCCGCGCCGTGGACGGCGCAGCGGCGGCTCACCTTCGTGTTCGCCGGCGCGGGCTTCGCGGGCGTCGAGGCGCTCGCCGAGCTCCAGGAGCTCACCGCGATGGCGCTGCTGCGGCATCCGCGGCTCGCCGGCGTGCGCCCGCGCTGGGTCCTCGTCGACCCGGGCGAGCGCATCCTCGGGCAGACGCCCGAGCGGCTCGCGACGTTCGCCGAGCGGCTGCTCGCCCGCCGCGGCGTCGAGCTCGAGCTCGGCATGCGCCTCGCCGCGGTCGACGCCGGCGGCGCCGTCCTCTCCGACGGGCGGCGGATCGACGCGGAGACCGTGGTCTGGACCGCGGGCGTCGCCGCGAACCCGCTCGTCGCGCAGCTCGGGCTGCCGACGGACGCGCGCGGCCGGGTCGTGGTCGACGGGACCCTGCAGGTCGAGGGGATGCCCGGCGTGTGGTCGCTCGGCGACTGCGCCGCCGTCCCGAACGCCGCGACGCCGGGCGAGACCGATCCCGCCACGTGCCAGCACGCGCTGCGCCAGGCGCGGCGGCTCGCCCGCAACCTGCAGGGCGCCCCGAAGCCCTACCGCTACCGCACGCGCGGCATGATGGCCACGCTCGGCACCCGCCACGGCATCGCGCTGGTGGGCAAGGTCCGCGTCCGCGGGCTGAGCGGCTGGCTCATCGCCCGCGGCTACCACCTCGTCCAGCTCCCGTTCGCCGCGCGCCGCGTGCGCGTGATGCAGGACTGGGTCTCGGCCGCGCTCTTCCGCCGCGACGTTGCGGCGCTCACGGACGGGCGCAGCCGATGATCCCGAGCTGCAGGCGTTCGGGCCGCGCGGCTCTCACGGACGGGCGCCGCTGATGCGCACCGCGTTCGTGCTGTCCGGCGGCGCCGCGCTCGGCGCCGCCCAGGCCGGGATGCTCCGCGGCCTGTACGAGCACGGGGTGACGCCCGACCTGCTGGTCGGGACGTCGGTGGGCGCGCTGAACGCGGCCTTCGTCGCCTCGCGCCCGCAGGCGCCCGCCACCGCCGACGCGCTGGCGCGCGTGTGGCTCGGGCTGCGGCGCGCGGACGCCTTCCCGGTCAGCCCGCGGGCGCTCGTCCGCGGGCTGCGCCGGCGCGGCGACCACGTCGTCCCCGACCGCGGCCTGCGCCGGCTGCTCGACCGCCACCTCGGCGTGCGCCGGCTCGAGGACGCGGCGGTGCCGCTGCACGTCGTCGCCTACGACGTCGGGGCGGGGGAGGAGCGGCTGCTCTCCGACGGGCCGGCGGCGGACGCCGTGCTCGCCTCGGCGGCCGTGCCCGGCCTGCTCCCGCCCGTGCGCCGCGACGGCGCCGTGCTCGTCGACGGCGGCGTCGTGAACAACACGCCCGTCTCGCACGCCGTCGCGCTCGGCGCGCAGCGCGTCGTCGTGCTCTCGACGCAGCCGTCGCGGGTCGCCGCGGCGCCGCCGCGCGGCCCGGTCGCGATGGCGTTGCACGCCTTCACGCTCCTCATCGGCAGCCGCCTCGAGGCCGACGCCGCGCGCTACGCGGGCCGGGTCGAGCTGCTCGTGATCGACGCGGCCGGCGCCGGCCGCGTCGCGCCCACCGACTTCACCCGCGCCCGCGAGCTCGTCGCCGCGGGCCTCGCGGCCTCCCGTTCCGCGCTCGCAGATCCCCACCCCAAGGAGACCATCCGCCATGCCCTCGATCAGCCGCTCCTTTCCGTCGCTTGACGCGTTCTACGCCGACGACCGGCGGCGCCGCTTCTCACGCGAGCGCGACGTCGGCCTGTTCTGGCGGGACCACGGAGGCGACTCCTTCCGCGCCGCGTGGGTGCAGGAGACCGGCGAGGTCTACCTGTTCCGCCACGGCCACGAGCAGGAGGGCGGCGGCACGGTGCACCTGCTCGCACGCCGCTTCGGCCTCGGCGAGCTGCACCGGGAGCTGAAGGGCTACGCCTCGGTCTGCGGGCGCCGCGACTCGCTGCGCTGGTTCCTCGACCGACTGGGCGGGGCGCGCCCGGTCGCGGCGTGAGGGCGGTCCGGTGACCGCCCGACTCGCCAACCGGCCCGGCCTGCGCGAGCTCCTGCTCTTCGGCGTCGCGTACCTGCTCTACAGCCTCGGCCGCTTCGTGGCCATCGGCGACGTCGACACGGCGCAGGAGAACGCGCGCGCGATCCTCGACATGGAGCAGGCGCTCCAGCTCGACGTCGAGGACGGCGTGCAGGCGGCGCTCGACGGCTCCGCGCTGCTCTGGATCCTCAACCACCTCTACCTCGCCGCCCAGCTCGTGGTCGTCCCGGGCGCGCTGATCTGGCTGTTCCGCCGCTCACGCTCCCACTACACGCTGCTGCGCAACACGATCCTCGCCACGTGGCTGATCGCGCTGCCGATCTACGCGCTGTTCCCCGTCGCGCCGCCGCGGCTGGCCGACATCGGCCTGGTCGACACGATCACGACGCAGACGGGCGTGGCGCTCGACTCCAAGCTGACGACGTCGATGTACAACGAGTACGCGGCGGTCCCGAGCCTCCACGCCGGCTTCGCGCTGGCGGTCAGCATCGTGCTCGGCGCGGTCGCCACGCGGCGGCGCTGGAAGCTCGTCGCCTGGACGTGGGCGCCGCTCGTCTCGCTCGCGGTGGTCGCCACGGGCAACCACTTCGTGACCGACATCGCGGCGGGGCTGCTCGTGACCGCCGCCGGGTTCGCCGTCGGCGGGCTGTCGCCGGCGACGCTGAAGCGGATGCTCGGGTACCTGCCGGGGGCACCGGCGTCCCCGCCGGCGGTCGTCGCTCCGTCGTCCTCCGGGTGATCGACGAGGGGCCCGGCCACGGGAGGTCTCCCCCTCCCGTGGCCGGTGAGGCCTGGCGCTAGAGGATCGCCTGCTCGAAGGCGACCTTCAGGTACGAGCCGGCGGGCGTGCCCTGGACGGCGCTCAGGGTGAAGACGTACTCCGAGCCGCCCGTGCGGAGCTTCTGGTTCGAGATCGAGTACGCACCCTCGAGCGAGGAGCGGTTCGGGGTGACGGACGCGAGCGCCATGTTGGTGTCGGGGAGCTGGACGACGACCTTGCGGTTCGACGCGCCGCCGCCGATCGGCACCTTGGCGACGCACTCCTCGGCGTTGCCCTTGCAGCGGATGATCGTCGCCTTCTGCTTCTTGGCGGGCGCGGCGAACTTCAGGACGACCGCCGAGCCGGACGGGGCCGCCTCGACCGCGTTCAGCGTGAAGACGTACTCCTTGTCGAAGTCGCGGCGGACCTGGTCGCTGATCGCGTAGGAGCCGGCGAGCGACGGGGAGCTCGGCTGCGCCGAGACGAGCCGCATGCCGCGCTTCTTGAGCACGACGGCGACGCGCAGGTTGCTCGCGCCGCCCGCGAGGTTGACGCGCGCGGTGCAGGCCTTGCCGTTGCCGACGCAGTCGACGTGGATCAGGCCGGTGGCGGGAGCAGCAGCCGCGGCGGGACCTGCGAGGGCGGCGGCGCCGGCGAGGGCGACGGGCAGGGCGATGAGGGTGCGGCGGAGCGACATGACGTGCCTTTCGGTGAGACGGTCGGTGTGGACGGCATGCTCCGCCGGGAGGGGTGGGGGGTCGTCAGTACGCAGCTACTGATCCTGCGCGCCGAGGTACGCATACGTAGCCGGCCGCCGAATGTCGTAGCGCAGTACTGACGCCGGGGCCCCGTGGTGGCGGGATGGTTCTCATCGCACTCCCTTCCGACCCCCACCTGGAGGACTTCCCCCATGGCCACCGCAGCACCCAGCGCCGCGTCCCCGCGCCGCAACCTCACCCTCGTCGCGATGATCTTCGCGGTCGCGATGATGTTCATCGACCAGACGATCGTCTCGCTCGCGATCCCCTCACTGAGCGGCGAGCTCACGCTCTCCGCCACGGGCGCCCAGTGGATCGTCAACGGCTACCTGCTCTCGCTCGCCGCCTTCTTCATCCTCGGCGGCAAGCTCGCCGACACCCTCGGTCATCGCAAGATGCTCTACGTCGGCGTCACCGGCTTCGCCGTGTGCTCGGCGCTGTGCGGCGCGACGCCGACCGGCTCCGGCGGCGAGGCCTGGATCATCTTCTTCCGCGTCGCCCAGGGCGCGTTCGCGGCGCTGCTCTTCCCGGCCGCGCTCGCGATCGTCACCGCCGCCTTCCCGCGCGAGCAGCGCGGCCGCGCGCTGGCGCTCTTCTTCGGCATCACCGGCGCGCTCACCGCGGTCGGCCCGCTCACGGGCGGGTACCTCACCGAGTGGACCTGGCGCGCGATCTTCTGGATCAACGTCCCCGTCGCGATCATCGCGCTGATCCTCACCGCGCGGGCGAAGCCCGAGGAGCGCAAGGTCGCCGCCCCGATCGACCGCCGCGGTGCGTTCCTCTCCGCCGCCGCCTTCGGGCTGATCGTGCTCGGCCTGCAGCAGTCCGCCACGTGGGGCTGGGTCGACGTCCGCACGATCGCGTCGCTCGTCGCCGGCGTCGCCGTCCTCGCCGCGTTCATCGCCTTCGAGCTCCGCGCCGCGACGCCGCTGGTCGACCTGCGGATCTTCGCCCAGCGCGCGTTCGCCGGCGACTCGGCGGTCCTGCTCCTGATGTCGGCCGTCTTCGTGCCCTTCTTCTTCTTCGCCAGCGTCTACGCGCAGGCCGCGCTCGGCGAGAGCGCGACGAAGGCGGGCACGTTCCTGCTGGTGTTCTTCATCGGCTTCGTGGCGGCGGCGCAGCTCGGCGGCCGGATCGTCGACACGCGCGGCGCCCGCGCCTCCGTCGTGATCGGCTGCCTCGTCGCGGCGGCCGGCTTCCTCCTCTGGGCCGACAAGGTCCCGGGGATGGACTTCGGGACGCAGTGGCACGCGCTGCTCATCGCGGGCGCCGGGCTGGGCATGGTCCTCGGCCCCGCCAGCACCGACGCGCTGAACCGCGGGCCGTCCAGCGCCTACGGCGAGATCACCGGGATCACCCAGACCGCCCGCAACCTGGGCGCGAGCCTGGGTCTCGCGGTGATGGGCTCGATCTTCACCTCGCAGAGCGCGGGCTACCGGCCCACGGAGGTGGCGGACGCCACGCAGACCGTCGCCTACATCATGGCCGGGATCATGGTCGTGTGCTTCGTCGTCGCGCGGCGCTTCATGGTCGCCGGCACGTCGCACCAGCTCAACGGCGACGCGCCCGCCGTCGCCGCTGCGTGAGCAGCAGCTCCCACACGCGAGGGTGCGCCGGGCGGTTGTCCGGCGCACCCGTCGTCCGTAGAGTCGCTCGTGCCCCGATGTCGCAGCGGCTCTCACCGGTTCCCCCGCCGCTGGCTGCGCAGTGGCCGCTCGTCGGGCGCGCGGCCGAGTTGGAGGGGATCGCGCAGGCCCGGGGCGACCGGGCCTGCAAGGGCGTCGTGCTGAGCGCGGCGGCCGGCGTCGGCAAGTCGCGCCTGGCGCGCGAGGCGCACGCGGCGGCGGCGCGGGACGGCGCGATCGTCGACTGGGTCCAGGCGACGAGCAGCGCGGCGGCGGTCCCGCTCGGCGCGTTCGCGGGGCTCATCCCCGACGACGTCCGCTCGGACGACACGCTCGAGCTGATGCGCCGCAGCTCCGACGCGCTGCGGGCGCGCGCGAACGGCCGGCGGCTCGTGCTGGGGCTCGACGACGCGCAGCTGCTCGACCCGGTCAGCGCGGCGCTGGTGCTTCATCTGACCGTCACGGACAGCGCGTTCGTCGTGGCGACGGTGCGCGAGGGCGAGCCGTGCCCGGACGCGATCGTGTCCTTGTGGAAGGACGCGGGCGCGCGGCGGATCGAGCTGCGGAGCCTGGACGACGAGGCGGTGGGCGAGCTGGTCGAGACCGCGCTCGGCGGGCCCGTCGAGCAGGCGGCGCTGCAGTGGGTGGTCGAGCGCAGCCGCGGCAACGCGCTCTACGTGCGCGAGCTCGTGCTCGGCGCGGTGGAGTCGGGCGCGCTGGCGAAGGTCCGCGGGATCTGGCGGCTCGACGGCGCGCCGCCCGTGAGCCCGTCGCTGATGGACCTCGTCTCCCGCCGGATGGCGGGCCTGGCCGAGAACGAGCGGCTGCCGCTCGAGCTGCTCGCGGTGGGCGAGCCGCTGCTCGTCGGCGAGATCGCCGGGCTCTGCGACGACGAGGTGCTGATCGCGGCGGAGTCCGACGGGCTGATCGCCGTGGGCGCGGCGTCGGGCGAGGTCCGGCTCGCCCATCCGCTCTACGGCGAGGTGATCCGCGCCGAGCTGCCGGTGCTGCGCGCGCGGGAGCTGCGCCGGCGCGTGGCGGAGACGTTGCAGCGGCGGGAGCCGCTGGCGCCCGGCGACGCGCTGCGCATCGCGCGGCTCCTGCTCGACGCGGGCGGGCAGCCGGCGCCCGAGCTGCGGGTGGTGGCGGCGCGGGCCGCGAACCTGGCCGGCGACCCCGAGCTGGGCGCGCAGCTCGCCCGCACGGCGCTGGAGGACGGCGCGGGCCTGCCGGCGGCGCTCCTGCTCGCGCGGGCGCACACCGTGCGCAAGCAGTGGGAGCCGGCCGAGGAGGTGCTCGCGGCCGCCGCGGCGCTCGCCGGGCCCGACGACGCCGGGATCGACTTCCTGGAGCAGCGCACGCACGTGCTCTTCTGGGGGCTCGACCGGCCGGAGGCCGCGTGGGCGCTGCTCGAGGAGGCGCGCTCGTGGTCAGCGGCGCCCGAGTGGCAGCTGCGGCTGGAGCCGCTGCGGGCGGCGACCGCCGGGATCATGGAGGGCGCGGAGGGCGCGATCGAGCCGCTCGAGCAGGTTCTGGCGGACCCCGGCCTCGCTCCCGAGACGCGGCTGATGGCGGAGCGGCGGCTCGCGCTCGCGTTCTTCTTCACCGGGCGCACGGCCGAGGCGGCCGTGCTCGCGCGGAGCGTGCTCCCGGCCGTGCCGATCCGCGGCTACTCCGACGCGCTGGCGCTCGGGCTCTGGCGGCTGATCGGGTTCGAGACGGGCGAGGGCTGGGAGGCGCTCGAGTCCGAGATGGCGGACATGCTGCGCCAGGCCGTCCGCGCGAACGACCACGAGGCGTCCGGCCACACGGCGTTCACGCTCGGCTACCTGCGCTTCCTCGCGGGCCTGTACCGGGACGCGGACCGCTGGTTCGCCGAGGCGGAGCTGCACTTCGAGCGCGACGACACGTTCGGGACGCTCATCCACGTGCGCGCGCTGCGCGTGGGCGTGGGCTTCGCGACCGGCGACGGCGAGGCGGCGGACGCCGCGCTCGAGCGGATGCATGCCGCGCTGGCGGGGCGCGCGCCGCGCTCCAGCCAGGTCCCGTACGTCGCGCGGGCCGAGGGCTGGGCCGCCCGGATGCGCTCGGACGCCGCGGGCGCCGACGCGTTCCGGCGCGACGCGGCGGCGCTCGAGGAGCGGATGCCGGTGTACGCGGCGCAGATCTGGTACGAGGCGCTGCGCGCGGGCGCGCCGCCCGGCGTGGTGGCCGCGGCGCTGGAGCCGCTGGCGGCGCGCTGCGACGCGCGGCTCGTGGCGGCGTACGACGCGCACGCCCGCGGCCTGGCGGCGCAGGACGGGGCCGCGCTGCTGGACGTCGCGGACGAGCTCGACGCGATCGGCGCGCGCCGCTACGCACTCGAGGCCGCGGCCGCCGCCGCCGAGGCGTTCGTCAAGGCCGGGCGCGACGACTCGGCGCGTCGCGCGGCGACGCGTGCCCGCGAGCTCCACGCCCCCGGCCAGGGGGTCGAGCCGCCCGAGGTCGACGGCCTCGACGCGGTCGCGATCGGCCTCACCCGCCGCGAGGCCCAGGTCGCCGCGCTGGCGGGCCGCGGCCTCAGCAACGCCGAGATCGCCGACCAGCTCGTGCTCTCCGTCCGCACCGTCGAGACGCACGTCTACCGCGCGATGCAGAAGCGCGGCGTCTCCGACCGCCACGAGCTCTGAGCCGTCACTCCTCGTTCGACGGCGCGCCCGCGATCAGGTCGCCCACCCGCCGCTGCGCGCTGACCAGCGGGCGGTCGGCGGCGAAGCGGTGCTCGGCGCGCTCCATCTTCTCGTCCTTGTAGAAGAACTTCGCCCACGGCGACGTCGGGCGAGCGAGGCG
This sequence comes from Solirubrobacteraceae bacterium, assembly GCA_040510855.1. Taxonomy (GTDB): domain Bacteria; phylum Actinomycetota; class Thermoleophilia; order Solirubrobacterales; family Solirubrobacteraceae; genus DASQMT01. Next base: position 8,214 of record JBEVIG010000189.1, read on the forward strand.
CGGGGCGATGACCAGCGCGACGAGCGGGATGAAGATCCCGATGACGCCGAAGAGGACGCGGCCCTTGGCGAAGCAGACGATGGCGAGGGTGCCGACGACGGCGACGGTGATCGCCGTGACGGTGATCGACGCGGGGTCGTCGAGCCCGAACGGCCGCGTGCCGAGCACCACGAGCAGCCCGAAGGCGACCGTGGCCACGACCGCGTCGAAGGAGGACCGGCCCTCCTCGCTCCAGTAGACGTCCTGCAGCCGCACCCAGAGCGCGAACTCGTCGAGCGTGAACCCGGCGCCGATCCCGAAGCCGATCGCCACGAGGTGCCACCACGGCGCGACGAGCGGGGCGGCGAAGGCGAGGAAGCCGCAGAAGAGCATCAGCATGATGCCCCAGACGAGGTGGTGGTAGTGGATCCCGCCGGTCTCGACGCCGCCCGGCCACCACGAGACGCTGCGCGTCATCCGCGCGCTCGTGCGGATCGCCAGGTAGGAGGCGAGGAACGCCACGAGCACGATGAACCCCGTGCCCGGCCCGGGCTCGAGCCGCTTGCCGAAGAGGTCGACGCTGATGATCTCGGCGAAGGGTGCCGCGGTCACGATGCCCATCATGCCCCGAGTGGCACCTCGGTCGCCAGGTCGACGCCGGCCGTCCGCGGCTTCGAGCGGACGGAGAGCGCCAGCAGCGGGAAGACGAGCACGGACAGCATCCCGGCGCCGACGAGCGCGGCGGCCGTGTCCGTCTCCATGTGCCCGCCGTCCACGGCGATCGCCGTGATCGCGACGATGAGCGGCAGCGTGGTGGAGGAGAGCAGGGCCAGCGCGGCCCGGTCGCGGCTCCCGAGCACGCGCGCGTAGAGCACGGCCGGCGCGCCCCGGACGAGGAGCAGCGCGCACAGGAAGACGGGCACGAGCACCGCCGCGGCCGCGTCCGAGGTGAGGCCGTCGAGGTCGAACCGCAGGCCGCTCACGATGAAGAAGACGGGCACGAGGAAGCCGAAGCCGATCGCCTCGAGCTTGCTCTCGAGCACCTCGGACCCGCCGCCGGTCGCCAGCCGGACGACCATCCCGGCGGCGAAGGCGCCGAGGATGACGTCCAGCCCGAGGTCCTCGGCCAGGTAGGCGAGCGCGACCAGCAGGAGCATGCACGCCCGCACGGGGAGCTGCGAGCTCGAGTGCATGGAGCGCTCCATCAGCCGCGCGAGCCACGGCGGCCGGACCCGGAACGCGGCGAGCGCGCACAGGCCCGCGACGATCGCGAAGGCGAGCACCAGCAGCGCGGTCAGCGAGCGGTCGGCCGCGCCCGTGAGCAGGATCGACATCAGGATGATCGGGAGCAGCTCGCCGCAGACGCCCGCGCCCATCACGCTGCGCCCGAGCGCCGTGGGGAGGATCCCCGCGTCGCGCAGCACGGGCAGCAGCGTCCCGAACGCGGTCGTCGACAGCGCCGCGGCGACGAACACGACGGGGAGGTCGACGCCCGCGAGCGTGAGCCCGCCCGCCACCGCGAAGGCCACGGCGAGCGAGAGCACCCAGCCGGCCGCGCCGCGCCGGAGCGGCTCGCCGTCGATCCGCGCCAGATCGATCTCCATCCCGGCGAGGAAGAACAGGAACCCGAGCCCCAGCCCGGCGAGCGCGCTGACCACGCCGTCGACCTCCGCGATCCCGAGCACGGGCCCGCCGAGGATGCCGAGGGCCACCTCGAGCACGACGACGGGCACGGCGATCGGCGCGATCTCCGCGACGAGCGGCGCGAGCACGGCGCCCACCGCGACGACGAGCAGCGTGCCGACGCTCATGCCGAGGCGAGCTCCGGGACGGTGACGAAGCGCGTGCCCAGCGGGGTGTGGTGCTCGAGCGCCATCCGCGTCGCCTCGAGCGAGCGGGAGCGGTCGGCGGCCGGGTCCAGGTTGTTGCCGTCGTGCAGCAGGATGATGTCGCCGCCCTTCGCCCGCACCGCGCGGCGGCCGATCCGCTTCGCGGTCTCCCAGGAGCGCCAGTCGTACCCCGTCACCGACCACGTGACCGGCTGGTAGCCCTCCTCGCGCAGCACGCGCAGCGTGCCCGGCCGCCGGCGGCCGTACGGCGGGCGCATCAGGGCGCCGTCGCCGGCCGTCGAGAGCTCGACGCCCGCTGCCTCGATCGCGGCCCGGCAGCGGCGCAGCTCCTCCCGGATCGTGTCGTCGCGGTGCAGCGGCATCGTCGGGTGGTCGTAGGTGTGGTTGCCGATCGCATGCCCGCGGTCGACGAGCTCCCGCACCAGCCCGGGCTCCCGCTCCGCCCAGCGGCCGATGAGGAAGAACGTCGCCTTGGCGTCGAAGCGGTCGAGCAGCTCGAGCAGCCACGGCGTGTACGCGGGGTTCGGGCCGTCGTCGTAGGTCAGCGCGATCCGCCCGTCCGCGCCCGGGACGCGGCAGAGCACGGGGCCGTAGAGCTGGGCGGTCGGGATCTGCGCGCCGTAGAAGGCGACGCCGGCGCCGGCCGCGGCGGCCGCGCCCAGGCCGAGGGCGAGCGGCCTCATGCCACCGGCCTCCGCGCCACGCGGCGCAGCGCGCGCCGCTCCGCCCGGCTGTCGGCCGCCGCGGCGCACACGACGTCCTCGATCGTCCGCAGCGCCGCGTCGTTGCCCGGCGGCGGCGCGACGTCGAGCGCCGACTCGAACCGCGCGAGGTCGCCGAGGAAGCCACCCAGGGCCTCGCCGTCGACCGTCCCCGCGCAGCGCCCGTAGCCGGCCCGCTCGAGGTAGCGGCCGTTCATCGTCTGCTCGAACTGGCCGTGCAGCGGCACGGAGAGCACCGGCTTGCGCAGCGCGATCGCCTCGCACAGCAGCGAGAACCCGCCGCCGGTGACGACCGCGCGGGCCGTGCGGAGGTCCTCGAGGAAGCCGGCCTCCGAGCGCGGCCGGAACGTCACGCGGCCGCCGTCCTCCGCGGCCTCGGGCAGGTCGCGCATCCCGTAGACCCGCGAAGGGAGCGGTGCGTCCCGGAGCGCCGCGAGCAGCTCCGGCTCCCCGCCCGAGTACACGAGCAGGTGGTCGCCGCGCTCGGGCGCGGCCGCGAGCACCTCCGGCCGCAGCAGTGGCTCGACGAGCCGCGTCCGCCCGCGCAGCACCGGCGGGCGGAAGAAGGTCGTGATGACGTAGTCGCCCGCCGTCGGGACCATCGCGCGGGTGACGGCGCGGGCGATCGCGAAGTCCGCATGCTCGTCGCCGACGATCCCGTCGTCGTGCCGGCAGCGGTCGATCATGTGGATGTTGTCCACGGAGACGAGGGGGACGTGCGCGCTGCGGGCGTACAGCCCCGCGAGCGGCTCGAAGTCCGTGACGACCACGTCGGGCCGCCACGCGTCGACGACCTCGAGCCAGTGGCGCACGGTCACCGGCAGCTCCCGCGGCGCGGTCGCGAGGTTGTGGCGGACCGTCGCCCAGCGGCGGATCTCGCCGTTCTCCATCGCGAACGACGGGCCGAAGACCTCCTCGACGTCCGGCAGGCGCTCGCGCAGGTACGCGAGCGCCCCGCCGGAGGTCACGACGCGCACGTCGTGCCGCTCGAGAAGGGCCCCGGCGACGACCTGGGAGCGCGTCGCGTGCCCCAGGCCCTCGCCGTTGACGCCGTAGAGGATGCGCAGGCCCACCCGGGTCGCCCTCAGGCCGCGGGCTTGATCCGGAACGACTGGCCGGGGGCGTTGAACGTGCCGGTGCCCGCCTTCAGCTTCCACGGCGACGGCAGGTTCCCGTCCGGGTCGTCGAGGAACTTGGCGAGCAGCCGCGAGGCCTGCGAGCAGGTCGGCTTGCCCGACTTCCCGATCGTGATGACGTAGCGCCCCTTCGGCAGCGAGAGCTTGCCGATGGTGTCGTTGTGCAGCACGCGGAAGGTGCCCGCGCAGCGGCTGCCGTTCGGGTAGACGGTGCCGCCGCCGCCCGGCGTCGGGGGCGCGGGGTTCACCGCGGCCTCGACGCGGAAGCCGACGCGCTTTGCGCCCTTGGAGAACGTCGCGGTCTGGTTGTCGACGATCCACGGCGAGGGCAGCACGCCGTCGTAGTCCTGGAGGAAGCGGGTGAACTTGCTGCTCGCCTTCGCGCAGCTCAGGTTGCCGGCGGAGAGGAGCGTGATCGTGTACTGGCCCTTCGGAACGGACAGCTGCCCGATGTGGTCGTTGTGGAGCACCTGGAACGTGCCCGGGCAGCGCAGCCCGCTGGCCGGATGGCGGCCGCCGCCGCCTCCGCTGGGCTTCGCGGCGCGCGCGACGCTGAAGCTCTTCCCGGACCCGCCGGAGAAGGTCGCGGTCGCGGCGTCGAGCTTCCACGGCCGCGGCAGCACCCCGTCCCAGTCCTCGAGGAACTGGCGGAAGAGGTCGGACGCCTCGGCGCACGAGAGCCTCGAAGGATCGCCGACGGTGATCGTGTACGGGCCGGCGGGGAGGGACAGCGCGCCGATCGCGTCGTCGTGGAGGACGGTGAACGTGTCCGGGCACGCCGTCGGGACGGCGCCCGTCTGGGCGGCAGCAGGCGCGGCGGCCACCGCCGCGAGGCCGATGGCGACGGCGATGGGGAGGAGCGCGTGGCGAACGGTGTTGGGGATCATGCCGACAGCTTCCCGCCGGGACGCCTCCGCGTCATCAGTATTCCACTACGTCATTCGCGTGCGCGGCACGTAGGTGGCCCGCGGCGAGCGCCCGGTCGAGCCACGCGGCGACCGCGTCGTCGTCCGCGCCGTCGCCGCGGGAGCGCAGGAGCTCCGCGCGGTCGCCCAGCCGCGTCTGCAGCCAGGCGGCCTGCCCGGGCCAGCGGTGCTCGGGCTCGCGCGCGCCGAGCAGCAGCGGCGTGGTGATGCGGCCGAGCTCCGCGTCGCCCAGCCGGAAGCCGAGCACGCGGCGGTAGAGCGCGTACGGCGAGCTCCCGACCGGGCCGTACCACGGACCCTCGCGCTCGATGAGCCGGTGGAGCTCGGGCGCGAACAGGCCGGCGAGGTGGATCTCGCGGTCGAAGGCGGCGGGCGCCTCGCGCAGGAGCTGGGCGCGCGCGGCGTCGGGGAGCAGCTGGGTCCACGGCGTCGAGGCGTCGACGATCCCCGGGTCGGCGATCGCGGCCGCGAACCGGTGCTCGGAGGCGAGCGCGCGGAGCACGCCGTAGCCGGCGTCGCCGAGGCCGATGACGGCCATCCGGTCGGCGTCGACGTCCTCCCGCGCCGCCATCGCGTCGGCGACGGGCGTGAGCACGGCCTCCCAGTCCGGGCGCAGCAGCAGGCCTCCTCGGCGCACGTCGGGGGAGCGGCCGGGGCCGTCGAAGGTCATCCAGTGGTGGCCGGCCGCGGCGGCCGCGGCGCCGCCCCGCGACCACGCGTGGGCGCTGCTGTGGCGGCCGCCGTGGTCGATCACGACGAGCGGCCGCGGCTCGCCCGGCGCCGCGCCGGGGGCGGCGAAGAAGGCGCCGGGCAGCGCGGTGTCCTCGTAGGGGATGGCGAGCGGCTCACCGCCGAGCTGCGCGACGGCGCGCTCCCAGCAGACGCGCTGGCGCTCGGCGAGCTCGCGCTCGGAGACGGCGCCGTCGCCCTCGCCGGCGAGCTCGAGCGCGGCGGCGTAGTAGGTGGCGGCGCGGAGGTGGTCGGAGCCCGCCCACGCGGCGCCCGCGGTGGCGGTCCACTCGAGCAGCCAGGAGTCGGGGTCGCCGTCGAGGACGCGCGCCGCGGTGGCGAGGACCTCCGGTGGATCGGCGGCGCCCCAGCGGGCGGCCGCGAGGAGCGCGTCGAGCGCGTCCTGGAAGCGGGAGGTGCGGAATGCGGGAGAAGGCGAGGTCACGAGCATCACTCTGGAGGCGGAGCGCCGCGCTCACATCAGTACGGCACTACGTAATTCGCGAACGGCCCGGCGCGCGCGGCGCGCGACGGGCCGTCCGGGAGGCGACAGGGCGACGGGTACGTGGGCGCGCCCCTCGTCGCGGTGCAAGACTGCGCCGCCGATGGACGCACGGCTCTACCACGAGCTCACCGCGCACGACGCGGACAGCGTGCCGTTCGTGCCGCGCGACGATCCGCGGCTCCTGCAGGACCTCGTGCCGAACGAGCGCGCGACGTGGCCGTGGTCGTGCAAGCGCTACGCGGACGGGCTGCCGGCGACCGCGCTGCCGCGCGACTGGCCGCCGGCCGGGCCCGCGCTCGAGGTGCTGGCGGGGCTGACCGTCCCGCCCCCGCTCGACCTCGCCTCGCTCGCGCGGGTGCTCCACCTCTCCGCGGGGGTCGTGCGCGTGGCGGAGCCCGACGGCAAGCCGGCGATCCTGTTCCGCGCGGCGGGCTCCGCCGGCGGGCGCTTCCCGCTCGAGCTCTACGTTGCCGCGCGCGGGCTCGCCGGGCTCGCGGACGGCGTGCACTGGTACGACCCGGTCGGTCACGCGCTCGTGCAGGTCGGGCCGGCGGCCGCGGACGGGGTCAGCACGCTCGCCGTGACCGGGATCCCGTGGCGGACGGGCTGGCGCTACGCCGAGCGCGGCTACCGGCACCTCTTCTGGGACGCGGGGACGATGCTCTCGCAGGCGCTCGCGCTCGCCGGTCCGGCGCGGCTCTGGACGCGCTTCCCGGACGTGGCGGTCGCGCGGCTGGTGGGCGCGGACGGGAGGCACGAACTGCCGCTGGCACTGGTCGCGCTCGAGGACGGCGAGCCCGCGGTGGACGCGGGCGGCGACGCGGTCGCGGGCGCGGTCGACGCCGCGCCGCGCGAGCTCCCGCTCGTCACGGCCGCGTTCCGGGCGGGGGAGGAGGACGCGCTCGGCGAGCCCTGGCCCGCCCCGCCGCCGCTCGCCGGCGCCGCGGCCGCGCCGCTGGCGCCGGCCACGTCGGCTGCGCCGACGACCTCGGCCACCCCGGCCGCGTCGGCTGCGCCGACGACGTCGGCCACGTCGGCCACGTCGGCCCCCGCCGCGTCGCTCGACGACGTCATCCTCCGCCGCGGCTCGACCCGCCGGATGGACGCGACCGCGAGCGTGCCGCGGGAGGCGCTCGCCTTCTCCATGGCGGCGGCCATGCGCGGCATCGACGTCCCGCACTGGGTCGCCGTGCACGCCGTCGACGGGCTCGAGCCCGGCCTGTACCGCTGGCCCGACCTCGCGAACCCGCTCCGCACGGGCGACCTCCGCCAGGAGCTGCTCCGCGTCTGCTGGGACCAGGAGCTCGGCCGCGACGCCGCGTACGTCGTGGTCGCCGCCGCCGACCTGGACGCGCTCGGCGACCGCGGCTACCGCGAGGCCCAGCTCGCGGCGGGCCTTGTCGAGGGGCGGCTCCACCTCGCCGCCTACGCGCTCGGCCACGGCGCTTCGGGCATGACCTTCCTCGACTCGGAGATCCCCGCCCTGCTCGGGGAGCCGCTCGCCGGGCTGCTCCTCACCTGCGTCGGCGTCCCGGCCTACCGCAGCAGGAGCGGCGGCCGGCCCGGCGCGCCGACCGCGATCGTGATCCCGGAGTCGCGCCGGACCTCGCCCGAGGACGCGGATGCCTGACGTCATCGTCGTCGGCGGCGGGATCAGCGGGCTCGCCGCGGCCTACGAGCTCGCCCGGCGCGGCACGGACGTCCTCGTGCTCGAGCGCGCGCATGTCGGCGCCGAGCAGTCCGCCGGCCTCGCGCGCATCTTCCGCGTCGCCCATGCCGACCCGCGGCTGGCCGCGCTCGCGATCGAGTCCCACGCCGGCTGGCGCCGCTGGGAGGCGGAGCTCGGCGCGCACCTCCTCGGCGACGAGGGCCTCGTCTCCGCGGGCCCGCGGGCGCGCGAGCGGCAGGCGCCCGCGGTCGAGGCGGCCGGCGGGACCTGGCGGCCGGTCGCCGCGGCCGAGCTCCCCGCGCTCGTCCCGGCGGCGGCCCGCGACCACCCGTGGGGCGACGGGCTGCTGGACCCGCTCGGCGGCGCGCTCCGCGTCCACCGCGCGCTCGCCGCGCTGGCCGCCCGGCTCGAGGTCCGGATCGCCGAGGCCGTCGCCGTCGAGGACCACGGCGACGCCGCCGTGGTCCGGCTCGCCGGCGGGGAGCTCCTCCGCGCCGGCCGCGTCCTCCTCGCCAACGGCACGGAGGTGCCCGTGCTGGCGGCGACCGCCGGCCTCGCGGTCCCCACGGCGTTCACCCACCACGTCCGCCTGACCTACGCCGCCGCCGGCCCGCCCGGCGCCTGCCTCACCGTCGGCGAGGCCTATGGGCTCCCGCTCGGCGGCACCGGCACGTTCGGCCTCGGGCTCGACGACCCGGACGGCCCGCGCCCGTACCGCACGACCGACGCGGGCGAGTTCGCGCGCGCGGTCCGCGGGCAGCACGCGGAATGGGTGCCGCGCCACCTGCCCGGGCTCGGTCCGGAGCCGCTCGCCGAGGTCCGCTGCGTGGCCGTCGAGGCGCCGTGGCTCGACGACGGCGGCGACGGCTTCGCCGCCCTGCGCCGCGGCCGCGTGATCGCCTTCACCGGCAGCAACCTCATGAAGTTCGCGCCCGTCCTCGGCGAGCGGCTCGCCCGCACCGTCCTCGCCGAGGACGGCGTCGATCCGGATCTAGCGCCCGAGCAACCCGTCGGCTGAGCGCGTGTTGAGCACGTCGGCCGCGGTCGCCCAGCCGCGCCGCGCCGTGTGGACGGAGTTCGGCATGTTCCCGAGGCCCATGACGGAGTGGGCGTCGGTCGAGCAGACGATCGGTACGCCGGCCGCGATCGCCTCGCGCACGTGGGCGCCCGAGAGGTCGAGCCGCGGCGCCAGCCCGTTGACCTCGAGCGCGACGCCCTCCTCGAGCGCGATCTCGTACAGGCGCTCGAGGTCGACGGCGTTCTCCGGGCGGCGGCCGATCATGCGCCCGGTCGGGTGGCTCAGGCAGGAGACGTGCGGGTTGCGCATCGCGGCCTCCACGCGCGCGGTCATCTCCTTGCGCGGCATCCGCTGGCCGCCGTGGACGCTGATCTGGACCCAGTCCAGCTCGGCGAGGACGTCGTCCGGCAGGTCGAGCCGGCCGTCCGGGAGGATGTCGCACTCGATCCCGCGCAGCACGCGGAACGGCGCGAGCGCCTCGTTCGCCGCCGCGATCTCCTCGGCCTGGCGGCGGACGTCGTCGGGCGTGAGCCCCTGGACGGCGCCGACCGCCGGCGTGTGGTCGCAGATCGCCATGTACTCGTAGCCGCGTTCGCGCCCGGCGCGACCCATCTCCTCGACGCTGAAGCGCCCGTCGGACCACGTCGTGTGGCAGTGCAGGTCGCCGCGGATGTCGGCGACCTCGAGCAGGGCGGGCGGTGCGTCGCGGAACGGCGCTTCACGCAGCTCGGGCGGGCACCAGGGGATGCCGAGCGCGGCGTAGACCGCCTCCTCGTCCGCGGCCTCCGGGAGCGGCTCGAGGGCGGCCACGTACGCCGGCGAGCCCGTGGCCCGGAGCAGCTCGGTCCCGAGCGCCTCCGGCGGCGCGGCGACCAGCTCCAGCGGCACGCCCTCCACGGTCACGCCGACCGCGCGGCGCTCGCCCGACTCGAGCAGCGCGACGACCTGGGGGAGACCTGCGAAGCGCGCCAGCGCCGGTGCGGGATCGGCCGCCGCGCACACGACCGCGAGCCGCTCCGGCGCGTCGACCCAGCGGCGCGCGTCACCGGCAACCTCGCCGTCCAGCGCGGCCGCGACCGCGAGGGTCAGCTCGCGCGCCGCCGAGAACCCGATCCCGCTCTCCGCCCGCCGCGCCGGGCCCTCGGCCAGCGCGGCGAGCAGCTGCGCCTCGATCTTCGGCCCGACGCCGGGGACGTCCCGCAGCCGGCCCTCCGCCGCGGCGTCGCGCAGCTCGTCCGGCGAGGAGACGCCGAGGGCCCGGGCCAGCTCGACCGACCGCTTCGCGCCGAGCCCCAGGTAGCGGCCCAGCCCGACGATGCCCGGCGGCAGCTCGCGCTCGAGCTCGGCCATCTCCGCGATCTCCCCGGTCTCGAGGAGCTCGCGCAGCTTCGACTCGATGCTCCCGCCGACCCCGCGCAGGCGCCGCACCCGCCCGGTGCGCACGAGCTCGGCGACGCTGACCGGCGTGGTCCGGATCGTCTCGGCCGCCCGGCGGTACGCGCGCAGGGAGTAGGGGTTCGCGTCCGCCAGCTCGAGCAGGGTGGCGAAGGCGTCGAGCCGGTCGGCGATCTGGGCGTTGTCCACGAATGGGAGTGTTCCCGACCCGGCTTATAGGATATTGTCTATCGAATAAGTGCAGTACAGTGCTCGGGCATGACGTCCGTTGCCTCACCGCCGCGAACCGGGCCGTTCGACGCCTTCGTGCACGACGCGGAGCGCCTCGTCGGCGACCCGCCCGCGATCGCCGAGCGGCTCCGCGACCTGCTGGCCGAGGACGGGTGGCTGGCGCCCGAGCACCAGCGCGGGGCCTACGACGCCTATCGCCAGCACCTGCTCCACGTCTCGCCCTGTCGCCGTCTCTCCGTCGTCGCGCTCGTCTGGCTCCCCGGGCAGCGCACGCCGATCCACGACCACGTCTCCTGGTGCGTCGTCGGCGTGTACCGCGGCGTCGAGCACGAGACCCACTACCGGCTGGTCGGCGGCCGCCCCGAGCCCGTCGCGGAGTTCTCCGCGGAGCCGGGCCATGTCGAGGCGCTCGTGCCGCCCGCGGAGAACATCCACGCCGTCACCGCCGGCGGGCCGGGGAAGACGATCTCGATCCACGTCTACGGCGCCGACATCGAGGAGCGCGGGACGAGCATCCTGCGCTGCTACGACGACGCCGCCTGACGCGAGGAGGGGCCGCCGACCACGGCGCCGATCGCGACCGCGAGGCACGCGGCCCAGGCGAGGCAGATGACGACGTAGGCGACGACGAGCTCATCGCCCTCGAGCCCGATGGTCTTGCCGAGCGTCTGGGCGTTGGTGAGGCAGATGAAGCCGCCGACGGCGGCGCCGAGGATCCGCGCCGGGACGAGCCGCACGAGCCAGGCGGCGATCGGCGCCGCCAGCAGGCCGGCGACGAGCAGGGCCCCGACGACGCCGAGGTCGATCTCGCTGAGGCTGAGGCCGACGAGGAAGCCGAGCGAGGCGCCGACGGCGACGAGGAACTCGCTCGTGTCCGTGGAGCCGATCACCTTGCGCGGGGTCATCGTTCCCGAGGAGAGCAGCGCGGGCGTGCCGATCGGCCCCCAGCCGCCGCCGCCCGCGGCGTCCATGAAGCCGGCGAAGAGGCCGAGCGGCCCGAGCGCCCACCAGCGGAGCGGCCGCCCGGTCGGCTTCTCGAGCTTGGCCGCGTCCGCGGGCCGCAGGAAGCGGACGAGCACGTAGACGCCCAGCAGGAAGAGGATCGTCGCCGTCACCGGCTCGGCGGCCTCCGCGGAGATCGAGCTCAGCACGACCGCGCCGACGAACGCGCCGATCGCGCCGGGGACGGCCATGAGCCGGACGACGCGCCAGTCGACGTTGCCGAAGCGCGAGTGGGCGGTGCCCGAGGCGAGGCACGTGCCGATCTCGGCCAGGTGCACGGTGCCCGAGGCGACCGCGGGGGCGAGCCCGGCGCTCAGCAGCAGCGTGGTGGAGGTCGCGCCGTAAGCCATGCCCAGGGCGCCGTCGATCAGCTGCGCGGCGAAGCCGATCAGGCCGAAGACGAGCAGTCGTCGCATCGACCCCTGCGGATTCCCGCCGTCAATCTCGATAAACCCGATCGACTACGCGACCCCGCGTTCGGGGGGGTGCGCCCGGAGTGGTCAGGCGCGGCGCGCGACGATGTCCGCGCACTCCAGGCAGACGCGCTCCGGCACGAGCCCGATCCGCATCAGCCCGGCGAAGATGGCGCATCCGGCGCAGAAGCCGAAGACCGACTCCAGCGTCGCGAAGACGAGGATGACGCCGAGCACGAGCACCGGGACCGTCGTGGAGCCGAGGGCGAGCGCGAACGCCCCGGCCGTCGTGCACGCCGCCCCGATCCCCTGCGCGAAGCGCTTCGGCGGCCCGGGGACGTAGCGCGGCCGCCCGAGGTGCGCGCCCGCGAACCACATGGCGAACCGCCCGAGCGGGCTCAGCGTCGGCCCGGTCGCCACGCGCGCGAGGAAGCCGAGCGCGAGCGGGTAGAGCAGCCACAGCCAGCCCGTCGCGAGCGCGAGGATCGCCGTCAGCGCGACGACCGCGGCCACCGTGCGGGCGGCCTTCTCGTTGACCGGGTTGGGGAAGTCGAGCAGCGTGCTCACGAGAACAGGGTGACAAGCCCGGCGACGACGAAGGCCGCGGCCCAGACGCCGTCGAGGTTGATCCAGCTGCGGCGCAGGATGCCCACGCCCCAGCGGTCGTAGACCAGCACGGCGATCACGGCCATGACGGCGAGCATCGCCCCGACGTGCAGCACGAGCGCGATGCCGCTCCCCGCGATCGACAGCCCGTGCTCCTGCACCGCGGCGAGGCTGTGCTCCTGCGCCTCCGCCTCGCCGGCCGCGCCGGCGCCGATCAGCACCGGCGCGACCATCAGCCCGGCGCCGTGCGCGGTCGACATCAGGAACGACCACCACGCGAGCTCGCCGCGCGACACCCGCGCCTTGACCCAGCGGAAGTGCGCTCGCGGCCGGGCGAAGCGGAACAGCCCGAAGGCGACGAGCGCGATCCCCGCGCCCATGTGCAGCGCCGACGTGTTGCCCAGCAGCCCGAGGCCGAGCACGAGCAGCGCCGCGAGCGCGACCGCCGCCTCGTGCCCGAGCGCGATCGGCGGCAGCGCGCGCAGGACCCCGCGCCGCTCGCCCTCCTGCATGCCGAGCGCGACCGCGAAGAGCCAGCCCATGGCGGGGTTGAGCCCGTGGTAGGCGCCGAGCAGCGCCATCAGCAGCCAGGGCCAGAGCGAATCCATCAGCGGTCGGGGAAGCAGTACGAGTCCGACGACGCGTCGCCGCCCTCGAGGCGCACCTGGTGCGGCCGCTCGCCGCTGAACTCCACGAAGACGTCCGGGTCGAGCGTGAGCGAGCCGTCCTCGCCGGCGGCGAGCGTCACCAGCCAGCCGTCGATCCCCTCGGGGTAGAACTGCGCGTCCCACGACGCGTAGAGCGAGTTCGTCAGCACGACCCGGCGCCCGTCGCGCGACACCTCCACCATCTGCGGGCCGCCGTTCAGCGGACCCGCGGCCGGGTGCGGTGCGCGGCCGGCGATCCCGCCGAGGCGCACGGAGCCCGTCTCCTTCGGCGCGCGCGGGTCGCTGACGTCGAAGCGCTTGAGCTCGCCGGTCCCCCAGCAGGAGACGTAGAGCCAGCGGTCGTCGACCGACAGCGCGATGTCGGTCACGAGCGGCGGCACCGCGCCGAACGGCTCGAGGATCGGCGGGAGCTGCTCGGCCTCGGCCGGCTCGGCCGGGATGCTGATCACCTTCTCGGCGGCGACCGTGCCGTCGTCGGCCTTCTGCCAGAGCCACACGGACGCGGAGAGGTCCGCGGTGGAGGTGACGACGCCGACGAAGCCGTAGGCCTTGCGCGGGTCGTGGGCGGGGCGCAGCTCGAGCACCATCTGGTGCTCCGCGCCGAGATCGACCTCCTGCACGTGGCGCCGCGACTGCAGGTCCCAGACGTGGAGCCGGTGGCCGTACCGGTTGCCGAGCAGGAGCTCGCCGATCAGCCCGTCCTCGACCATCTTCGGCGTGCCCCACTCCGAGGTGATGACGGTGCCCTGGTTGAGGTGCCACCAGAAGTCGTAGGCGAGCTCCTGGGTCCCGCGGTCGGCCTCCCAGGCGCCCTTGACGGCGTAGTCCTCGTGGTCGAGCAGGAAGATGCCGCCGGGCCCGTCGCCGGCGGGGTCGCCGAGGGCGCTGACGTAGATCCCGTCGGGGCCGCAGTGGATCGTGTGCGGGCGGCTGTAGCCCGCCTTGCGCGCGATCTCCTCGGCCTCGACGACCTTGACGAGCTTCGGCGCGCGCGGGTCGTCCTTCACGTCGAGCACGTGGATGCGCGAGGAGCGCAGCCCGGGCACCAGCAGGTGGCGGCGCTCGACGTGCGGGTGCGGCGCCCACGGGCACAGCGCGGAGGAGCAGGCGTTCCAGCCGAAGTGGTGCAGCTCGTCGCCGACGCCGGGCATGTCGACCCGGCCGACGAGCTGCCCGTAGGTGGACGAGCCCTCCTCGAGATCGAGCACCCCGATCGCGTCGGGCGCGCGGTCCCCGTTCGTGCCGGTGTTCAGGATCGCGACGTAGGCGAGGGTCTCGCGCGGCGCGCGGACCGCGTCGCCGGGGGAGGCGTAGAAGCTGGGATCGGGCGTGAAGCGGGCCATGGGCGGCAGCATCTCATAAACTCAACTGACTTGATCGAGATACGCTAGTTTATGGGTCGGCGCCGCCCGCCGGGGATCCTCCTCCAGAGCTCACCCCTCTCCCCCGGCGGGCGGTGCCATCACCTGCGCGAGGTCTCGTATCCGGCCCCGCCGGTCGTCCAGGGAGGCTCGTGCTTTGCGCCACAAGTCGGTAGGCTGCGCCGCCAGCACGAACCTTTGGGGAAGGGGACCGGATGAGTCGTCTCGACGTCGTCGTGGATCGCCTGGACTCCGGCGCCGCAGTCGTCAGGCTCGCCGGCGAGTTCGAGCACGAGTACGCCTACACGCTCGACGTCCAGCTCCAGAAGGTGGAAGCCGAGGCCGACACGCTCGTGATCGACATGCGCGGGCTGCACTTCATGGACTCGGCGGGCCTGGGCAGGCTCCTTGCCGCCCGGCGCCGCGCGGCGCGGGCAGGCCGCCGGCTCGTGATCGTCCGCGGCAGCCGCACCGTCGACCGCGTGATGATGCTCGCGGGCCTGCAGGACGTCTTCGAGACGGTCTCGGAGATCCCGGCGGACCTCATGGCGGCGCCGCCGTCCGGTCCCGCCGCGACGCTTCCCGGGTGAGCGAAGGCGCGCCGGCGATCGACGAGCGGCTCGCGCGCCGCCTGGTCGACGCGCAGTTCCCGCAGTGGCGGGACCTGCCTTTGGAGCCGGTCCCGGCCGGCGGCGTCGACAACCGCACCTTCCGGCTCGGCGACGAGCTCTCGGTCCGCCTGCCCAGCGCCGGCTGGTACGCGCTGCAGGTGGAGAAGGAGCAGCGCTGGCTGCCCGTCCTCGCGCCGCTGCTGCCGCTCCCGATCCCCGCGCCGGTGGCGCAGGGCCGGCCGGGCGAGGGCTATCCCTTCGCGTGGTCCGTGTACCGCTGGCTCGAGGGGGAGCCCGCGAGCCGCGAGCGCATCCCCGACCTGGCGGCGTTCGCGACCGACCTCGCCGCGTTCCTCGCTGCGCTGGCCCGCGCGCCCGCCGGCGGCGCGCCCGGCCCCGGGCCGCACAACTTCCACCGCGGCGGCCCGCTCGCGCACTACGAGGCCGAGGCGCTGGACGCGATCGCCGCGCTCGACGGCGAGATCGACGCCGCCGCGGCCCGCGCCTGCTGGGACGACGCGATGGCGGCGCGGTGGGACGGCGCGCCGGTGTGGTTCCACGGCGACGTCGCGGAGGGCAACCTGCTCGTGCGCGACGGCCGGCTCGCCGCGGTGATCGACTTCGGCACCTCGGGCGCCGGCGACCCGGCGTGCGACGTCGTGATCGCCTGGACCTTCCTCGACGGCGCGGGCCGCACCGCGTTCCGGCGCGGGCTCGCGCTCGACGACGCGACGTGGGCGCGCGGGCGCGGCTGGGCGCTGTGGAAGGCCGTCATCACCGTCGCGGGCGGTGGGGAGTGGGCGCCCGCGGCGCGGCCGGTGATCGACCGCGTGCTGGCCGACCACGCGGGCGGCTAGGCCGCCTCGCGCACCGCGACGGCGAACGGCACCGCGCGCACCGTCGCGCCGTCGACGGCGATCACGAAGCGGTGGATGCCCGCCTGCTCGAGCCGGAGGCCGTCGACGTTGATCGCCACCGGCAGCAGCTCCTCCTCGACCTCGCCGTCCGTGTCGACCGAGAACGTCCCCGTGACGGACCGGATCGGCGAGTCGCCGTCGCCCGCGACGACCCCGAGCGGCACCGGCGCGCCGTCGGGTCCTTGGAGCCCGACCTCGAGCGTGTGCTCCGTGCCGGCCTCGGCCGCCGGCACGCGGAGCACGAGCCCCAGGCCGATCCGGCCCTGGAGCGTCGGCAGCCCGGGCGTGAGGATCCGGTTCCAGCCCGCGCCCTGGGCGTGGAGCTTGCCGTCCTCGTTGCTGACGGAGTCGGCCAGGAACGCATCCACCCCGATGGGGGTCACGCGCCACCGGGCTCGGTCGGGCCCGCCGGGACGGCGGCGATGCCGCCGCCGCCCTCGACCTCGGGCAGTCCGGCCTCGGCCGGGGTGGAGGGCAGCTTGTCGGGATCGGAGGGCGGCTGCCCGTCGGGCGGGGCGGGCGGCGTGCCGCCGGTGCCGGGGGGCGGGGGCGGCGCGGCCGGATCGGCCGACGGGCCCGAGGCCGGCTGGGCCGCCGGCGCGGCGGCGGGCGGGACGGCGGCGGGCGGCGCGGACGCGGTCTCGCGCGCGACCATCGCGTCGAACGCGGTGCCGGAGGGCGCCGCGCCGATGAAGACCGGCCCGCCCGTCGCGCCCTCGCGGCGCTTCGTGCCGAGCTGGCGGCCCGTGGCGGGCTGGCCCTGCTGCGGCGCCCGCCGCTCCATCCGCGACTCCACCTTCGGCTGCTGCGGCGGCGAGAAGTCGGGGAGGAGCTTGATGTCCGAGCCGCCCTGCAGATCGGCCCAGCCCTTGACCTTGATGCTGGCGTCGCCGAGCTTCCACTCGCTGATCTTGAACTCGCCGAAGCGGCCGTCGAACCACAGCACCTGCCAGGAGAAGTAGCCGCTGGCCGCCGCGGTGAGCGAGCCCTTGAGCTCGCCGTCGATGTTCATCCGCCCGGCCCAGCCGCTCCACGAGCCGGCGCCGCCGGTCCGGCGCATCGTGCCGTCGAGCGTCGCGCTGCCGCTGCCCTGCAGCCGGAGCGAGCCGGAGGCGTGGGCCTTCACGTTCGCGCCGGGGATCCCGACGCCGAGGCCGGCGCTCAGCGAGCCGACGAGCAGGCCGTTGGCGGCGATGCTCCCGCCGCCCTTCACGGAGTCCACGTAGGTCGTGCCCGCGTCCTTCGCGCGCGTGAGCCCGAGGTTCACGTTCGCCCGCGCGCCCGCCGCGACGCTGACGCCCGCGTTGAAGTGGACGAAGACGCCGGGGAAGAGATGGGTCTGGAGCGACAGCATCTGCGGCGAGCCCGCCGCGAACTTCGTCGTCCACTCCTTCGTGAACGGCTTGTCCGGCGCGAGGTGGTCGCTGATCGCCTGGTCGCCCATCCGCAGCGCGATGCCGGCCGGGTCGTCGGGGATCGCGCTCGACGGCCCGTCGGCGGTCGACGCGCCGGCGCCCGTGCTGCCCGGCGCGTTGTCGCGGGCGACGCGCCGCTGCTGCACGGAGCGCGCGAGCGCGGCCGTGACGGCATCGCCGGACCCCGGCGCGGCGGCGCCCGCGGCCGGCGAGCGGGCGATCGTGCTCCCGCCGCCGCCGAGCGAGCGCGCGAAGCTCGCGTTGCCCATGCCGGCCGCGAACGCGCCGATCGAGCCGGTGCCCGCAGAGGCCGGCGCGGCCAGCGGGACGGCGCCCGGCGCGGCCACCGGCGCGGCGGTGTCCTGGACGGCGGCGTTCTCGGAGGCCGGGGACTGCGACATGTGTTTCGGGGCGAGCGCGCGGCTGCTCGGCCAACCATAACCCGCCCGCACCCTGCTGACGAGGCGCCGCGCGCGGCCATTCCCGGATGACTGTCCCGACGGGCAGGCGGCGCCGCCGGGGGTATGGGGAGCGTCGCCCATTCGCCCCGCGACGGGGCGTGCCACGCTGGTCGGACCATGTCCTTGTTCCAGCGGGCCGTCGCCATCAACGCGAGCGTGATCGTCGTCGCGGTCGTGCTGCTGGCCGCCTCGCCCGCCAGCGTCAGCTCGCACCTCAAGCTCGCCGAGGCCGCGGTGCTCGCCGTCGGCGCCGTGCTGATGATCTCCGTGAACCTGCTGCTCCTGCGCCGCGTGTTCGGCCCGCTGGAGCGGCTGACCGCGCTGATGGAGCGCGTCGACCCGCAGGTGCCCGGGCGCCGCATCGCGCTCAACGGGGAGGAGGGCGAGGTCGCGCGGCTCGCCACCGCGTTCAACGCGATGCTCGACCGGCTCGAGGACGAGCGCCGCAGCAGCGGCCGCCGCGCGCTGACCGCGCAGGAGAACGAGCGCGGCCGGCTCGCGCGCGAGCTCCACGACGAGATCGGGCAGACGCTGACCGGCGTCGTCCTCCAGCTCGAGGCGCTCCAGCGCCAGGCCCCGCCCGAGCTGCACGCCGGGATCAGCGAGGCGCAGGAGACGGCGCGGGGCGGGGTGGAGGACATGCGCGAGATCGCGCGCGGGCTGCGGCCCCAGGCGCTCGACGAGTTCGGGCTGCGCTCGGCGCTCGTCTCGCTCGCCGCGCAGGTCACCGACCGCTCGGGCACGCGCGTCCGGCCGGTGCTCGCCGACGACCTCCCGCGGCTCGAGCCCGAGCAGGACCTCGCCGTCTACCGCGTCGCCCAGGAGGGCCTGACGAACGTCGCGCGCCACGCCGGCGCGAGCAGCGCGGAGCTGCGGCTCGCGCGCGCGGCCGACGGCGGCGTCGAGCTGCGGGTGCGCGACGACGGCCGCGGCATCGCGCCGGACGAGGCCGCCACGGGCAACAGCGGGCTCGCCGGCATGCGCGAGCGGGCGCTCCTGATCGGCGCGCGGCTCGAGATCGCCGGCCGTCCCGGCGAGGGCACCGAGGTGCGGCTCCTGATCCCCGGGGACGCGATCGCGTGAGCACCCCGCTGCGCACGCGGATCCTGCTCGCCGACGACCACCCCGTCGTGCGCCGCGGGCTCTCGCTCGTGCTCGAGGCGGCTCCCGACCTCACCGTCGTCGCGGAGGCGGCCGACGGGATCGAGGCGGTCGAGCTCGGCCTGCGCGAGGACGTCGACCTCGCCATCCTGGACGTCGCGATGCCGCGCCGCACCGGCCTGCACGCCGCGCGCGAGCTCACGCGCCGGCGGCCCGGGCTGCGCGTGCTGATGCTCTCGATGCATGACGTCGAGACCTACTGCTTCGAGGCGCTCAAGGCGGGCGCGAGCGGCTACGTCCTCAAGACCGTCGCCGACCGCGACCTGGTCGAGGCCTGCCGCGCGGCGATGCGCGGCGAGCCGTTCCTCTACCCGCCGACGATCCGCACGGTCATGCGCTCCTACCTCGACGACCCGGAGGACCTGACCCCCGGCGCGCCGCTCACGCCGCGCGAGCAGGAGGTGGCGAAGCTCGTCGCCGAGTCGCACAGCACGGAGGAGATCGCGGAGCTGCTGGCCATCAGCCCGCGGACCGTCGAGCGCCATCGCGAGAACATCCTCGCGCGGCTCGGCATGCGCGATCGCGTGGCGCTGACGCGCTGGGCGATCCGCCACGGCCTCGTCGACCCGTGACGTGGAGGCGCGGATCGGTCATGCTGCCGCGCAAGCGATGGAACGCAAGGGTCACGTCCTGCTGCTCGCCCGCCACGGCGAGACGGAGTGGAGCCGCTCCGGCCAGCACACCGGCCGCACCGACCTGCCGCTGCTCGAGGACGGGCAGGCGGCGGCCGCGGCGCTCGGGCGCCGGCTCGCCGGGCGGGAGTTCGCGCTGCGGCTGTCGAGCCCGCTCGCACGCGCCCGCGACACCGCCGGGCTCGCCGGCTTCGGCGGCGACGGGCTGGAGATCACCGAGGACCTCCTCGAGCTCGGCTACGGCGAGTACGAGGGCCGCACGACGCGCGGGATCCGCGAGGAGCGGCCCGGCTGGGACCTCTTCAACGACGGCGCCCCCGGCGGCGAGCCGCTGGCGGACGCGGCGGCCCGCGTCGACCGCGTGATCGAGCGCGCGCTCGCCGCGGACGGCGACACGATCGTCTTCGCCCACGGCCACATCCTCCGCATCCTCGGCGCGCGCTGGCTCGGGCAGCCGCCGGAGTTCGCCGCGGCGCTCGGGCTCGACACCGCCGCCCTCTGCGAGCTCGGCTTCATGCGCGAGCACCGCGTCCTGTGGCTGTGGAACGACACGGGCCACCTGCGCTGACGCGCTAGGCCTTCCGCGCGCGCCAGATCTCCTCGTGCGGCCAGCGGCGCGCCCACGCGGGCGTGACCCACCTGAACCGCTCGGGGTCGGCGCCGGGCGGCGCGTAGAGCTCGTGGAGCGCCTCGACGGCGAAGCCGTGGCGCCCGAGCGTGGCGATCCACTCGCCGTGGGCGAGATGGAACTCGACCGCATCGTCGTCGGGGTAGGTGACGGCCCGCAGGCCGCGCTGGTCGCGGACGAGGCGCTCGACCGCCGGGCCGTCGTCGGGGCTGCAGAGCGTCGCGATGAGCGAGTTCGTGAGGAAGACGAGCACGCCGCCGGGGCGCAGCAGGCGGGCGGCCTCGGCGATCCAGGCGTCGGGGTCGCACCAGAGCGAGGCGCCGTACTCGGAGATCGCGAGGTCGAAGCTCGCGTCGGGGAGCGGCACGTCCTCGGCGGACGCGTGGTGCAGGGGGAACGCGAGGCCGTGCTCCGCCTGCATCGCGCGGGCGGTCTCGAGCTGCCTGGCGGAGAGGTCGACTCCGACCGGCCGCGCGCCGCGGCGGGCGAGCCAGGCCGAGACGTAGGCGGTGCCGCAGCCGAGCTCGACCACGTCGAGGCCGTCGACCGGTGGCAGCACGCGGACCTCGGCCTCCGGCACGTCCCACGTGCCCCACGCGATCTCGCTCGCCGCCCAGCTGCGCCGGGCGGGCTCGACGTAGTGCTCCGCCTCGACGTCCCACGACGCCTGGTTGCGGCGGGCGTGGTCGGGCAACGCCGTCCAGGCGAAGGCGATGAGGTCGACGCCGGGCACCGGCGACCAGTCGCGCTCCGGGAGCCGGTGGAAGCCGAGGCGCTCGTAGACCCGGTGCGCGGCGCGCATCGCGGGCTGGCTGGAGCAGACGATGCCGGTGCGGCCGCGCCGGACGGTCTCATCGAGGACGTGCCGCAGCAGCGCCGCGCCGACACCCCGGCCCTGGCCCGCCGGCGCCACGGCGAGCATCCGGAACTCGGCCTCGTCCGCCTCGGCGATCTCGCCGAGCGCCCCGCCGTCGGGGACGAAGGTGATCGTCCCGAGCAGCTCGCCGCCCTCCTCGGCGACCAGCACCTCGGCCACCGCAGCCCGGCCGGCCACGTCGCGCAGGACGTCGGCGTAGCCGTCGGTGTCCGCGTCCACGAACGGCGCGTACGCGGCGACGCAGAGGTC
>JBEVIG010000190.1:0-14927 GCA_040510855.1 Solirubrobacteraceae bacterium
CGATGTCGGGGCGGATCGCCGTCGCCGCCTCGATCGCCGCGAGGCCGTCGCCGGCCTCCTCGAGGTCGAAGCCCGCCACGTCCTGGAGCGTCGTGGTGATCAGCTTGCGGATGAGGGGGTCGTCGTCGACGATCAGGATCGTCGGCGTCATTCGATCCCCTCGCGGATGCGCGCGAACGCCTCGTCCGGGACCGTGTCGTAGGCGGCGACGATCGCCGGGTCGAAGTGCGAGCCCGCGGCCTCGCGGATCGTGTCGCGCGCCGCCGCCCAGCTCACCGCCGCGCGGTACGGCCGGTCCGTCGTGAGCGCGTCGAGCGCATCGGCCAGCGCGAACACGCGCGCGTGGAGCGGGATCGCCTCGCCCGCCATGCCGTCCGGGTAGCCCGTGCCGTCCCAGCGCTCGTGGTGGTGGCGCACGACGGTCTTCGCGTCGTCGAGGAAGTCGATGTGGCGCAGGATCTCCCAGCCGATCATGGGGTGCGCGGTCATCAGCGTGTACTCGTCGGCGGTCAGCGGGCCCGGCTTGAAGAGGATCGCGTCGGGCACGGCGACCTTGCCGATGTCGTGGAGGAGGAAGCCGAACTCGACCTGCGCGTCGACGTCGACGCCGGCGGCATGCGCGAGGCGGAGCCCGTACGCGGCGACGCGCTGCGCGTGGCGCCCGGTGTAGGCGTCGCGCGCCTCGACCGCGTTGGCCAGCGCGAGCACCGTCGCCTTGTAGGAGCGGCGCAGCTCCTGCGCGCGGGCGCGCTCCTGCTTGAAGACCTCGCGCAGGTCGGCCGCGTAGGCCTCGAGCTGGCGCTCGCGGGACGCCGCCTCGCGCTCGAGTCGGGCCAGCCGCGCGCGCAGCGACGCGACCGTGTCCTGGCCGGCGGTGGCGCGCGTCGACGAGGTCATGGGAGGGTGCTCCTACGGGCGGTCGGGGGGGAAACCTGCACGTGCCAACACAACGATGCCGCGGGGCCGAACTTGCGGTGCTCCGCTCAAAGCGCCTCACCGGGCCGCTGGAACACGATCTCGGGCACGACGCACTTCGGCGAGGTCTTCAGGAGGTAGCGGACCGCCTCGGACACGTCGGACGTCCTGATCATCTCGTCGGGCGGCACGTGCTCGCGGACGAACTCGGTCATCGGCGTGTCGACGAAGCCCGGGCAGAGCGCCGTCGACTTGATGCCCTCGGCGTTGAGCTCCTTGTTCATCGCCTGGGTCCAGCCGATCACGCCCGCCTTCGTCGCGGAGTAGACGCTGAGCCACGGCTGGCCGGTCTTGCCGGAGATCGACGCCATGTTGATCACGAGGGCGTTGCCGTGCTCGGCGCCCGCCGCGCGGAGCAGGCCGGCGCACTCGCGGTAGAAGAGGACGACCGAGCGCAGGTTCACGCCGAGCTGGAGGTCGACGCCCTTCGTGGCGATGTCCGCGACCGCGGCGCCGACGCCCACGCCGGCGTTGTTGACGAGCACGTCGAGCCGGCCGTGACGCGCCTCGTGGGCGGCGACGACGGCCTTCACCGCGTCCTCGTCGGCCATGTTCCCCGCGACCTCCTCGACCTCGAACCCCTGGGCGCGCAGCCCCTCGGCGGCGGCGGCGAGCTTGTCGGGGCGGCGTGCCGCGACGGTGAGCCCGAAGCCCTCCTGGCCGAGCATCTCGGCGATGGCGAGTCCGATGCCGCTGGACGCGCCGGTCACCAGCGCCGCGCGGTCAGCCATTCGGTCGAATCCTTTCGTGGGGGGTCGGACGGCGGGCACAATCAAAGCACGGTCGTAGGATCGAGGCGTGCCGTTGGCCATCGTCGTGACGATTGCGCTCCTGCTCGTGCCGCTCGCGTTCGTGCAGCAGGGCTGCGACGAGGACGCGCAGTCCGCGCCGCCCGCGGCCACGGCCGCGCCGGTGCCGCGCATCGCCGAGCTGGTGGAGCGGGAGCGGGGGATGCGGTTCGCCGAGCCGCCGGACGTGCGCCGGGTCACGCCCGCGCAGGCGCGCGCGGAGGCCGCCGCGACGCTCGACGAGGACTACCCGCCCGCGCGCCGCGAGGCCGAGTCGCAGGTCCTGGCGATGCTCGGCCTCCTGCCGCCGGGCTTCGACCTCGGGGAGGCGACGCTGGGCAACTTCGACGAGGCGATCGCCGGGTACTACGACCCGCGCTCCGGCGCGCTCCGGGTCATCGAGGGCGCGCAGACCGGCGGGCCCGTGCTCTACGAGAGCACGGTCGCGCACGAGCTGGCGCACGCGCTCGACGACGAGCACTTCGACCTCGACGAGGACGCGGTGGCCGAGGGCGGCGACGCCGGCCTCGCCTACCTCGCGCTGGTCGAGGGCTCCGCGACCGCGGTCATGACCCGCTACATGGCCGAGCGCTTCTCGGCCGAGGAGGCCCTGGGCGCGTCGCTCGGCTCCGTCCTCGCCGGATCTGGGACCGGGACGGAGGGCATGCCGCCGTTCCTGGTCGCGCAGATGCTCTTCCCGTACACGGGCGGCGAGCGGTTCGTGAACCGGCTGCTCGAGCTCGGCGGGGGCGGCTGGAAGGTCGCCGACACCGCGATGCGGTTCCGCCCGCCGGCCTCCACGGAGCAGGTCCTGCACCCGGAGAAGTACGTCGCGGTGGAGCAGCCCGACGAGGTGGCCGCGCCGTCGCTGCCGGGGTGGAAGGCGCTGTCGCGCTCGACGATGGGGGAGTGGCTCACCGCGCGCCTGCTCGCGGGCGCGGGCGGCACGGGCGCGGGCGCCGCCGCGGCCGGCTGGGGCGGCGACGCCTACGCGCTGCTCGGCCGCGGTGACGAGCGGGCGCTCGGCGTCCGCTGGCGCTGGGACTCCCCGCGCGATGCGCGCGAGTTCGCCCGTGCCCTGCGCGCCTGGGCCGAGGACGGCATGCCGGAGTCCGAGCCGATGGGCCGCGATGCCTGGCGCGGCCGCGACGGCGTCGCCGTGGTCCGCGACGGGCGCGACGAGGTCGCGCTCGCGATCGCCCCGGACCTCGCCACCGCCCGCGCGCTCGCCCGCTGACCCCGGCGCACTAGCCTTCCCGCCCGGCGGGCCGGTAGCTCAGCGGTCAGAGCAGTGGGCTCATAACCCGACAGGCGGAGGTTCGAATCCTCCCCGGCCCATCCCTCACGCCCGGGCGAGGCCGTCGCCGTTCAGCTTGGCGCCGAGCAGGAGCAGGACGACCATCAGGATCACGGCGTCGTTGGCGGCCATGAATCGCTTGACCGCCGCCCGCGTTGCACGGCGACCCGCGCAGCGGATACGTTCGGCGCTCACCCCCCGATCGCGAGGAGCCCGGGTTGTCCGACGAGCAGACACCGTTCGCACGCCTGTTCCCGCCGCTGCCCGAAGGGATCATCGAGCCCTTCTGGTACGGCTCGCTGCAGTCGTTCTGGCTCTACTACCGCGCCGACCCCGAGGAGGTCGCCGCGCGGCTGCCCGGCCTGCCCGGCAACGAGGGGCTGGAGGTCGCGCTGTTCGACTTCGACGGTGAGCGCGGCGCGCTCGTCTCGCTCGACTTCCAGTGCTACACGGGCCACGGCCCGGGCTTCCTCGAGTCGGTCCACGAGGTCGAGTACAACGTCTACGCGTTCCCGCGCGCGCGGGTGCCCGCGGTCCCCGCGCTGACCGTCCAGGAGTACCTCGCCGGCCAGGACCAGACGAAGAGCATCGGCGGCTACCGCATCCACGTCCCGTGCGACTCGCCGGGCGCCATCAACGCCGGCCGCGGCCTCTACGGCGAGCCGAAGTACCTCGCGCAGTTCCAGTACGCGACGCCGACGCTCAACGACCCGAGCATCACGACGTGGAGCTACTCCGTGTTCCAGGACGCGAGCGGGAAGCCGGGCACGCTCGTCTACAGCGTCGACGCCGACCTCCGGGGCCTCACCGCGCGCCCGCAGAACCCGTCGCCGCTCGTCGAGTACGGCGTCGTCGAGCACGGCGAGCGCCGCCACGTGATCGCCAACTACTGGAACTTCTACGGGCCGTTCGAGACCTACCTGCTCGCCGGCGAGGGCTCCGGGCGCGTCTCGCTCGGGCTCGGCCCGTCGCCGGACCCCGAGGGGCTCCTCGACGACATCCGGGCGCTGATCGGCACCCGGGCGCCGTACGCGGCGCAGTCGTTCACCTCGGCGCCCGTGGCCTCCGAGTGCCGCGGCTCGTTCCCGGTGCCCGCATGACCGGCACGCCGCTCGAGCGCTTCGTCGCCCTCTCGGCCGCGCTGACCGGCTTCCGCGCGGTCGAGCTGTGGGGCACCGGGCAGGCCGAGCCGCACCTGCGGCTGGTGCTCTCCGCCTGCGGGGAGGAGCACGTCGCGGAGTTGCTCGCCGCCGACCCCGAGGACACGGGCGCGATCCTCGCGGACCCCGGCCTCGGCCCGATCGCGCGCAACGTGATCGTGCTCTGGTACCTCGGCCAGTGGGACCAGATGCCGCGGCACTGGCGCGACCGGCACGGCGCCTCGCCGGCCGACTCCGCCGGGGTCGCGAGCGCCGCCGCGTTCCGTGCCGGGCTGGTCTGGCGGGCCATCGGCGCGCACCCGACGGGCGCGAACCCGCCCGGCTTCGGCTCCTGGGCGACGCCGCCGGCGGTGTGACGGTGGCCGACTACGACGTCGTCGTGATGGGCGCCGGGCCGGCCGGGGCGCTCGTCGCCGCGGAGCTGGGCGCGGCCGGGCGCAGCGTGCTCGTGCTGGAGGCCGGGCCCGCGGCCGGGCGGACGTGGGCCGACTACCAGGCGAACGTCGACCACTACCTCGCGGCGGCCGTCAAGGTGCCGAACTCGCCCTACGCGACCAGCGGCGACGCGCCGTACCCGTCCGTGCTCGACGTCGTCCCGCTCACGCCCGGCGGCCCGCCGAGCGACGGCGGCTACTTCGTCCAGGAGGGGCCGCTGCCGTTCGCGAGCGACTACCTGCGCTCGGCGGGCGGCACGACGATGCACTGGCTCGGCACCTGCCTGCGGATGCTCCCCGCGGACTTCGAGATGGGCGCGCGCTACGGCGTCGGCGGCGACTGGCCGCTCGGCTACGACGAGCTCGAGCCGTACTACGAGCGCGCGGAGCGCGAGCTCGGCGTGGCGGCCGAGGTGGCCGACCAGGAGTACCTCGGCCTGCGTTTCCGCGACGGCTACGTCTACCCGATGCACCGCATCCCGCCGAGCTACGGCGACCGACGGTTCGCCGAGTTGCTCGACGGCGTGCCGGTGCACCTCGACGGCGCGGACGTCCCGATCGTCGTCAGCAACACGCCGCAGGCCCGCAACGGCGTCCCGAACCCCGCGTACGACGGCGGCCGCGGCTTCGAGCCGGTCGGCGCGGTCGGCAACCCGCACAGCGGCCTGCGCTGCGAGGGCAACTCGAGCTGCATCCCGATCTGCCCGGCGCAGGCGAAGTACAACGCGCTCAAGACGCTGCACCGCGCCCAGCGCGGCCCCGTCGAGGTGCGCACGCAGGCCGTCGTCTCCCGCGTCGTGCTCTCGCCCGACCGCCGGAGCGTGCGGGCGCTGGAGTACATCCCGTACGACGACGGGAGCCCGCCCGGGGCGCCCGAGCGCGTCACCGCCGAGCTCTTCGTCCTCGCCGGCAACGCGATCGAGAACGCCAAGCTCCTGCTGATGTCGGGCGCGGCCAACGGCTCCGACCAGGTCGGCCGGAACCTCATGGACCACCCGTTCATGATGTGCTGGGCGCTGATGCCGGAGAGCATCGGGGCGTTCCGCGGCCCGAGCTCGACGGCGGGGCTGGAGATGCTCCGCGACGGCCCGTTCCGCCGCCGGCGCGCCGCGTTCCGGGCCGAGATCGCGAACTGGGGCTGGGACTTCGCCGCCTTCGCGCCGTACGCCGACGTGGAGGAGGGCGTGCACGCCCGCGGGCTCTCGGGGGAGGCGCTGCGCTCCTGGCTCGCCCGCCGGATCCCGCGCCAGATCCGGCTCGGCTTCCTGCTGGAGCAGCTCCCGCTGCGGTCCAACCGCGTCACGCTCGATCGCCGCACGGACGGGCTCGGCCTGCCGCGCCCGCACATCGCCTACGACCTCGACACCTACACCCGGCGCGGGATGGCCGCCGCGCGCGAGTGCGCGACGCAGGTCTTCTCGCTGTTAGGCGCGAGCGACGCGACGGCCTACGGGCCGACGGACGCGGGCTACGTGACGCTCGACGGCAACGGCTACACGTACCACGGGTCCGGGCACCTCGTCGGCACCCACCGGATGGGCGACGACCCGGCGACCTCGGTCGTCGACGACCGCCAGCGCTCCTGGGATCACGAGAACCTCTACGTGGTCGGCGCGGGCAGCTCGCCGACGATCGCGACGTCGAACCCGACGCTCACGCTCACCGCGCTCGCGCTGCGCGCCGCCGACGGGATGCTCGCCGACCTGGGGGAGGAGCGGCCGTGATCGACACCCCGAAGGCGCTCCGCGAGCACCTCCAGACCGCGATCGAGATCGAGTGGTCGACGATCCCGCCGTACCTCTGCGCGCTGTGGTCGCTCGGCGACGAGCACAACCGCGAGGCGGCCGCCTGCATCCGCGACGTCGTGATGGAGGAGATGCTGCACCTCACGCTCGCCGCGAACGTGCTCAACGCGCTCGGCGGCGACCCCCGGATCGACGGGAGCACGGTGCCGCGCTACCCGGCCTCGCTGCCGCACTCCGACCGCTCGTTCACCGTCTCGCTCCAGCGCTTCTGCCCGGAGGCGCTCGAGACGTTCCGGTGCATCGAGCGGCCCGCGTTGATCGGCGCGCCGCCGCAGGACGACCACTACGCCACGATCGCCCAGTTCTACGAGGCGGTCATGGAGGCCGTCGACCGGATCGGCGCCGACCCCGGCGTGTGGACCGGCCACGAGTCGCGCCAGGTCGCCCCGAACACGCAGTACTACGGCGGCGGTGGGGATGCCGTCGTCGTCCGCGGCCGCGAGAGCGCGCTCGAGGCGCTCACGCTCATCGTCGACGAGGGGGAGGGCTTCGACGGCTCGGTGTTCGACGGGGACCACGAGATCCTCGGCGAGGCGGAGGAGCTCGCGCACTACTTCCGCTTCGACGAGCTCGCCCGCGGCCGGCGCTACGTCCGCGGCGACACGCCGTCGAGCGGGCCCAGCGGCCCGCCGATCATGGTCGACTACGACGCGGTGCTGCCCATGCGGCCGGACCCGCGCGTCGACGACCACCCGCGCGGCAGCGAGCTGCGCGCGATGGCCGAGGAGTGCGACGCGACCTACGCGCGACTGCTCGCCGGCCTGCAGGCGGCGTTCACCGGCGCGCCCGGCGGGCTCGAGGCGTCCGTGCGCGACATGTGGGCGCTCGAGTACCAGGCGGTCGCGCTGATGCACGTGCCGCTGGGGGACGACGGCGAGACCGCCGGGCCGCCGTTCACCCCGCCCGCCTGAGCGTCTCCTCCGCCCGCGCCGCCAGCGCCTCGGCGCCGCGCGTGCGGGCGAGCGCCAGCGCGGCCGCGGCATGGGCGGCGGCGACGCCCCGGTCGCCGCCGGCCCGCAGCTCGAGCTCACCGCGCATCCGGCGCAGCTCGGGCTCCCACCAGCCCTCGCCGGTGCGCTCACCGACCGCGGCCGCGTCGGCGAGCGCGTCGCGCGCGCCGTCGACGTCGCCGGCGTCGGCGAGCGTCGCGGCGAGCAGGGTGAAGAAGTAGGTGTTGCCGAGCTCGGAGCCGACGGCGTGCCAGTGCTCCAGGCCGAGCCGCATCTCCGCGACGCCGTCCGCGGGGCTCCCGCCCGCGGCCACCGCCCAGCCCTCCATGATCTCCGCCCAGCCGATCCAGAAGCCGAACCCCTGCTCCGTCGCCAGCGCGAGCGCGTCGGCGGCCCGCTGGTGCGTGGCCTCGACGTCGCCCTCGAACTGGCACAGCCAGGAGTCGAAGCACAGCGTCAGCGCGCGCGTGAAGGGATGGCCGAGCTCGCCCGCGAGCTGCATCGCGCGGTCGCTCATCGCCCGCGCCTCGGCCGGCCGGCCCTGCAGCCACAGCGCCCACGCCTGGTACGCGTGGCAGGCCGTCCACGGGTCGAGCACGTCGAGCAGCTCGTCGATGAAACGCGTGCGCGAGGCGCGCAGCGCGTCGGACGCGATGACCTGCCCGAGGTGCCGGCGCGAGCCGTCGAGGTCGTCGCCGAGGTAGAAGAGCGTGCTGCCGAGCGCGCGGTCGGCGGCGGCGCGGTGCGTCTGGTTGCCGCTGCGCTCGGCGAGGTCGGCGAGGCGGCGGGCGATCGTCATCGCCTCCGCGTAGTCCGGTCGCAGGAGCTGCACGCGCCAGGTGCCGTAGAGCGCGCGGAAGAGCTCCGGCGTCTCGCCGCCCATCGACGCGCAGAGGGCGGCGGCGCGCTTGTAGATCGCGGCGACGTCGGGCGCGCTGTAGCCCTTCGTCGCCGTGAGCGGCGCGCCGAGCGCGAGCAGGATGCCGAGCTCCTCGTGGTCGCGCGCCGCGCCGGCGGGACGGGCGCGGAGCAGCTCCAGCGCGGCGGTCAGGTGCGTGATCGCCTCCGTCGTGGCCGAGCGCCGGCCGGCGAGCTCGCCCGCGCGGCGCAGGTACGGGATGGCGCGCTCGTCGAGGCCGGCCGAGATCAGGTGCTGGCCGATCACCTCGGGCCGCGTCTCGGCGACGCCGTACCAGCCGCGTGCCAGCTCGCCCGCCGTGCGCTCGTGCATCCGGCGCCGGGCGCTGCGCAGCAGCGACTCGTAGGCGACGTCGCGGATCAGCCAGTGCTTGAAGACGAAGGTCGCGCCGCCCGCGGGCAGCGGCCGCCGCCGCACCAGCCCGGCGCCGACGAGCTGATCGAGGCCCGCCTCGAGCTCGTCGCGGTCCAGGTCGGAGACGGCCTCGAGGAAGTCGCTGCCGACGTCGCGCCCCTGCACCGCGAGGAGCTGCGCGACCTCGCGCGCGTCGGCGAGCCGGTCGAGCCGCGCCATCAGCGACTCGCGCAGCGTCGTCGGCACGAGCCGCTCCGGCAGCGTCCCCGCGGCCACGAGCCGGCCGCCGTGCTCCCGCACCGCGCCCGACTCGAGCACCGTGCGCGTGAGCTCCTCCACGTAGAGCGGGACGCCCGCGGCGCGCAGCGCGATCTCGGCCTCGACGGCGTCGGGCAGCGGCCGGCCGCCCGTGATCCGGCTCACGACCGCGCGGATGTCGCCGGGCGGGAGGAGCTCGAGCGCGAGGCGGCGGACGTAGCCGCGGTGCGACCACGGCGGCACGAACTCGTCGCGGTGCGTCACGACGAGCAGCACGCCGTGGACGGGCTCCGGGCCGAAGAAGCGCCCGAGCAGCTCGAGCGTCGACGGGTCGATCCAGTGCGCGTCCTCCACGGTCAGCAACAGCGGGCCGCCGCCGCCCTGGGCCAGCAGCCACGCCTGCAGCGCGTCGAGCGTCCGCCGCTTGCGGCGCTGCGCGGACTCCGTCGCGGTCTGGGGCACGCCGCCGTCGCCGCTCTCCAGCCCGAGCAGCTCGCCGAGCAGCGGCGCGGCCTCGTCGACGTCCACCCCGCTGCGCCGCAGCTCGTCCTCGAGGAGGCGACGGCGCTCGGCGGGGTCGAGGTCGGTCGGCACGATGCCCTCGAGCCGCCGCAGGAGCGGGAAGAGCGCGCTGCTGTTGTGGTACGGCGAGCAGCGCAGGCGCACCGACGCGCAGCCCGACCCGACGACCTGCTCGTGGAGCTCGTGGGCGAGCCGGGACTTGCCGATGCCGGGCTCGCCGCTGACGAGCGCGACGCGGCCGCCGCCCTCGCTGCAGGCGCGCCACGCGGCCAGCAGCTCGTCGAGCTCGGCCTCGCGCCCCACCAGCGGCGTCAGCCCGCGGCCGGTGAAGGCGTCCATCCGCGAGGTGGCGGCGGTCGCGGCGATCACGCGGTGGCCGCCGATCTGCCGGGCGACGCCCTTGAGGTCGTGCGCGCCGAGCGACTCGAGCTCGAACCAGCCGTCGACGAGCGGGCGCGTGTCGTCGCTGATGACGACGGCGTCGCGCTCGGCGATCCCCTGGAGCCGCGCCGCGATGTTCGGCGTCTCGCCGACCACGTCGTGCTCCTGGCGCCGCTCGCCGGCGCCCATCTCGGCGACCACGACCTCGCCCGTGTGCAGCCCGACCCGGACGCCGATGTCGTCGCGGGCGAACTCCCGCCGCAGCCGCGCTGCGGCGGCGACGATGTCGAGGCCGGCGGCGACGGCGAGGCGGGCGTCGTCCTCGTGCGCCTCGGGGAAGCCGAAGTAGGCGAGCACGCCGTCGCCCATGTAGTGGGCGAGGTACCCGGAGTGGCGGGCGATGGCGTCCGCGCACACCGCCTGGTAGGCGCGGTAGAGGTCGCGCATGTCCTCCGGGTCGAGCTCGCCGGCGAGCCGGGTCGAGTCCGCGAGGTCGGTGAACATCACGGTGAGGTGGCGCCGCTGGTCGGCCGGTGCGGCGGCTGACACGGGCGCGTCCTCGAGCCGGGCGCCGCAGCCCGCGCAGAACCGGTCGTCGTGGCGCGCGCCGCGCCCGCAGCGCGCGCACGCGCGCGCGGCGATCGCGGCGCCACAGCCGCCGCAGAACGCCGCGTCGGCGGCGTTCTCGCGCCCGCAATGGCCGCACCGCACCTGCGTGGACGACGACATCGGCATCGGGGGGTCCGTCGCTATCCGCCGAGCCTAACCCAAACGCCGGGAACGCTCACGAGGGTCGCGCCCCGGCCGCACCGCGTCGGCGGTGCGGCCGGGGGCACGAGAACCGCTAGACGGCGTCCGACAGCGCGAGGAGCGCGCCGCGGAGGTTGTCGAACTGCTCACCGGGGAGCTGGTTCGAGATCGCCTGGAGCTGCGCGGACGCGGCCGACTGCTGATGGCCGGAGGCGAAGCGCTCGGCGCGGTCGACGAACTTGTTGACCTGGTCGAGCTGCTTGCCGTCCAGGTCACCCGCGCGGATGGCCTGGTCCATGTGGGCCCGGACCACGTTGAAGCTGGGCTCCCACGTGATCGGGTCCTGGTGCTGCACGTTCAGCCGCCCGACCTGGACCTCCTGGGCCGCCGCGATCTCGTTCGCGGACAGGTCGTCCGTCGGCTCGAGGCCGTAGACGTCGAAGCCGCGGGCGATCTCGGACCCGTAGGTCAGGCCGTTGTACCAGTACGTCGACCACAGGCCGCCGAGCACGAGCGCGGTCGGGCTCACCGGGCCGCGGTCGAAGTAGCCGATCTCCACCGGGTTGGACGAGTCGGAGAAGTCGACGAGCGACACGCCGCCCTGGTACCAGGCCTGGATGAAGATGTCACGGCCCGGGACCGGGACCAGCGACGGGATGTGGCTGACGCAGTTCTCCTGGTTCGTCTGCACCACCGGCAGCTTGTAGTAGCTGCGGAACTGCAGCTTGCCGTCGACGATGTCGTAGAGCGCGTTGCCGCCCCACTTGAGGTCGTCGGTCGCGCGGCAGCGGGCAGCGGTGCCGCCGCCCCACTCGTCGGTGAACACGACGGTCTTGCCGTCGTTGGAGAACGTCGCGCCGTGCCAGTACGCGAAGAGCGGATCGGCCACCGCGTCGGTCCGCACCGGGTTCGCCGGGTCGGAGATGTCGAGCAGCAGGCCGTTGCCCTCACACGCGCCCGCGGCGATGTCGAGCTCGGGGTAGACCGTGATGTCGTGGCACGAGTTCGTGTCCGGCACCGGGCCCCAGTTCATCCCGGACGGGTGCTGCGGCGTCTGCGGCGCGTTCTGCAGGCCGTCGATGCGGCCCGTCGTGGCGTCGCGGAACAGCCGCGGCTCGTTCACGACCGCCGCGGCGGCCGGGTTCGCGACCGGGACCTTGATGACCTCGATGCGCCACTGCGACGGGTTCTCGCTCGCCGCGTTGCCGTTGCTGCAGCCGGCCAGCTCGGCCGCGCTGCGGACGCTGCTCGTGCCCGAGACGTAGATGTAGACGTTGTCCGGGTCGTCCTCGTCCGTCACCAGCGTGTGCGTGTGCGAGCCACGGCACGTCTGCACGCCGCCGACCTGCACGGGCGAATTGATGTCGCTGATGTCGAAGATGCGGACGCCGCGGAACCGCGTCGCCGCGGTCGCCGCCGGGGTGAGCGTGCAGTCGATCTTGGCCCGCGTCTCCTCGACCGACATGAAGAGCAGGTCCCCGTAGACCGAGACGTCGCCCTGGCCGCCGGGGCAGACCACGGCGGTCTTGTGCACCGGGGCGCCGGGGTTCGACACGTCGTAGATGTTGAAGCCGTTGAAGTTGCCGACGAAGGCGTAGTCGCCCTCGAACGCCATGTCGCTGTTCGGGAACGCGAAGTCGCCGGGGTTGTTCGGGTTGAACCAGCCCGGCGGCTTGTTCAGGTGCGCCGCCAGGTCGACGCCGAGGCCGGCGGTGCCGGCATTGTCGAGGCCGGCGGAGAGGCCGACCCGTGGATCGTCCGTCGTCGGCAGCTGGGCGGCGGCGACGCCCGGCGCGATCCCCACGACCGCGAGCGCGCATGCCAGGACCAAGCCGATCCGTCTGCCCGGGCGACGTTCGCGCTCGGGCGCAGCAGAACCCTTCCTCATCCCATCTCCCTCCCGAAATGGCCGGATAGCGGTGTGCGATGCTACATCCGGGAGATGGGGGGATGCAATCGTTCTCTGTGCGCCGCGGCCTGCGCGCTCGCGCTGCCGCTCGCGGGCTGCCTCGGCGGCGACGACGACGCGGCCGCGCCGCCCGCCCCCGCCGCGGCCGGGAGCGAGGTCGCGATCGTCCAGCCCGGCGCCCCCGGCGAGCCCTCGAAGGAGATCTCGGCGGAGGAGTCCGCCGCCGCCGCCGACATGCCCTACGCGGCCGGCGACGTCGACTTCATGCAGGGCATGCTCCACCACCACGCGCAGGCGCTGGTGATGACGCAGCTCGCGGACGCGAAGGCCTCCGGCCGCACCGCGATCATGGCCAAGCGGATCGATCTCGCGCAGAAGAACGAGATCGACGTGATGAAGCGGTGGCTCACCTCACGCGATGAGCGGATCCCCGGCGCCGACGAGCACGCGACGGAGCACGGACCGGACGGTGAGCTGATGCCCGGGATGGTCGGGCAGGAGGAGCTCAACCGCCTCGCGGCGGCGAAGGGGAAGGCCTTCAACCGCCTGTTCGTCGACTACATGATCCGCCACCACCGGGGCGCGCTCACGATGGTCGGGGACCTGCGGAGGACGCCCACAGGCGGCGCGGAGCCCGAGCTCGACGCGTTCGCCCGCCACGTCGACTCCGACCAGGCCATCGAGATCTCCCGCCTCGCCAAGCTCCAGGCCCGGCTGCCCGAGGCGCCGGCCGGCGAGATCGAGTTCACGGGCACGCCCCCCGCGCTCTGCCTGCTCGCCTGAGCCGGCCACTACCATTGCCGCTCCCATGGGCGAGCTCGGCGGCTTCCTGAAGATCACCCGCGCGGGTCAGCCGCAGCGCGACCCGCGCGAGCGCGTGGCCGACTACGGCGAGATCTACGAGGTCCTGCCCGAGGCCGCCGCGCGCGAGCAGGGCGCCCGCTGCATGGAGTGCGGCGTCCCGTTCTGCCACGACGGCTGCCCGCTCGGCAACCTCATCCCGGACTGGAACGACCTCGTCTTCCAGGGCCGCTGGCGCGAGGCGATCGACCAGCTCCACGCCACGAACGACTTCCCGGAGTGGACGGGGCTGATCTGCCCGGCGCCGTGCGAGCCCGCCTGCGTGCTCTCGATCAACGACGACCCCGTCACGATCAAGCAGATCGAGCTGGCGATCGTCGAGCGCGCGTGGGAGGAGGGCTGGATCGTCCCGCAGCCGCCCGCGGCGCGGACCGGTCGCACCGTCGCGGTCATCGGCTCCGGCCCGGCCGGCCTCGCCGCCGCCGCCCACCTCAACCGCGCCGGCCACGAGGTCGTGGTCTACGAGCGCGACGAGGCCCCCGGCGGCCTGCTCCGCTTCGGCGTCCCGGACTTCAAGCTCGAGAAGCACTACGTCGACCGGCGCATCGCGGTGCTCGAGGCGGAGGGGATCCGGTTCGAGTACGGGGTCGACGTCGGGTCGAGCCTGAGCCCTGAGGAGCTGCTCGAGCGCCACGACGCGCTCGTCCTCGCGATCGGCTCGCGCGTGCACCGCCCGCTCGACGTGCCCGGCGCCGACCTCCAGGGCGTGCGCTTCGCGATGGACTACCTCTACGCGCGCAACCGCTTCGTCGCGCGTGGGGAGGACCCGGCGGACGATCCCGAGCTGACCGCCGCGGGCAAGCACGTCGTCGTGATCGGCGGCGGCGACACCGCGATGGACTGCGTCGGCAACGCGAACCGCGAGGGCGCCGCCTCGGTCACGGTGCTCGACACGTATCCCGCGCCCCCCGGCCCGAACGCGCGCGACTCGGTGCCGTGGCCCGAGGCGCCGCGGCGGCTGGTCACGACCTACGCGCTCGACGAGGGCGGCGAGCGGCGCTGGACGCAGACCGCGACCAGGCTCGCCGGCCGCGACGGGCGCGTCGTCGCCGTCCACGGCACCTACGTCACGCCGCCCCCCGGGCCGCAGCCCGTGCCCGGCACGGAGTTCGAGCTGCCGGCCGACCTCGTGCTCGTCGCGATCGGCTTCTCGCACCCCGAGCACACGGGCGCCGTGGAGCAGCTCGGGCTCGATCTGGACCGCCGGGGCAATGTCAGAGCCCCGACATTCGCGACATCGCACCCCGCCGTCTTCGCCGCCGGCGACGCGCGGATCGGCCAGTCGCTCATCGTCAACGCGATCGCGGAAGGGCGCCGCTGCGCCCGCGTCGTCGATCGCCACCTCGCCGCGCTCACCCCCGCGTAGCCGTCTTATGGCGCACTTCCGGCGAAAGGTCGTCGGACTTGTGCTTGACACTGGCGAAAAGGCGGAGTATTCATCCGCCCGCTGCACCTAATAGGGGCGTTGAGGGACGTCCCATGGGAGAGGAGAGAAGGTTCACATGGGTCGGCTTCGGGCTGCGCTTGCCGTGGTGTTCGGTGTCCTGCTGGTCGGCCTATGGGG
>JBEVIG010000191.1:0-6775 GCA_040510855.1 Solirubrobacteraceae bacterium
CGTGCTCGGCTTCGCGCTCCCCGGGGAGTCCAAGTCCGCGCGCGCCCAGATGGGCGTGGTGCCGCAGCAGGACAACCTGGACACCACGCTCACGGTGCAGCAGAACCTCACCGTCTTCACCCACCTGTACCGCGTCCCGCGCGCGGAGCGCCAGGAGGCGATCGAGCGTGCGCTGAACCTGGCGAACCTCGCCGACCGGCGCGACACGAAGGTGGACGCGCTCTCCGGCGGCATGCGGCGTCGCCTTCTGATCGCCCGTGCGCTGGTCCACCGCCCGCGGCTCGTCCTGATGGACGAGCCCACCGTCGGCCTCGATCCCCAGGTCCGCCAGGAGATCTGGGCGCTGATCGAGAGCCTGCGCGTCGAGGGTGTCTCCATCCTCATGTCGACGCACTACATCGAGGAGGCGGAGCGGCTCGCCGACCGCGTGACGATCATGTCGCACGGCAAGGTCGTCGCGGAGGGCCCGCCGCCCGAGCTCGTGCGCGAGCACGCGGGCGCCGAGGCGGTCGAGGTCTACGGGCCGCCGGCGCGGCTCGCCGAGGTCGAGGCCGAGATGCGCAGCGCCGGACTGGCGACCCGCCGCACGGGCACGTCGGTCGCCGTCCTGCGCCTCAACGGCAACGCGCCCGACGGCGAGCGCCGCCCGGCCAACCTCGAGGACGTCTTCGTCCTGCTCACGGGGGAGGAGATCGCATGACGGCCATCCGCGCCCGCCGGCTCGGCCGGCTCGAGCGTCCCGCCCTCAGCGGCGTGCTGGTGCGCGAGATCATCAACTTCTCCTCGTACTGGCGCTCGATCGTCTTCTCCTCGACGGTCGAGCCGACGATCTACCTGCTCGCGTTCGGCTTCGGCTTCGGCGCGCTCGTGTCGCAGGTCGACGGGCTCGACTACATCCAGTACGTCGGCACGGGCACGGTCGCCACCGCCGTGATGTTCTCGTCGGTCTTCGCGACGATGTTCGGGACGTTCGTCAAGCGCGAGTTCCAGCACACCTACGACTCGATCCTCGCCGCGCCCGTCGACGCCGAGGAGCTCGTCACCGCCGAGGTGCTCTGGATCTCGATCCGCGCCTCGATCTTCGGCTCGGTGCCGCTGCTCGTGGCCATGTGCTTCGGCCTCGACCCGACGTGGGGCATGCTCACCGTGCCGTTCATCGGCTTCCTCACCGGCTTCGGCTGGGCGGCCTTCGGCGTGCTGATCGCCGCGGTGCTGAAGTCGATCGACCACTTCTCCTACGTGACGAGCATCGTCATCACACCCGCGTTCCTGGTCGCGGGCACGTACTTCCCGATCGACGAGCTGCCGGAGTGGGCGCAGGTCCTCGCCCAGTTCAACCCGCTCTACCACTGCGTGCAGCTCGTCCGGGGCGCCGCGTTCGGCTGGCAG
The DNA here is from genome assembly GCA_040510855.1 of Solirubrobacteraceae bacterium. Classification (GTDB taxonomy): domain Bacteria; phylum Actinomycetota; class Thermoleophilia; order Solirubrobacterales; family Solirubrobacteraceae; genus DASQMT01. The sequence goes on from JBEVIG010000191.1 coordinate 1,390, forward strand.
GGCTTCTGGGTCGACCTCTACCACGTGGGCGCGCTGCTGCTCTTCGGCTTCCTCGCCTGGCGCGCCGCGATCGTGCGGACGGAGAAGCGCCTGATCACCTAGCGGCGGTCAGAGCGCGAGCGAGAGCGGGTTCTCGAGCCGCTCGCGGATGCGGCCGAGGAACTGCGCCGCGTCGGCGCCGTAGAGGATCCGGTGGTCGCAGGTGAGCGTGAGCTCCATGACCGGCCGGACCTCGACCTCGCCGTCGCGCACGACCGGCCGCGGCGTCATCTCGCCCACGGCCAGGATCGCGGCCTGCGGCGGGTTGATGACCGCGACGAAGCGCTTGATCCCGAACATGCCGAGGTTGGAGACGCTGAACGTGCCCGAGGAGAGCTCGGGCGGCGTGATCGCGCCGGCGCGGACGCGCTCCGCGAGCGCGCGGGCGTCGCGGGCGATCTCGCCCAGCGACTTGGAGTCGGCGTCGAAGATCGTCGGGACGATCAGGGCGTCCTGGCCGGCGACGGCGATGCCGACGTTGACGCGCGAGTAGAGCTCGAACTTGCCGTCGCGGTAGGCGCCGTTCGCGCGCGGGAACTCGCGCAGCGCGAGCGCGCTCGCCTTGACCACGAAGTCGTTGAACGACGGCGCGACGCCGCCCTCGCCCGCGGCGGCCTTGAGCTGCTTGCGGAACTCGACCGCCCCGCTCATGTCGACCTCGAGCGTGAGGACGAACTCCGGAGCGGTGGCCTTCGACTCCGCCATCCGGCGCGCGATCGTCTGCTGGAGGCGCGTGAGCTCCTCGATCGTCGTCTCGCCGCGGCCGCTGCCCTTGTCGCCGGACACGACCGGCGGCGGCACGTCCTTCTTCTTCTCCTCCGGCTCCTCCGCGGGCTGCTTGTCCTCCGCGGCCGCGGGCGCGGCCTCGTCGGCCTTGCCGCCGTTCTGCGCGGCGGCCTCGACGTCGGACTTCACGATCCGCCCGCCCGGCCCGGTGCCCTTGAGCGAGCCGAGGTCCACGCCGAGCTCGCGGGCCATGCGCCGCGCGACCGGCGAGGCCTTCACGCGGCCGTTCTCGCCCTCGGGCTCGCGCTCCTCGGTCGCCACCGGCGCCGCCTCGCGCTCCTCCTCGGACTCCTCGGACTCCTCGGCCTCCTCGGACGACTCGCCGCCCTCGCCCTCGGCCTCCTCGGCGCCCCCGGATTCCGGCTCCTCGGCCGGCTCCTCCTGCTCCTCGCCGGAGTCGTCGCCCGCGTCGTCGCCGGCGTCGTCGCCGATCTTCGCGATCGTCGCGCCGACGGCGAGCGTGTCGCCCTCCTGGGCCACGATCTTGAGCGTCCCGGCCTGGTCGGCCTCGTACGTCATGTTGGCCTTGTCCGTCTCGATCTCGACGAGCTCCTCGCCGCGCTCGACCGAGTCCCCGTCGGACTTGAGCCACTTCAGGATCGTGCCCTCCTCCATGGAGTCGGACAGGCGGGGCATCGCGACATCGGCCATGCCCGGCAGGGTATACGGGACGCGCTCCGGGCCGCGTTCAGGCGGCCGCGCCGGCGGGCGCGCGGTCGGGCAGCGTGAAGCGGAACGTCGCCCCGCCGCCCGGCGTCGGCTCGAGCCAGATCCGCCCGCCGTGCTGCTCCACGATCCGCCGGCAGACGGCCAGGCCGATGCCCGTCCCCTCGTAGGCGTCGCGCGTGTGGAGCCGCTGGAACATCTTGAAGATCCGCTCCTCGTGCGCCGGGTCGACGCCGATCCCGTTGTCGGACACCGCGAGCGCCCAGCCGCCGACGAACCGCTCGCCGCTCACCCGCACCCGCGCCGGCCGGTCCGGAGCGCGGAACTTGAGCGCATTCGAGATGAGGTTCTGGAGCAGCTGGCCGAGCTGGACCTCGTCGCCGACGACGGTCGGCAGCGGCCCGATCTCGACCTCCGCGCCGGCGTCGGCCGCCGCGGCGGCGAGCGCGCGGAGCGTCCCCGCCGCGACCGCCTCGAGGTCGACCGGCTCGGCCGCGGACGCGGAGCGGCCGACGCGCGAGTAGGTGAGCAGGTCGTCGATCAGGTCGCGCATCCGGCCCGCGCCGTCGACCGCGTAGTCGATGAACTCGTCCGCGTCGCCGTCGAGCTGCCCGCGGTAGCGGCGGCGGAGCAGCTGGAGGTAGGAGGTGACCATGCGCAGGGGCTCGGACAGGTCGTGCGAGGCGACGTAGGCGAACTGCTCGAGCTCGGCGTTGGAGCGCTCGAGGTCGGTCGCGCGCCGCTCGAGCTCGCGGTGCGCCGCCGAGAGGGCGGCGGCCGACTCGCGCTGCGGCGTCACGTCGGCCACCGAGACGAGCATCGGGAACGGCCCCGGGCCCCGGCGGTCGATGATCGGGCGGACGGAGAGCCGCGCCCACATCACGGTGCCGTCCGCGCGCGGGAGGCCGCCGTCGAGCGCGGCGATCGCGCGCCCGTCGAAGGCCAGCTCGGCCGGCGCCGCGGTGCCGTCGTGCCCGATCCAGCGCGACCGCAGCCGCTCGGCCGGCAGCCCGATCAGCCCGCCGGGGGTCGCGCCGAACATCCGCTCCGCGCTCGGGTTGGCGGTGACGACCTCGCCGGTCTCGCCGATCAGCAGCACGCCGTCGCCGAGCTCCTCGACGACCGTGCGGTAGCGGTACTCGCCGGCCTCGGCACGGGTGAGCCACTCCGCCGCCAGCGCCCGCTCCCGCCGCCGCGCGCGACGGGCGGAGAGCGCGACCGCGAGCCCGCCCAGGACCAGGCCGAGCGCGAGCGCGAGGATCGTCGATGCGTCCATCCGATTCCGCATCGGCTCAAGGCCGAGCGGGCTGAAGCGTAGAACGCGGACCTAGCGCGGCGGGAGCCGCGCGACCTCGAACCAGAACCGGTTGATGGCCTGGACGAGCGCGGTGAAGTCGTCGAGATCCAGCGGTTTCACGACGTAGCAGTTCACGCCGCGGTCGTAGCAGGCGGAGATGTCGCGCGCCGACGAGGAGGTCGTGAGCATGATCACCGGCACGCGCCGCAGCTCGGTGTCGCGCCGGATCTCCTCGAGCACCTCGAGCCCGTTCTTCTTGGGCAGGTTGAGGTCGAGCAGGATGAGGTCCGGCCGCGCCGCGCCGGCGTGCTCGCCGTGCGCGCGCAGGTAGGAGAGCGCCTGCTCGCCGTCGGAGACCGCGACGAGGTCGACGGCGACGTCCGCCTCGCGGAGCGCCTCGCGCGTCAGCCGCACGTCGCCGGCGTTGTCCTCCACGAGCAGGATCGTGCGCTGCATCAGGTCGCCCTGCCGGCGTCGGGAAGGGTGAACCCGAACACGGTGCCGCCGCCCTCGCGCGGCTCGGCCCAGATCTCGCCGCCGTGGCGCTCGACGACCTTCTTCGCGATCGCCAGCCCGATGCCCGTCCCCGGGTAGTCGTCGCGCGTGTGGAGCCGTTGGAACATGCGGAAGATGCGGTCTGCGTGGGCGGGGTCCAGCCCGATCCCGTTGTCCGCGATCCGGAAGCGCCAGACGAGCCCGTCGCGCTCGGCGGTGAAACGCACCTCCGGCACCCGGTCGTCGGGCACGAACTTGATCGCGTTGCCCACCAGATTCTGGAACAGCTGACCGAGCTGCTGCTCGTCGCCCAGGACCGTGGGCATATCCCCTGCCGCGAAGCGTACCTGCCGAGCCCCGTCCTGCGCTTGCAGGCTCTCGATGACGCGGGCGACGACCTGTGCCGTGTCGACGCGCGCGAGCGGCCGCTCCCCGCGGCCGGCGCGCGAGTAGCTCAGCAGCCCGTCGATCAGGTCGCGCATCCGGCCCGCGCCGTCGACGGCGTAGTCGATGAACGCGTCCGCGTCGTCGTCGAGCCTGCCGTGGTAGCGCCGGCGCAGGAGCTGCAGGTAGGAGGAGACCATCCGCAGCGGCTCGGAGAGGTCGTGGGAGGCGATGTAGGCGAACTGCTCGAGCTCGGCGTTCGAGCGCTCCAGCTCCCGCGCGCGATCCTCGAGTGCGAGCTCGGCCTGGCGGCGCTCGGTGATGTCCCGCGACAGCGCCATCGCGCCGATCACGCGGCCGGCCTCGTCGCGCAGCGGCGCGATCTGCACCCAGTAGCTCGCGGTGCCGTCGGACGCGTCCCGGTCGAACGACCGGCGCTCGCCCCGGAGCGCGGCGCGGTAGTGCGGCGCGAGCGCGGCGAAGGCCTCCGCGGGGATGACCTCCTCGAGCAGCCGGCCGTCGAGCGCGGACGGCTCGTAGCCGTGCGCGCGCATCCGGTCGCCCTCGGAGAGCAGGATCCGGAGATCGTGGTCGATCAGGTGCACCGTCGAGTCCGGCAGGTGCGCGATCAGGCCCTTGTAGCGGGCCTCCGAGAGCGTCAGCGCCTCGAGCGTGCGGCGGCGCTCCGTGACGTCCTCGACCTGGCCGACGAAGTGCAGCGGGGTCCCGTCGGTGTCGCGGACGACCGAGAGGTTCACCCGGGCGATCCGGATCTCGCCGCCGGCGCCGATGATCCGGCGCTCCGTGGCGAGGCGCTCCGTGCGGCCGTCGAGCATCGCGCGGACCGCCGTGACGTCCGCGGCGCGATCGTCGGGGTGGACGAGCTCGTCCATCCGGCGCCCGCGCAGCTCGGCCTCGCGCATCCCGAGCAGCTCGCAGAGCGCGCGGTTCGCCCGCAGCACGATGCCGTCGGGCGCGGCGATCAGCATCCCGACCGCGGCGCCCTCGAACGCGCCGGCGAAGCGCTCCTCGGCCTCGCGCAGCGCGCGGCGGGCGCGGACCTTGTCCGTGAGGTCGCGGACGACGGCGCTGAAGCACACGGCGCCACCGCGGCTCCAGGTGCCGAGCGAGAGCTCGAGCGGGAACTCGCTGCCGTCGGCGCGCAGGCCCTCGAGCTCGAGCGTCGAGCCGATCACCCGCGCCTCGCTCGTCGCGAGGAAGCGGGCCATGCCGGCGCGGTGCGCGTCGCGGTAGCGCTCCGGCATCAGCACCGTGAGCGGCTTGCCGAGCGCCTCCTCCTCGGTCATGCCGAAGATGGCCTCGGCGCCGGCGTTCCAGAACATGATCCGCCCGTTGCCGTCGGCGGAGATGATCCCGTCGCGGGTCGAGCCCGTGATGGCGCGGAAACGCTCGTCGGCGGCGCGCAGCTCCTCCTCGCCGTCCTTGCGCGCGGTGATGTCCTTGCCCGAGAAGTAGACGAGCCGGTCCTCCGGCGCGAAGCTCGTGCTGAACACGAACCAGCGGTAGGAGCCGTCGCGCGCCCGCAGCCGCAGCTCGGTCTCGGGCCGCTCGCCGGCGCGTCCGCTCAGGACGTGGCGCTCGGCCTCCTGCACCCGCGGCAGGTCGTCGGGGTGGATGAGCTCGTGGTAGGAGCGGGCGGCGAGCTCCTCGGCCGTCCAGCCGAGCAGCGGCTGCCAGGCGGGGTTGGTCCAGATCAGA
>JBEVIG010000192.1:0-21271 GCA_040510855.1 Solirubrobacteraceae bacterium
GCGATCGCACCCGCCGACCGGCAGGCCGTCGCCGCCGAGCTCGGCTTCTCCGAGACCGTCTTCGTCGACGACCGCACGACGGGCGAGCTGCGCATCTTCACCCCCGCGGTCGAGCTCCCGCTCGCCGGGCACCCGCTCGTCGGCACGTCCTGGCTCCTCGGCGTCGACATGCTGCGCCCGCCCGCGGGCGACGTGCCCACCTGGACCGACGGCGAGCTCACCTGGATCCGCGCGCGGCCGGAGTGGGCGACGCTCTACGACCTCGCCCGGCTCCCGTCGCCTGCCGACGTCGACGCCTTCGCGATCCCCGGCGGCGACGCGATGATCGGCGTGTGGGCCTGGGAGGACGAGGCCGCGGGGCGCGTGCGCGCGCGCATCTTCCCCAACGGCATCGGCATCGACGAGGACGAGGCGACGGGCGCGGCGGCGATCCAGTTCGGCGCGCTGCTCGGCCGCGACGTGATCATCCGGCAGGGCGAGGGCTCCGAGCTGCACTCGCGCCCGGGCGCCGACGGGACGGTCGCCGTGGGCGGGCGGGTCGCGCTCGTCTCCGAGCGCAGCTACACGGCCGCGGCCGTCGCCTGACGCCCGCCGCCTCCGGCGGCGCGCCCCTCGGCGCCGCCTGACATCCTGCCCACGCGGTGAACGTCGAGACGGTGGCGATCCTCTGCGGCGGCCGCGGCACGCGCCTGGCGGGCGAGCTCCCCAAGCCGCTCGTCGAGGTCGGCGGCCTGCCGATCGTGTGGCACGTCGCCTCGATCTTCGCCGCTCAGGGCGTGCGGCGGGTCGTGCTCCTCACGGGCTATCGCGCGGAGCTCGTCGCCGCGTGGGCCGCGGGCGCGAGGTGGCCGGAGGGCGTCAGCGTCGCGTGCGTCGACACGGGGGAGGACACGCCGACGGGCGGGCGGGTGCTCGCCGCCGCCGGCGCGGTCGGCCCCGGGCGCTTCTTCCTCACCTACGGCGACGGCGTCGCCGACGTGCGGCTCGACGACCTGCTCGCCGCGCACGAGGCGGCGGGTGCGCTGGCGACGATGACCGTCGTGCGGCCCGAGCTCCCCTTCGGCGTGGCCCTGCTCGGCGAGGGCGACCGCGTGACCGGGTTCCGCGAGAAGCCCGTCGCGGACGAGTGGGTCAACGGCGGCTTCCTCGTGCTCGAGCCCGAGGTGCTCGGCTACCTGGAGCCGGGATCCGTGCTCGAGCGCGCGCCGCTCGAGCGGCTCGCCGCCGAGGGCCGCCTGCAGGCCTTCCGGCACGACGGCTTCTGGGCCTGCATGGACACGCACAAGGACGCGCTGGCGCTGAACGCGCTGTGGGATCAGGGCCGCGCGCCCTGGGCCGCGAAGTAGACTGGAGGGCCATGGCCGGTCATTCCAAGTGGGCGGGGATCAAGCACAAGAAGGCGATCGTCGACGCACGCCGCGGCAAGCTCTTCACGAAGCTCGCGCGCGCCATCACGGTGGCCGCGAAGGAAGGCGGCGGCGACATCGAGGGCAATCCCTCGCTCGCGCTGGCCGTGCAGAAGGCGAAGGACGCCTCGATGCCGAAGGACAACATCGAGCGCGCGATCGCGAAGGGGACCGGCGAGGGCGGCGACGCCGAGGCGCTCGAGGCCGTCACCTACGAGGGCTACGGCCCCGGCGGCGTGGCGATCCTCGTCGAGGCGACGACGGACAACCGCAACCGCACGGGCTCCGAGGTCCGCCACGCGTTCACCAAGCAGAACGGGAACCTCGGCGAGCCGGGCTCCGTGGCCTACCTCTTCGACAAGAAGGGCGTCGTGGTCGTCGACTCCGAGCGCTACTCGGAGGACGACCTGATGGTCGCGATCGACGGCGGCGCGGAGGACATCGGGACGGACGACGACGTGTTCGAGATCACCTGCGAGCCGGGCGACCTCACCGCGGTGCGGGCCGCGCTCGACGAGGCGGGCATCGAGGTCGAGAGCGCCGAGGTCGCGCAGCTGCCCAAGACGCGCGTGGAACTCGACGAGGACGGCGCGACGAAGCTGATGCGGCTCGTCGACGCGCTGGAGGACCTCGACGACGTCGACGCCGTGCACGCGAACTTCGACGTGCCGGCCGAGATCCTCGAGCGGGTCGCCGGCTAGCTGCCGGCTCACGCGGCCTTCGGGCGCGCGCTCAGGCCGAACGCGTCCGCGAGCAGCTCGTACGAGCGCCGCCGGGCGGCGTGGTCGTGCGTGATCGTGACGACGATGACCTCGTCGGCGCCGTACTGCTGCGCGAGCTCCTCGAGCTTCGCGCGGACCTGCTCCGGCGTGCCGGCCGTGATCCGGCGGGTGCCGCGGAGGTCCTCGTCCTGCGACTTCAGGAAGCGGAGCGCCTGGTCGACCGGCGGGACCGGGATGAGCCGTCCGCGGCGCAGCATCGCCATCGCCATCCGGCTCGACGCGGTCAGCTCCCACGCCTCCTGCTCCGTGTCGGCGGCGAGCGCCCAGGCGGCGACCGCGGTGCGCGGCGCGGCGTCGCGGACGCCGGGGTCGAAGCGCCGCTGGTAGTCCGTGGCGATCGACGCGCCGTCGCGGTTGATGAAGTCGGCGAACGCGTAGGGGAGGCCGAGCTGCGCGGCCCAGATCCCGCTCTGCGGCGAGGAGCCCAGGAGCCACGGCTCCGGCGCCTCCGGGACGCCGGGGAGGGTCGCCGCGTGGCGGGCGAACGGGTGGTCGGCCGGCAGGGTGCCGTCGAGGTGGCCGAGGAGCTCGACGAGCTGCTCGAAGAAGTCGTCGGGCGCGGCCTGGCGGCGGTCGCGCTGGAGCGCGTACTGCGTCATCGGGTCGGTGCCGGACGCGCGGCCGAGGCCGAGGTCGATCCGGCCGGGATAGAGGCCGGCGAGCAGGCTGAACGCCTCGGCGACCTTCAGCGGCGAGTAGTGCGGGAGCATCACGCCGCCGCTGCCGACGCGGATCCGGCGCGTGGCCGCGGCGATCGGGCCGATGAGGACCTCGGGCGCCGGGCCCGCGAGCATCGCGCCGCCGTGGTGCTCGGCGACCCAGTAGCGGTGGTAGCCGAGCTCGTCGGCGAGCCGGGCGAGGTCGAGGGTGTTCCGGAGCGCGTCCGGCCCCGTCGAGCCCGCGCTGATCGGGGACTGGTCCAGGACGCTCAACCGCATCCGGACCACGATACGGGGGTCGCTACGCGGGCACGCCCCTGTCGGGGCCCTCGATGAGCGAGGGCGCCTCGTCGGGGCGGCCCTCCTCCGCGTCGATCATCCCCTTCACGCCGAGCAGCAGCGCGATGTCGAGACCGAGACCGAACACCGCGCCGAACTGCGACTTCACGAACACGAACACATGCGTGAGCAGGATGGAGACGAGCAGTGCGCGCTCGAACAGCCGGTAGGCGGCGAGGCGGTCCCGTCGCAGCCGGACGAGGCCGGCGACGACCAGGGCGATCGACACCGCGGTGCAGACGGTGATCGCCACGTTCAGGAAGCTCAGGTCGTCGTAGGCCGCGAGCCGGACCGCGCGCGGCGGGTCGGTGAAGCCCGCGGTCATGACCGTGCCGACCACGACGGCCGTGCGGAGGATCGCCCAGACGACGAACACGGTCGTGATCACCGCCGGCAGACCCGGCCACTGGGCGATCCGCAGGTACCAGGCGCGGAGTCGCTCCCCCCAGCGCTCGTAGAAGCGGGGAGGCGGCTGCGGGAGCGCCTCCAGCTCCTGCAGCAGCGCGCGCATCGGCGCGATCAGCGGGTCGCCGGCGCGTGCGCCGTCGAGCAGCGCCACCGCCCTGGCGCGCTCGCGCTCGTGCAGGCGGCCCTGCGCGGCGTCGATGGCGAGGTAGATCGCGTTGGCGGCCCGCTCGTCGTCCGTGAGCGGCCGATCGCTCGCGAGCCGGCGGATGATCAGGAAGATCGTGATGAAGATCAGGTAGATCACGCCCGCGGCGGGCTTGAAGAAGTAGTTGTTGTCCGCCGTGACGAACTTGCCGAGCTCGTCGATGAAGAACCCGAACCCGATGCCGCCGAGCAGCGCCGCCGGGCGCCGCGGGCTCCGCCCCAGGAACATCAGCAGGATCCCGATCGCGGTCGCCATGATGATCCCGCCGTAGAGCAGGTGGGCGATGTGCAGACCGCGGCCGCCGAGCTGCGGGTAGTGGGTCAGCCACAGCTGCGTGCGGATGGTCAGCACGGTCGCGACCGCCGCGATGAGGAACGTCTCGAGCAGGCTGACGAACTCCGCGTTGCGCGGTGCACGCGCTCGCGGCAGCCGCCACGTCACGGGCTCGCGCGCCGCCCCTCGGCGACCGCTCTGCGCACGGGCGGCACCAGGAAGCGGCCGACGAGCGGCAGGTCGAGGAAGCCCTCGACGCTCGCGTAGAGCAGCGCGACCCGGGGGAGCTCGGCGAGGTCGTCGACGACGAGCGAGCGCGGCAGCCACTGCGGCCCGAACTTCGCGTTGAAGTCGCGCAGCGACTGGATCTGGAAGTACGGGTTGAGGCCGCGCGCGACGGACCGCTCGAACCGGCCGAGCAGCCCCGCGTCCTCCGCCGAGTCGAGCAGCCGGCCCCACGCGGCGAAGTTGAGCGACAGCCGGCGCACGCCACGCGCGCCCAGCTCGAGCGCGGCGTTCGCGATCAGGAACTCGGTCAGCCCGTTGGCGGAGTCCGGCCGCCGCCGCATCAGGTCGAGCGAGTAGCCCAGGTCCTCCCCGTAGGCGGGCACGAAGCGCAGGAAGCCGGCGGGCGCGCCGGACGCGTCGCGCGCCAGCGCGATGAGGAAGTCCGGGTTCGTGCCCTCGACGTCCTCGCCCAGCTCCATCGTGAACCCGCGCTCCTCCGCCCCCGCGCGCCACGCCGCGCTGATCGCGTTGAGCTGCCCGACCAGCTCCGCGCCGGCCTCCGACTCGCGCAGGAGCGTGAAGGTGTGATCGCGCCCGACGCGCCGCGCCGCGTCGCGCACGGCCTTCATCTCATGCCCCTCGAGCGTGAACGCGTCGCAGCGCAGGATCGCCTCGTCGCCGAGGTAGAGCACGTGCATCCCGCGCTCGCGGTAGAGCGCCGCGTCGGCCTCGCGCACGGCGAGGAAGGCGGTGCCCCAGCCCTGCTCGGCGGCGTAGGCGAGGAACTCGTCGAGCACCCGCGCGCGGTCCTGCGGCGGTCCGATCGGGTCGGCCGCGACCATCGCGTAGCCGCGCACGTAGGCGTAGGCGATCAGCGAGCGCCCGTCCTCCGAGAAGAAGTAGCTCTTGTCGCGCCGCAGGGCGAAGTAGGCGAGCGTGTCGCTGCCCCACTCGCGGACGATCGCCTCCGCCCGCGCCCGCCGCTCCGCGGTCGGCGGCGTGCGCCGCACCAGCGGGCGGAACGCCAGGTAGAGCAGGATCGCCAGCCCGGCGATCCCGAGGGCCAGCAGCGCGTCCGCGAAGAACTCGCCGAACAGCGTGCGGTCGTACGTGTAGGCGCCGTCCGCGCCGACGAGGCCGCCGAACACCGTCTTGAGCACCCCGCCGACGCCGAGCGCCGGCGTCACGTGGCTCGCCTGGGTGAGCAGCGAGACGACGCCGAACAGCAGCACCGCGCCGACGTACAGCGGGATGAACGCGAGGGCGTCCACGAGCGAGCCCGGGTCGCCCTTGGCGCGGAAGTCCCGCCGGAACCAGACGAAGGCGAGCAGCATCGCGAGGTTCACGAGCGCCGCGATCGGATCGGGACCCTTGACGATGTGCAGGACGGTGGCCGCCGCGAACAGGCCGACCGCCACCCACCACGCGCGCCGCTTGCCGCGCGCCACCTGGCGGGCGACGACGATCAGCGCGAGCCCCACCACGGCCGTGATCACGAACGCGACGGCGCGATCGGGCCGCTCGAGGATGTCGCCCACACCGAACGACCAGTCGACGATCGGCAGCGTCGGCAGCAGCGACAGGACGCCGACGATCGCGGTCAGCCACGCCAGCGGGCGCAGCGAGTGCGGCCGCCGCGTCGGCGCGACCGGCCGCACGGCGCCCTCGGAGACCGGCGGCGGGAGCGGCGCCGGCTCCGGCCCCGCGGCGAGCGCCGGGGGCTTCTGGCCGCCGCCCTCCTGCGGGCGCAGGGTGGGGAAGAGGATCACGTCGCGGATCGAGTCGACGCCGGTGACGAGCATCACCAGCCGGTCGATGCCGACCCCCAGCCCGCCGGTCGGCGGCAGGCCGTACTCGAGCGCCTGGACGTAGTCGTCGTCGACCGGCTCCGCCTCGTCGTCGCCGCCCGCCTGCATCCTCGCCTCGAACGCGAAGCGGTCGGCCTGGTCGACGGGGTCGTTGAGCTCGCTGTAGGCGTTGGCGAGCTCCCGCCCGGCGATCACGAGCTCGAACCGCACGGTCAGCGTGGGGTCGTCGCGGTGCGCGCGGGCGAGCGGCGAGATCTCGCGCGGGTGGTCGAGCACGAACGTCGGCTCGACCAGCTTGTCCTCGCACGTCGCGTCGTAGACCTCGCTGAGGATCTTCCCCGCGCCCCAGACCTCGAGCCACTCCACGCCGAGCCGGTCCGCGATCGCGCGCGCCTCCTCGATCGGCATCGACGGGTGCATGTCGACGCCGGCGTGCTCCTTGACGAGGTCGATCATCCGCGCGCGGCGGAACGGTGGCTTCAGATCGACGGGCTCGCCGGCGACCGTGACGACCGTCGTCCCGTTGGCCGCGAGCGCGGCCTCGCTGACCAGCGTCTCGGTCAGCTCCATCATGTCCTCGTAGTCGCCGAACGCCTGGTAGGCCTCGAGCAGCGTGAACTCGGGGTTGTGGCGGGTGTCGAGGCCCTCGTTGCGGAACACGCGCCCGATCTCGAAGACGCGGTCCATCCCGCCGACGAGCAGCCGCTTGAGCGGCAGCTCGAGCGCGATCCGCAGCGTCATCTCGACGTCGAGCGCGTTGTGGTGGGTGATGAAGGGGCGCGCGGCCGCGCCGCCGGACTGGTTGAGCAGCACCGGTGTCTCGACCTCGCGGAAGCCGCGCTCGACCAGGACGTGGCGGACCGCCGCGATCGCCGTCGTGCGCGCGGCGAACACGGCGCGCGCCTCCGGGTTGACGATGAGGTCGACGTAGCGGCGGCGGTAGCGGGCCTCCGGGTCGGTGAGCCCGTGGCGCACGTCCGGCAGCGGGCGCAGCGCCTTGGCCAGCAGCTGCACCGACGTCGCGTCGATCGTCAGCTCGCCGGTCGTCGTGGTGATGACGCGGCCCGCGGCGCCGATCCAGTCGCCGAGGTCGAGGTCGGACACGTCGTGCAGGGCCTCGTCGCCGAGCTCGTCGCGCGCCGTGAGGAGCTGGATCGTCCCCGTCTCGTCCATCAGGTCGACGAAGTCCAGGCCGCCGTGCCGGCGGAGCCCCATCACGCGGCCGGCGACGCGGACCTCGGCGTCCGTCTCCGTCCCCGGGGCGAGCGCGGCGTGCGCCGCGTGGAGCCCGGCGGCGGTCGTATCGCGGTCGAACCGCACGGGGTAGGGCTCGATGCCGCGCTCGCGCAGGGCGTCGAGCTTGGCCAGGCGGCGCTCCCGCTCGCTCGCGCGGAAGTCTCCGGCGGGAACGCCCTCGTCGGGTGGATCGTCGATGGCGCTCACGTCCGGGCATCGTCTTGGATCGCCGACGCGGCGGTCAAGGGTCTGGCAGGATGCGCCGGTGAGCGACCGGAACCTCGACGCGATCGTCGCGCAGGCCCGGCGCGATCGCGGGCGGCTGGACAGCGGGGCGATGGGGCCGGTGAGCCTGACCGCGCTCGGGATCGCCTCCGTCGTGGGCGCGGGCATCTTCGTGACCACGGGCGCCGCCGCGGCGGAGTACGCCGGGCCCGCAGTGATCATCTCGTTCCTGATCGCCGGCCTGGCGGCCGCGGTCACCGCGCTCTGCTACGCCGAGCTGGCCGCGATGATCCCGGCGGCGGGCTCCACGTACTCGTACGCCTACGCGACGTTCGGCGTGGTGCTGGCCTGGATCATCGGCTGGGACCTGCTGCTCGAGTACCTGTTCGCCGCCTCGACGGTCGCGGTGGGCTGGTCGGGCTACTTCGAGGCGCTGATGCAGCTGATCGGCATCGACCTGCCGCACGACCTGGTCAACGCGCCGTTCCAGGAGAACGGCGGGATCGTCGACCTGCCCGCCATGGCCATCGTGCTCGCCACCTGCTGGCTGCTGTGGCGGGGCGCGCGCGAGTCGACGCGCGCGAACAACGCGATGGTGGCGCTGAAGCTGTTCGCGCTCGTGCTCTTCATCGGCGTGGGCGCCTGGTACGTCCACGGCGCCAACCTGGAGCCGTTCGTGCCGCCGAACGACGGCGGGTTCGGCGAGTTCGGGATCACGGGCGTGCTCCGGGCGGCGGGCGTCGTCTTCTTCGCGTACGTGGGCTTCGACGCGGTCTCGACCGCGGCGGCGGAGGCCCGCCGGCCGCAGCGCACGATCCCGATCGGGCTGCTCGCCACGGTCGGCATCTCGACGCTGCTCTACGTCCTGATCGGCGTCGTGATGACGGGCATGGTCGAGTACCGGCGGCTCGACGTCGCCGACCCGATCGCGGAGGCCGTCCGCGCGGCCGGGAGCGAGCTCGCGTGGCTCGAGTCGGTGGTCGCGGTGGCGGCCGTGATCGGGCTCGCCGCCACGGTGCTCGTGACCTTCTACGGGCAGACGCGCATCTTCATGCGGATGGCGTCCGACGGCATGCTGCCCGATGCGATCGGCCGCGTCGGCGCGCGCTACAAGACGCCGGGCGCGGCGACGCTCGTGTGCGCGGTCGCGGGCTCGCTGTGCGCGGGCTTCACGCCGATCGACGTCCTCACGAACCTCGTCTCGATCGGGACCCTGCTCTCGTTCGTGATCGTCTGCGGCGCGGTGATGGCGCTGCGCCGCCGGCGGCCCGACCTCGAGCGTCCCTTCAAGGTCCCGTTCGTGTGGGTCACCGCGACGACCGGCATCGTGTGCGCGGCCGCGCTGATCGCGCTGCTCCCCGTCGCCACGTGGATCCGGCTCGCGGTCTGGCTCGTGATCGGGCTGGTGATCTTCTTCAGCTACGCGGGTCCGCGCTCGCGGGCGCGGATGGCGCAGATCGCGGCGGAGGAGCCGCCGTCGCCGCCTGCGCCAGCGTGACCTGCGTGCCCCCGGCGGGCTTGGTCTGGGCGGAGCCCTCCTCCCGGCGCGCCAGCACCGCGAGGCCGCCGAGGGCGGCGGCGAGCGCCGCACAGGCGGCGACGGAGCCGGCGGTCGACGTGTGCAGCGACTCCTGCATGATCGTCACCCCGAGCAGCACGGACGTGATCGGGTCGAACGCCATCGAGGTCGCGATCGCCGGGGCGAGGACGCCCGTCTGCAGCGAGAGCTGGCTGATCGTCAGCGACACGTAGCCGACCGCGATCAGCGCGTAGAGGTGCCAGTCGACGAAGACCTCGAGCGGGGCGTCCGCCACCTGGTCGCCGACGGCCTTGGTCAGCGCGGCGCTCAGCCCGAAGAGGATCCCGCAGGAGATGCCCAGCAGCGCGGCCTTCCGCGCGGGGCGCGTGCCGCGCGCGGCCAGCGCGAGGACGGCGCTGACCGCGAGGCACGCGCCGCCGGCGATCAGCCACTCGCCCACGGGCGCGTCGTCGCGTCCTCCCGAGGGATCGGCGACCACGAGGAAGACCCCCAGCGAGACGGTGACGACGACCGCCGCCGCGACGTCGATCCGCCGGACCTTCTGGCCGGTGAGCCTGACGCCGAGCGGGAGCGCGAAGACGACGCTCGACACGAGCAGCGGCTGGACGACCGCGAGCCGGCCGATGGTCAGCGCGATCGCCTGCGCGACGAACCCGAGGGAGTCCGCCGCGATGCCTGCCAGCCACACGGGCCGGCGCGCCATCCGGAGGAGCAGCCCCGACGCCTCGCCCTCGACGGGCTCGTCCAGGCCCGCCTTCTGCTGCAGGACGGTGCCGAGCGCGAACAGCAGCGCGGCGGCGAGCGCGAGGACGATCTCCATCGGCGGAAGCTATCCGGAGCGGCGGGCGCGCAGGATCGCGACCAGCGCGCCGATCCCGAACGCGTAGAGGTGCTCGACGCCGTACCAGTCGAGGGTCGCGAGCCAGACGACCGTCGCCACGGCGGTGCCCGCGACGACGATCCAGTCGATCGCTCCCGCCCGGCGCGCCCGGATCCGGCGCGCCGTCCCGGCGAGTGCGACGCCGTTCAGCGCGGCCAGCACGCAGGAGACGCCGTAGTCGGGCTCGGCGGTGAAGCGCTCCGCCGAGGCGGATCCGAGCGCGTCCGCGACGGCGATGCCGGCGTACGCGAGCAGCGCCGACCCGACGTGCCCGGCGAGCGCCGCCAGCCACCACGTCACGCCGCCGTCGCGCACGAGCACCAGCGCCGTGAGCGCCGCGACGATCGCGATCTGGGCGGCGGCGGCCGGGGCGTCGACGACGAGCGCGCTGGCGAGCAGGCGCCAGAGCGCGCCGCCGGCCACCGTGTCGGGGCTCGAGGCGACGTCGGCGGGGTCGAGCACGGAGCCGGCCTGGAGCACGGCGACCGCCGCGACCCACGCGACGGCGAGCACGGCCAGGGCGCGGTCGGCGGTTTGCTCCTGCACGCGGCGCCATTATGCGGCTGCAGCGGGTCCGTGTCCGCGACCGGGTGCCCGCACGTGTGTCTGACCGGAATGCCGGGTATCGCCCGTCCGTGGCCGTCCCGACCTCCACGACGACGAGCGGGCGCACGCGCACGCGCCGCGAGCGGCTCCTCTGGAGCCCGGTCGCGCTCCTGCTCGTGCTGCTCATGGCGCTCGGCTCGATCCTGATGTGGATCGGGCTCCCGCTCGGGCTGCTCTGGGTCGCCTCGGCGCTGACCGAGTCGTCGCGGCCGAGCCTCGGCCCGTACCTGCTCGTCTTCCTCGGCCTCCCCGTCGGGATGATCGTCATCGGCAAGGCGCTGGGCACCCTGGACCGGATCCACGGCCGCATCACCGGCCGGCTCGACGACGGCCCGCAGCGCGCCGCGTGGCTGCAGTCGATGCGCGACGAGCGCGGCCCGCGCCGCCGCACCCGGTCCGTGCTCGACACGGTCATGATCGTCTCCGTCGCGCTCGCGCTCGCCGCCGGCGCGATCTGGTTCTTCGGCTTCGCGGGGTCGTCGCTGCCGGGCGCTTGACGGCTCTGCCGGGAAGGCGTCCGGGCCTGGGCGCAGAATCCCGGTCCGAATGGTCGTCGTCGGCATCGATCCGGGCACCGCCAACACCGGCTACGGCGTCGTGGCCCGTCACGGCGCTCGGCTCGTCGCGCTCGACGGCGGGGTGATCGAGACCGCGGCGGGGCTGGATCCGGGCGAGCGGCTCGCCACGATCCACGAGCGGGTGTGTGCGCTGCTCGAGGAGTACGCGCCCGACGCGCTCGCGGTCGAGGACCTCTACTTCGGCACGAACGCGAACTCCGCATTCGCCGTCGGCCAGGCGCGCGGCGTCGTGGTCCTCGCCGCCGGCCAGCGCAAGCTGCCGTGCTTCTCCTACACGCCCCAGCAGGTCAAGGGGGCCGTCTGCGGCTCGGGCCGGGCGGGCAAGGACCAGGTCCAGCGGATGGTGCAGACGCTGCTCGCGCTCGCCGAGCTGCCGCGCCCCGACCACGCGGCCGACGCGCTCGCGGTCGCGATCTGCCACGCCAACGGGGCGCCCCTGCGGGCGGCGATCCGCGCGGCATGATCGCCCTGCTCAGCGGCGAGGTCGCCGTCCGGCGGACGGACCACGTCGTCGTCGCCTGCGGCGGCGTCGGCTACCGGCTCTCCGTGTCGGCGGAGACGCTCCGCCACACGCCCGCGGTCGGGAGGCCCGCGACGCTGCACACCCACCTGATCGTCCGCGACGACGCGCTCCAGCTCTACGGCTTCGCGAGCGAGGCCGAGCGCGACCTGTTCCTGCTGCTCATCGGGGTGCAGTCCGTCGGGCCGAAGGTCGCGCTCGCGGTGCTCAGCGGCGGGACGCCGCGCGAGCTGCTGGCCGCCGTCGCGGCCGGCGACACGGCGCGCCTGCAGGCCGTCCCCGGCATCGGCAAGCGCACGGCGGAGCGGATCGTCGTCGAGCTGCGCGAGAAGGTCGGCGCGGCGCCCGCCGACGACCCGATCGTCGTCGCCCGCGGCGACGATCCGCGGCTGCTCGCCCGCGACGGCCTCGTCGGCCTCGGCTACTCCGCGATGGAGGCCGAGCAGCTCCTCGAGGGCGCCGACGGCGACAGCACCGAGGCCCTGATCGCCCACGCGCTGAAGGTGGCGCGCCGGTGATCCGCACTCCGGGGGTGGACCGGCTCCAGACGCCGCACGAGCGCGCAGAGGACGACCTCGACGCGACCCTGCGCCCGCAGCGGCTCGAGGAGTTCGTCGGCCAGGAGGCGCTCAAGGAGCAGCTCACGGTCTCGATCGCGGCCGCGTCGGCGCGCAACGACGCGCTCGACCACGTCCTGCTCGCCGGGCCGCCCGGCCTGGGCAAGACGAGCCTCGCCCGGATCGTGGCGGAGGAGCTCGGCGTCGCGTTCGTCCAGACCGCCGGCCCCGCGCTCGAGCGCAAGGGCGACATCGCCTCCTACCTCACCGACCTCGAGCCGCGGACCGTGTTCTTCGTCGACGAGATCCACCGGCTCCCGCGCGCGGTCGAGGAGACCTTCTACCCGGCGATGGAGGACCGGCAGCTGCCGATCACCCTCGGTGTCGGGCCGGGGGCGAAGGTCGTCACGCTCGACCTCCCGCCGTTCACGCTGATCGGCGCGACCACCCGCGCCGGGCTGCTCACCACCCCGTTGCGTGATCGCTTCGGCATCCAGCACCGGCTCGAGCACTACGCGCCGGGCGAGCTCACGCGGATCGTCGTCCGCTCCGCGGGCGTGCTCGGCGTGGCCATCGACGCCGCCGGCGCCCGCGCGATCGCCGACCGCGCCCGCGGCACGCCGCGCTTCGCCAACCGGCTGCTCAAGCGCGTCCGCGACTTCGCGCAGGTCCGCGGCGACGGCGCGATCGACGTAACGGTCGCGCGCGCCGCGCTGGACCTGCTCGGGGTGGACCACGAGGGCCTCGACCGGCTCGACCGCGAGCTGCTCGGCGCGATCTGCGAGCGCTTCGCCGGCGGGCCCGTCGGCCTCTCCACGCTGGCGATCGCGGTGGGGGAGGAGGCCGACACGGTCGAGGACGTCTACGAGCCGTACCTGCTCCAGCGCGGCTTCCTGATGCGCACGCCGCGCGGCCGCTGCGCGACCGCGCACGCCTACCGGCATCTCGGGCTCGAGCCGCCCGCGGAGCCCGCCGGCCTCTTCTAGAGGCTGCCTTTAGCCGTGGAGTTACCCTTACCCGTTGGCATGGCCCATCTCTTCATCTGCCCCAACTGCGGTCAGCGGTCCACGCAGACCGACCGCACGGCGGGGTTCCGCAACCAGCCGAAGGGCTGCTCGAAGTGCGGCTTCGGCTTCCTCTTCGAGCTCCTCGACGACTACTACCCCGCTCCCAACGCCGCATTCTTCGTCTGTGACCAGCAGGGCCGTGTGATCGGCTGCGGCCGGGGCTCGCGCGAGCTGACCGGCCTCTCCGACGAGAAGGTCATCGGCCGCCCGGTGAACGACGTGCTGGGGCTGAACTTCGACGGCGGGCAGGACCACGTCGGCGTCGCGCTCGAGTGGGGCGTCCGCCAGCTCGGCAAGGACGTCGTCGTGAACGCCGAGGGCGATCTGCCCGCGAAAGCGGTCGCGGATCTCTTCCCGGCCTACGATGAAGACGGCGGGCTCCTGCTCGTGCTCACACCCTCGAAGTAGGCTGTCCTACCGCACACATGTCCGATCGCCGTCGCAATCTCTTCGTCCTGCTCACGGTCGTGGGCCTCTTGGCCGCGTCCATCGCGGTGATCTTCACCAAGGAGACCAAGCTCGGTCTCGACCTTCAGGGCGGGGTCCAGCTCGTCTTCCAGGGCAAGCCCACCAAGCAGCAGCCCGAGGTCACCCCCGAAGGCCTGGACCGCGCGCTCGACATCATGCGCGAGCGCGTCGACACCCTCGGCGTCGCCGAGCCGGAGCTCCAGCGCTCGGGCAGCGACCAGATCGACGTGAGCCTCCCGGGCGTCGCCGACCCGGAGCGCGCCGCGAACATCGTCGGCACCACGGCCCAGCTGTACTTCTACGACTGGGAACCGAACATCCTCGACGAGGACTGCAAGACCAACCCGGACTCGGTCAACGGCGGGCAGCAGGCGATCTCCGGGCTCTTCAACGCCGTCCAGCGCGCGTCGAAGTGCCCGCCCGAGGTCGACGGCAACAACACGACCCAGGGCAGCCAGTTCTACGCGTTCGACAAGACCTCGAACGCCCCGCTCAACGACGGCATCCCGTCCGAGAGCGAGCAGGACCTCCGCGAGAGCCTCGAGAAGGCCGACATCGGCAACTTCAAGATCCTCGAGGTCCCCGAGGGCGTGATCGTCGTCCGCGCGCCCGACGAGCGCGAAGGCGACCAGCGCGACCGCGGCGAGGTCGACCAGTGGTGGGTCCTCAAGGACAACCCGGTCCTCAACGGCAACGAGATCAAGAACCCGGAGCAGAACTTCGAGAACGGGGCGGGCGGCGCGCCGATCGTCACGATGGAGTTCACGGACCAGGGCCGCAAGGCGTTCGCCGAGACGACCCGCGAGATCGCCCAGCGCGGCGCCGACAACGCGGCGCTCAACGGCGGCCTCCAGAACCCGATCGCGGCGTCGCACCACTTCGCGATCCGGCTCGACAACGAGCTCATCTCGACGCCGTACATCAACTTCCGCGAGAACCCGGACGGGATCGACGGCTCCCAGGGCGCCCAGATCTCCGGCGGCTTCACGCTCCAGAGCGCGCAGGACCTCGCGCGACTGCTCAAGATCGGCGCCCTGCCGCTGCGCCTCGAGCTCATCTCGCGCTCGCAGGTCTCCGCGACGCTCGGCCAGCAGGCGCTCGACCAGGGCCTCAAGGCCGGCCTGGCGGGCTTCCTGATCGTCGCGATCTTCCTGCTCGTCTTCTACCGCGTGCTGGGCGTCATCGCCGTCGTCGCGCTGGCGATCTACGCGCTGTACCTCTTCGCGCTGATCAAGCTCATCCCGATCACGATGACGCTGCCGGGCATCGCGGGCCTGATCCTCACGATCGGCGTCGCGGCGGACGCGAACATCGTCGTCTTCGAACGCGTCAAAGAGGAGATACGCCACGGCCGGTCGATATCGGCCGGCATCGCGCAGGGATACAAGAAGGGCTTCGCGACCATCGTCGACGCGAACATCGTCACGCTGCTCGTCGCCTTCATCCTCTTCATCCTCGCGACCGCGGGGGTCAAGGGCTTCGCCTTCGTGCTCGGCGTCGGCACGATCGTCTCGCTGTTCACCGCGGTCCTCGCGACGCAGGCGATCCTGCTGTCGATGCGCGGCAGCCGCGTGCTGCAGCGCCCGTCGGCGCTCGGCGCGGGCAAGCAGCGCAAGCCGATCACGTTCGACTTCATGGGCTGGTCGAAGTGGTTCTTCTCGACGTCCGGCGTGATCCTGCTCGTCTGCGCGCTGGCCATCGGCGGCAAGGGCCTGAACTTCGGCATCGACTTCGAGTCGGGCACGCGCATCACCGCGGCGCTGGAGAACCCCGCGACGGTCGAGCAGGTCCGCGACGCGGTCGGCCCGGCCGGCTTCGCGGACGCGAAGATCCAGACCGTCAAGAACCCCGAGTTGGGCAACAACGTCGTCCAGATCTCGGCGGAGCAGTCGGGCAAGACGCAGGAGGTCACCGACGCGCTCGACAACACGTTCGGCATCGCCGGCGACCCGGAGGTCTCCGAGATCGGGCCGACGTTCGGCCAGTCCGTGGCGAACTCCGCGCTCGTGGCGATCATCGCGTCGCTGCTCGTGATCTCGATCTACATCACGCTGCGGTTCGAGTGGAAGTTCGCCGTGCCGGTGCTGATCGCGCTCGCGCACGACATCCTCATCACGGCGGGCATCTACGCCCTGGTCGGCCGGGAGGTGACGACGTCGACGGTCGCGGCGCTGCTCACCATCCTGGGCTTCTCGCTCTACGACACGATCATCGTGTTCGACCGTATCCGCGAGAACGTGCCGCGGATGCCGAGCGCGGCGTTCTCCCAGATCTACAACCGCTCGATGAGCGAGGTCGTGGTCCGCTCGCTGGCCACCTCGTTCTGCACGGTGCTGCCCGTCCTCGCGCTGTTCTTCTTCGGCGGCGAGACGCTGCAGGACTTCGCCTTCGCGCTGATCATCGGCACGCTCTCCGGCGCGTACTCGTCGATCTTCATCGCCGGCCCGGTGCTGGTGCACTGGAAGGAGCGCGACCCCGTGTACCGGTCCCGCTACCGGCGGATCAAGGAGCAGCTCGGCTACGTGCCCGCGTACGCGGTCGCGGCGTCGGGCGCGCCGGTCGACGTCGAGCCCGAGCGCAAGCGCCGCGCGACGGCGTCGATCACCGCGCCGCAGGATCCGACGCAGGTCTCGCGCGAGGACTTCGACGACATGGTCGCCAACCTCGGGATCGACGAGGGCGGCTCGGCCAAGCGGCCGACGACGGCCGCGGGCGCCGGGAGCGGCCGGCCCACCGGCGGGCGCCGCGCACGTGCGCGGGCCGCGGGTGGTGGCGGCGGCGCCGGCTCGGGCGGTGCGGGCGAGACCGGCTCGGGCGGCACCGCGGGCGAGGGCGGCCAGCCGCCGGCCGGTGACGCCGACAAGCCGAAGAAGCCGCGCAACCGCCGGCACGGGAGGCCTCGCTGATGGCTGCGCTGGTGTGGGTGATGATGGGCATCGCCATCTGGCACTTCACGATCTTCGTCCCCGACCGCTTCTGGGGCGGCATCGTCGGCGCGTTCCTCGGGGCGGTCACCGGCGCGATGCTGCTCGGGCTGATCATCAACGGCTTCACGATCCCGGGGCAGAACGACACGGACCTCGTCTCCGCCCTGGAGGCCATCCCGGGCGCGCTGCTCGGCATCGCCGCCGTGTACTTCTACGGCGTGTCGCAGGGCAACGAGCCGCTCGACGCATAGCGCCGTCCCCGCGGTGTGACGGAACACCGCGGGAACGTCACGGAATCGCGCAGTTTCCGCTGCATGTGCGCGATTCCGTCCTGGGTCGCGCGTAGCGTCGTGCGCCGTGGCTCAGACCGACGTCCGCCTGACGATCGCACCGTACGACTTCGCCGCCGCCGAGCGGCTGGGGGCGGAGCTCGGCGTGTCGCACGTCACCGCCCAGGTGCTCGTACGCCGCGGGTTCGGTGACCCGGGCGCCGCGCGCGAGTTCCTGGAGGCCGGCGTCACGCACCCGCTCGACGCGTTCGGCGGGCTGCGCGAGGGCGCGGCGATCATCCACGGGCACGTCGAGCGCGGCTCGCGGATCACCGTCCACGGCGACTACGACGTCGACGGGGTGAGCGCGACGGCGGTGCTCGTCCGGGCGCTGCGGACGCTGGGGGCGGAGGTCGACTGGTACCTGCCGAGCCGGATCGACGACGGGTACGGCCTCGCGATGGCGACGGTGGAGCGGCTCGCCGCGCGCGGGACGGAGCTGCTCGTCACCGTGGACTGCGCGATCACCGCGGTCGAGGAGGTCGCCGCAGCGCGGTCGGCGGGGATGGACGTCGTGGTCACCGACCACCACACGCCGCGGGCCGACGGGCAGCTGCCCGACGCGCCGATCGTGCACCCGGGCGTGGGCGGGTACCCGTGCCCGGAGCTGTGCGCGGCGGGGGTCGCCCACCTGCTCGCGCGGGCGCTGCTCGAGGCCGCGGGGATGGATGCCGGCGCCGCCGACGCCGATCTCGACCTGGTCGCGCTCGCCACGGTGGCCGACTGCGTGCCGCTCGTGGGCGAGAACCGGCGGCTGGTGCGGGCCGGGCTGCGGGCGCTCGCCGCGACGCGCAAGCCGGGGCTGCAGGCGCTCATGGACGTCGCGCGCGTGGACCCGAGCGGCGTGGACGCGAGCGCGATCGGCTTCCGCCTCGCGCCCCGGATCAACGCCGCGGGGCGCATCCACCGGGCCGACGCGGGGCTCGAGCTGCTGCTCACCGCGGACGTCGCGCGGGCGCGGGCGGTCGCATCCGAGCTCGATGCCGTCAACACGGAGCGGCGCGACGTCGAGACCCAGATCCTGTTCGCCGCCGAGGCCCAGGTCGCGGAGTTCCGCGCGGCCGCGGACGGCGCCGAGCCGGCCGCGTACGTCCTCGCCGGCGAGGGCTGGCATCCGGGCGTGATCGGCATCGTCGCCTCGCGGATCGCCGAGCGCCACCACCGGCCGGCGGTGCTGATCGCGCTCGACGGGGAGGAGGGGACCGGCTCGGGCCGCTCTATCCCCGCGTTCGACCTGCTCGGGGGGCTCGACGCCGCGAGCGCCCACCTGCTCCGCCACGGCGGCCACCGTGCCGCCGCCGGCTGCACGATCGCCGCCGCGGCGGTCGACGCCTTCCGGGCCGCCTTCGTCGCGCACGCCGAGTCGGTGCTCGCGCCCGAGGACCTGATCCCCGTGCAGCGCGTCGACGCGGTCGTGCCGGGCGACGCGCTCGCGCTGCCGCTGGCCGAGGAGCTCCAGCGCCTCGCCCCGTTCGGCATGGGCAACCCGGAGCCGTCGCTGCTCGTCCCGAGCGCGCTGCTCGACGACCCGCGGCCGATGGGCGAGGGCCGCCACGTCTCCTTCACGCTCGCCGCCGGCGGCGCCCGCTCGCGCTGCGTCGCCTTCGGCCGCGGCAGCTCGCTCCCGGCCGCGCCGGGCGAGCCCGTCGACGCCGCGGTCAAGCTCGAGGTCAACCGCTACAACGGCGCCGTCGAGCCCCGCCTCGTCCTCCGCCACGCCCAGCCGGCCCACCCGGCGCCGATCCGCGTGGTGGGGGAGCCCGCGGCCGGCGAGGCGCTGCTGGCCGAGCTGGCCGCCGACCTCGCCGCCCCACCCACGCCGTTGCCGGCGCTCGACGCCCCGCCCTCGCCGGCCCCCGGCACCTCATCGCCCGCCGCCGGCGACCGGCTCGCGCCCGCGACGTTCGCCGGCGCGCTCTTCGACGACGACCTCCGCGGCGCGGCCGACGGCCTCGGCCCGCCGCCCTCGCGCGGCGTCCGCGACGCGCGAGGCGGCGGCATCGCGGGCCTGCTCGGCGACCTCGTCGCCGGCGGCGCGCCCGTGCTCGCCGTCGCCGCCCACGCCGGCCACCGCGCGCGGGCGCTGCAGGGCCGCGTCGGCGGCTTCGACGTCATCGCGTGGGACGCGCTCCTTTCGGAGCCGGGGCTCGCCGCGGACTACGAGCACGTCGTCGCGGTCGACCCACCGGCGCACCTCTCGCCGCGCGCGCTCGCCGACGCACTGCCCGGCACGGGCTGGGTCCACCTCGCGTGGGGCGAGGCCGAGCGGGCCTTCGCCGCCCGCGTGCTCACGTGGGAGCTCGACCTCCGCGCGCCGCTCGCCGAGGCCTACCGGGCGCTCCGTGTCGCCGCGCAGCAGGCCGCGGGCGCCGACGACGTGTTCGAACCCGAGGTGGCGGGCGCCGCGCTCGCCGCGGCGCTCGCGGGGACCGGCGGGCAGCCGCGGACGGGTGCCGCCGCGGGTCGGCTCCTGCGCGTCCTGGCCGAGCTCGAGCTCGTCGTCATCGAGGGGGACGACCCGCTCGCGGTCACCCTCCCGCCGGTCGAGGAGCGCACGGCGCTGGAGCGCTCACCGGCGTTCCGCGCGTACTCGGCGCGGCTCGACGCGGGCCTCGCCCACCTCGGCGCCGCGCCACGAACCACCGCGCCCGCGGCGGAGGAGGCCCCCGCACCCGCGGCAGGCAGCGTCGTCGCGGCGTGAAACGGTCGTCCGCCCGCCGGACCGGGCGCACCGTCCTGGCCTACACTTGAAGGCAGAGATCTGATGGCGATCGAGCCCGACCAGACGCCGCGGACGCCGCCCGAGGTGGCGGAGGCGGACCCGCGCGTGCCCGTCGTCGCCGGCGTCGAGGCGACCGACGACGTGGCGGTCAACTCGCACGTCCCCGTCGACCGCAAGGACCACCAGCACGAGGCGCCGCCCGAGGCGCCCGCCGACCTGACCGCGGTCGAGCGCGAGCTGCTCGCGGACCTGTTCGCGATCGTCGAGGAGCACGCCGACGAGGTGGCGCGCCCCGTCGACCGCCGCCGACTGGTCGACGCGTTCATGTTCGCCTGCGAGCACCACGCCGACCAGCGCCGGCAGTCCGGCGAGGACTTCATCGTCCACCCGGTCGGCGTCGCGAAGATCTGCGCGGGGATGCGGCTCGACACCGAGACGCTGTGCGCCGCGCTCCTGCACGACACGGTCGAGGACACGACCGCGAACCTCGACGAGGTCCGCGAGACCTTCGGCGACGAGGTCGCGGGGCTGGTCGACGGCGTCACCAAGCTCACCGGCATCACCTTCCAGTCGCGCGACGAGGCGCAGGCCGAGAACTACCGCAAGATGATGGTCGCGATGGCCACGGACGTCCGGGTCATCCTCATCAAGCTCGCCGACCGGCTGCACAACATGCGCACGCTCGACGCGATGCCGAAGCAGAAGCAGATCGAGAAGGCCAAGGAGACCCTCGAGATCTACGCGCCGCTCGCGCACCGCCTCGGCATCCACGCCATCAAGTGGGAGCTCGAGGACCTCTCCTTCGCCACGCTCCACCCGCGCAAGTACCAGGAGATCAAGGGCCTGGTCAGCCAGCAGCGCGAGGAGCGCGAGCACTACGTCGCGAAGGCCGGCGGCTACCTCACGAAGGAGCTCGAGGCGCTCGGCATCCGCGCCGAGATCTCCGGGCGCGCGAAGCACTTCTACTCCATCTACTCGAAGATGACCAAGAAGGGCCGCGAGTTCAACGAGATCTACGACCTCACGGCCATGCGGGTGATCGTGGAGTCCGTGAAGGACTGCTACGGCGCGGTCGGCGTCATCCACTCGCTGTGGAAGCCGCTGCCCGGGCGGTTCAAGGACATGATCGCCATGCCCAAGTTCAACATGTACCAGGCCCTCCACACCACGGTGATCGGGCCCGAGGGCAGGCCGCTGGAGATCCAGATCCGCACCGCCGACATGCACGAGACGGCGGAGTACGGCGTCGCGGCCCACTGGCGGTACAAGGAGGGCTCGCGCAGCGGCGGCATCGACGCGACCGACGCGAAGCTCAAGTGGCTCAAGTCGCTGCTCGACTGGCAGTCCGACGTCGAGGACCCGGCCGAGTTCGCCGACCAGCTCCGCGGCGAGCTCGTCGAGGAGGAGGTCTTCGTCTTCACGCCCAAGGGCGAGGTCAAGTCGCTCGGCGCGGGCGCGACCCCGCTCGACTTCGCCTACGAGGTCCACACCGACGTCGGCCACCGCTG
>JBEVIG010000193.1:0-5747 GCA_040510855.1 Solirubrobacteraceae bacterium
ACGTTGCGGCGGACCAGCCGGTCCATGCCCGCGATGCCGATCGCGCTCAGCAGCGCGCCGATCGTCGTCGGGATGAGCGCGACCAGCAGCGCGATCAGCGCCGTCCACGAGATCGTCGTGCCCGCGTACTCGCCGAACGGCCGCAGCGTCGCGACCACGACGACGAACACGATGGTGAGCCCGGAGAGCAGGATCGAGAGCGCGATCTCGTTCGGCGTCCTCCGCCGCGCGGCCCCCTCGACCAGCGCGATCATGCGGTCGAGGAACGAGGCGCCGGGCTCCTGCGTGATCTCGACCACGATGCGGTCGGAGAGCACGCGCGTGCCGCCCGTGACCGCGCTGCGGTCGCCGCCGGACTCGCGGATCACGGGCGCCGACTCGCCGGTGATCGCCGACTCGTCGACGGAGGCGATGCCCTCGATGACGGTGCCGTCGCCGGGGATCAGCTCGCCGGCCTCGACGACGACGACGTCGCCGCGGGTCAACTCGGCGGCGGGGCGCCGCGTGCCGTCGCGCAGCGTCGCGACGGTGTCCTTGCGCATGGCGCGCAGGGTCGCGGCCTGGGCCTTGCCGCGGCCCTCGGCGATCGCCTCGGCGAGGTTGCCGAAGAGCACCGTCAGCCACAGCCAGACGGCCACGGTGAAGGCGAACCAGCCGGGCTGCCCGGGCTCGCCCACGATCCACAGCACCGTGGTGAGGACCGCGCCGAGCTCGACGACGAACATCACCGGGTTGCGCACCATCTCGCGCGGATCGAGCTTGCGCACGGCCGCGATCAGCGTCGCTCGCGAGATCATCGCGGCACCTCCCGGTCCAGCGCGAGGTTGAGCTCGAGCACGTTGACCGACCTCGGCCCCGCGAGCCCGAGGAACGGCCGGCTCGCATGGTCGTCGACGAGCGCGAGCACCCGTGGGAGCGGGAGGTCGCGCTCGGCCGCCACGCGGTCGGCCTGGATGCGGGCGTCGGCCTCGGAGATGTCCGGGTCGACGCCCGAGGCCGACGTGGTCACCGCGTCGGACGGGATCCGGGCGGCGGTCAGCCCCGGGGTGAACGGGCGCTCCCGGCGCAGGTACCGCCGCACGCTCTCGCGGAGCCGGCGGGCCAGCTCCTGCTGGTTCGGCCCCTGGTTGTTGAAGGCCGTCGCCGCCGGGGCGTAGCCCGTGACCGACGGGCGGCTCTGGAAGTACCCGGGGTGCTTCGCGAAGTCCTGCCCGATGAGCCGCGAGCCGACGACCTTCCCGCCGGACTCGACCATCGAGCCGCCGGCGCGGCCGGGGAACGCCACCTGGGCGGCGCCGGTCATCGCGAGCGGGTAGGCGAGGCCGAGCGTCACGGTGAGGACGAGGACGGCCACGAGTGCGGTTCTGAGATCTCGCATGTCAGTAGAGCTGGTCGGAGAGGCCCTGGACCACGGGTCCGAGGAGCAGGGCGGGGACGAAGGTGAGGAGGGCGACGATCAGGACGACCGCGACGAGGACGAACCCGAACGTCGGGGTGTCCGTCCGCAGCGTCCCGAGGCCCGCGGGGCTGACGCGCTTGCCGGCGAGCGAGCCGGCGACGGCGAGCACCGCGAGCAGCGGCAGGAAGCGGCCGGCGAGCATGGCCAGCCCGCCGAGCACGTCGGCGAACGTGACGCCGGTGTAGCCCGCGAAGGCCGAGCCGTTGTTGTTGCCCTGCGACGTGTAGGCGTAGACCGTCTCGGAGAAGCCCTGCGGGCCGTGGTTGTAGATCGAGGCGTCGCCGTACCTCGTGGCGATCGCGAGCGCGGTCGCGAACAGCACGAGCATCGGCACGGCGATCGTGCCCAGGATCGTGAGCTTGACCTCGCGCGCCTCGATCTTCTTGCCGAGGAACTCGGGCGTCCTCCCGACCATCAGGCCGGAGATGAAGACGGCGAGGATGACGAACAGGAGCATCGAGTACAGGCCCGAGCCGACGCCGCCCCAGATGACCTCGCCGGTCATCATCTGCGCCATCGGGATCGCGCCGCCGAGCCCGGTGAAGGACTCCATCGCGGCGTTCACGGCGCCGCACGACGCGGCCGTCGTGACCGCGGCGAAGAGCGAGGTGGAGGCGATGCCGAAGCGCTGCTCCTTGCCCTCCATGTTGGGTCCGGTGAGCCCGGCCGCCTGCATCGCCGGCGTCGGATGCGACTCGGCGACGTAGATGCCCGCGACGGCGACGACGAACAGGGTCATCATCGCGCCGAAGACCATCCAGCCCTGGCGCTTGTTGCCGACCATGCGGCCGTACATCGAGGTGAGCCCGGCGGGGATCACCAGGATCGCCAGCATCTCGACGAAGTTCGAGAGCCACGTCGGGTTCTCGTACGGCATCGCCGAGTTGACGTTGAAGAAGCCGCCCCCGTTGGTGCCGAGCATCTTGATCGCCTCCTGGCCGGCGACCGGCCCGTAGGCGAAGGCCTGCTTCGCGCCGGTGAGCGTGGTCGCCGTGCCGGGCCCCTGGAGCGTCTGGATGACGCCCTGGGACACGAGCACGAGGCCGACGACGACCGAGAGCGGGAGCAGGACGTAGAGGATCGCCCGCGTGAGGTCGACGTAGAAGTTGCCCAGCTCCTTGCCGGAGCGGGAGGCGAGGCCGCGGACGAAGGCCACGAGCACCGCGAGGCCGACGCCGGCCGAGACGAAGTTCTGGACGGCCAGGCCGGCCATCTGGGTGAGGTAGGACATCGTCGTCTCGCCCGCGTAGTACTGCCAGTTCGTGTTGGTGATGAACGACGCGGTCGTGTTGAACGACAGGTCCCAGCCCGGCGCGCCGAGGTCCTGCGGGTTGCCGGGCAGCACGCCCTGCAGCCGGATCAGCGCGTAGAGGACGACGCCGAAGACGGCGCTCGAGATCAGGACGGAGCGGGCGTAGCCCTTCCAGTCCTGGCCGCGCGCCGGGTCGGTGCCGAGGAGCGCGTAGAAGCCGCGCTCGACCCGGCCGAGCAGCGTCACCTCACCGCGGAAGACGCGCGTCAGGTACGCCCCGGCGAGCGGCGTCAGCGCGGTGATCGCGCCGAGGAAGAGGAGGATCTCGAGCCAGCCGGCGAAGGTCATGGCTCCACCTTGCGACGGCGGTCGTCAAGCCCGCATGCAGATGCGGGCGATCCGCATCAAGATCTCGTGAAGGCCGATCAGGCCGCGAAGCGGTAGCCCACGCCGGGCTCCGTGCGGATGAAGGCGGGCGGCCCGCCGGGCGCCTCGATCTTGCGCCGCAGGTTGGCGATGTGGGTCCGCAGCACCTGCGTGTCGTCGGCGTAGCTCGGGCCCCAGACCTCGACGAGCAGGGCCCGGTGCGTCATCAGCCGCCCGCGCTGCCGCGCGAGCGCGCGCAGCAGGCCGAACTCGATCGGCGTGAGGTGCACCTCGGCGCCGCGGAGCGTGACGGTGCGCGCGGCGAGGTCGACGACGAGGTCGCCCGCGACGATCGCCGGCTCGCCCGGCCCGTCGCCCACGCGGCGGAGCACGGCCTGCAGGCGCGCGACGAGCTCCCGCGGCGCGAAGGGCTTGACGACGTAGTCGTCCGCGCCCGCCTCGAGCGCGCGGACCTTCTCGTCCTCGTCGCCGACGGCCGACAGCAGGATCACCGGCATCGTGCTCCACGTGCGGATCGAGCGGCAGACCTCGATCCCGTCGCCGTCCGGGAGCACGAGGTCGAGGATCGCGGCGTCGGGCGGCTGCACGGCGACGCGGTCGAGCGCCTCCTGCGCCGTCTCGGCGGGCACCACGTCGAAGCCGGCCTCGCGGAGCACGACGCGCAGCGCGCGGAGGATCTGCGGCTCGTCGTCGCAGACCAGGACCCGGCGGCCGCTCACGCCGGCACGGCCTCCGGCAGCGGCAGGGCGACGACGAAGCTCGCGCCCTGGCCCGGGAGCGACT
The DNA here is from genome assembly GCA_040510855.1 of Solirubrobacteraceae bacterium. Taxonomy (GTDB): domain Bacteria; phylum Actinomycetota; class Thermoleophilia; order Solirubrobacterales; family Solirubrobacteraceae; genus DASQMT01. The sequence goes on from JBEVIG010000193.1 coordinate 3,882, forward strand.
CGACGTGGACGTTGCCACCGTTGGCCTCGACGAAGCCGCGCACGATCGCGAGCCCGAGGCCGGAGCCCGACGCGGCGTCGCCGCCGCGCACGAACGGCTCGAAGATCCGCTCCTGCTCCGCGCGCGGGATGCCCGGGCCGTGGTCGACGACCCGCACGAGCAGCCGTCCGCCGCTCGCCCGCGCGCGGACCGAGACGGGCTCGTCGCCCGAGTGGCGCGCCGCGTTCTCGAGCAGATTCGCGAACGCGCGCTCGAGCTGCGCGGCGTCGGCGAGGATCATCGGCAGGTCGCGGTCGACGGCCAGCTTCACCCGCTCGGGCGGCAGGCCGACCGAGGCGATGGCGTCGTGCAGCAGCTCGTCGACCGAGACCCAGTCGCGCCGCGGCGCGGCGGCGCCCGACTGGAGCCGCGAGAGCTCGAGCAGCTTGTCGATCAGCCGGCCGAGCCGCGCGCCCTCGGCGGTCACGCCCGCGGCGAGCTCGCGCCGCTCCTGCTCGTCGAGGCCAGGTGAGGCGAGCGCCTCGGCGGACGTGACCATCGCGGTCAGCGGCGAGCGCAGGTCGTGCGAGACGGCGCGGAGCACGGCCGTCTTGATCTCGTCCGAGCGGCGCAGCGCACGGGTCTCCACGACCTCGCGCGTGAGCGTGTCGCGCGCGAGGCCCGCGGCGAGCAGCGCCTCCAGCGCCGGACGCACCGCGTCGACCTCCTCCGCCGCGGCGTGCGGGACGAGCAGCGTGCCGAGCCGCTCGCCGTCGCGCTCGAGCGGGATCGCGGCCGAGCGCTCGTCGGCGCCGACGGCGTCGAGCACGAGCCGGCAGGACGGCAGCTCGTAGGCCCGGGCGATCCGCTGGGCGGCCGGCCCGAGCGCGGCGGAGAGGTCGGGCGCGCCGAGCAGCACGCGGGCGAGCTCCGCCGCCAGGCCCGCCTCGCGGCTCGCGCGCACCGCCTGGGCGGCGCGGCGGCGGGCGGCCTCCGCGAGGCTCGAGGCGACGCCGGCCGCGAGGAGGAAGACGACGAGCGCGACGAAGTTCTCGCCGTCGGCGATCGTGAACCGGCCGGTCGGCGGGATGTGGAAGTAGTTGAAGGCGAGCGCGCTCGCGACGCTCGTCGCGATGCCCAGCAGCGCGCCCCAGACGATCGAGACGAGCAGCACGCCGAGCAGGTAGATGACGCCGAGCGAGACCGGGTCGGCGACGTCGCCGAGCGGATAGAGCAGCAGCGTCTCGGCGAGCAGCAGCGCCGCGGCGGTGACGATGCCCGCCACGAGGGAGGGCGGGCGCGCGGGGAGCAGGCGGCCGAGCATGCGCTGAGCCTAGTCCCGGGCACCGGCGGCCGGCTCCCCCCGGATGGGAGGAGCCGGCCGGAGGGTGCTAGCTGGTCGCGCCGGGCTTGTAGAGCCCGAGGCTCTTGCCCGGCTTGCCCGCGACGGCGTTGACCGCCGACGAGTCGTAGGCGAACGTCAGGACCGCCGTGGCGATCGCGTCGGAGTTCACGTCCAGCGCATGGACGTTGATGTTCCCGACGAGCGTGTAGTCCTGCCGCAGCAGGGCGTAGATCGCGGCGTTCTGGCCCGCGCCCGTGAGGTTGTCGCAGAACTGGTGGTAGCACGGGTCGTAGGCCGCGCCGGCGACGCCGCCGTAGAGCTCGGCCTCGTCGGCCGTCTTGGGGACCTCGGCGCCGGTGAACAGGCCGCCGGCCGGGATGCCCACCGCGATGAACGGGCCGTAGTCCGAGCGACCCGAGAACTCCGAGTCCTGGAACGGCTCGCCGCGGCTCGTGTAGAACGACTCGAAGACGTCCTCGATCTCGGCCGAGCCCGGCGGGATGAAGCCCGCGGGCGCGGTGCCGCCCGAGTTGTCGCCGTCG
>JBEVIG010000194.1:0-7810 GCA_040510855.1 Solirubrobacteraceae bacterium
CCGGCGGACGCCGGGGAGATCGTCCACGTCAGCCCGGCCGGCAGCACGTCGGTGAAGGAGACGCCCTTGGCCTCGCCCTCGCCGGTGTTCTTCAGCGTGACGGTGAAGCCGATCTGGTCACCGGCGGAGACGCTCTCCGCGTCGGCGGTCTTCTCGACGTCGATGGCCGCGCAGTTCACGTCGATCGACGCGCCGTCGCTGTCGGAGCCGTCGTTCGTGGTCGTGACCGTGGCGGTGTTGTCGACCTGGCCGCAGTCGTCCTTGTCCGTCGTGGCGACGACGTGGACGGTCGTGACCGCGCCCGGCGCCATCGTCGTCGGGGTGAAGACGAGGCTGCCGCCCGCGATCGACCAGCCCGTCGCGGCCGGGGAGATGCTCCAGGCGAAGCCGCTCGGCAGGACGTCGGTGAACTGCACGCCCTTCGCCTCGCCGGCGCCCGTGTTGCGGAGGGTGACCGTGAAGCCGATCTGCTCGCCCGCGGACACGCTGTCCGCGTCAGCCGTCTTGTCGACGTCGATCGCCGCGCAGCGCACGCCGACCGAGGCCGAGTCGGAGTCCGAGCCGTCGTTCGTGGTGGTGACCGAGGCGGTGTTGTCCACCGTGCCGCAGTCGCCCTTGTCCGTGGTCGCGACCACGTGGACGGAGGTCTCGGCGCCCGCGTTGAGCGTCGTCGGGGCGAAGACCAGGTTGCCGTTCGCGATCGACCAGCCGGCGGAGGCCGGGGAGATCGACCAGCTCAGGCCGGCCGGGAGGACGTCGGTGAACTGCACGCCCTTCGCCTGGCCCTCGCCCGTGTTCTTCAGCGTGACCGTGAAGCCGATCTGCTCGCCGGCGGAGACGCTCGCCGCGTCGGCGGTCTTCTCGACGTCGATGGCCGCGCAGTTCACGTCGATCGACGCGCTGTCCTGGTCGGACCCGTCGTTCGTGGTCGTGACCGTCGCGGTGTTGTCCAGCTGGCCGCAGTCGTCCTTGTCCGTCGTCGCGACCACGTGGACGGAGGTCTCGGCGCCCGCGTTGAGCGTCGTCGGCGCGAAGACCAGGTTGCCGTTCGCGATCGACCAGCCGGCGGAGGCCGGGGAGATCGACCAGCTCAGGCCGGCCGGAAGGACGTCGGTGAACTGCACGCCCTTGGCCTGGCCCTCGCCCGTGTTCTTCAGCGTGACCGTGAAGCCGACCTGGTCGCCCGCGCTCACGCTCGCCGCGTCGGCCGTCTTCTCGACGTCGATCGCGGCGCAGTTGACGTCGACGGAGTCGGAGTCGCTCCCGCTGCCGGCGCCGGACGAGGTGACCGTCGCGGTGTTGTTCACGATCCCGCAGGTCGCGGCGGTGGTCGGGCTCACGATGTGGACCGACTTGCTCGCGCCGGGCGCGATCGTGCCGAAGTCGCAGGTGAGCTTCCCGGCGGCGATCGCGCAGGCCGCGTCGTCGGGCGACTCGCTCCAGTTCAGCCCGGCGGCGGTCGGCAGCGTGTCGCTGACCGTGACGCCGTTGGCGTTGCCCTGGCCGGTGTTGGTGACCTTGATCGTGAAGCCGATCTGGTCGCCGGCGCTCGCGGAGGCCGCGTCGGCGGTCTTGTCGATCACGACGCTGCCCGGCTTGTAGTTGCCGAAGTCCTTGCCGGTCACGTTCGGCGTGGCGGCGCCGTTGATGCCGGTGTACGCGCACGGGAAGTCGCCGCCCGCGGCCGTGGTCTGGGGCGCCGAGCAGATCCAGCCGCCCGTGCTGCCGCCGTTCGGCGAGAGCTGCTCGCGGAGCGAGTACGTGCCGCTCGGGTCCTGGATGTTCGTGATCGCGTAGTTGCCGCTTGCGTCCGTGTCGGCGAACGGCTCGCCGGCGTCGCGGACGCCGTCGTTGTCGTAGTCGGCCCAGATGCGGAAGCCGGCGAGGCCGGGCTCGCCCGCGTCCTTGACGCCGTCCTGGTCGAGGTCGTTGAACTTCGTGCCCGAGGCGGAGCAGTTGCGCACGAGCAGCGGGCGCGGGGCGACGTAGTCGTCGAGGTTCGAGGAGTCCGACGTCGACGCCCGCGTGTGCATCCAGATCGAGCCGAACGAGAAGCACGGCGTGCCGAGCGCGTCGTCGAGCAGCGTCGTGAGGTTCAGGGCTCCCTCGCCGAAGAGCTTGGCGGGGATCTGGTTGCTCGGCCACGCGAAGCTCGAAGGCAGGTAGTTCTGGATCTGCGCCGCGTTGACGGCACCCTGGACGTCGACGTTGTCCGCGAAGGCCGTGAAGTCGGTGAGCTTGCCCGTCTTCGCACAGCCCGTCGCCGCGTCGGCGGTCGTCGTCGTCCACGTCTGCAGGATCACGTCCGGGCTGTTCCCGGAGACCTGGTAGGAGACGATGATGTCGCCGGTCGTGCGGCAGGGGATGTTCACCTTGCCGTTGTTCCACAGGTTCGAGCGCTGGTTGAGCTCGAAGGCCATGTAGGTCGTCCCCGTGGCGTCCCCGCGCGTGAAGGCGAGGTAGAGGAAGACGTTGGTCGAGACCGGGTCGTTGAACGAGTAGGCGTCGAGGATGTTGTTCTTGCCCGGGGTGGAGCCGCCGTTCTGCGTGCTGAAGTTCCAGTTGCCCGGGTCGTTCTCCTTGCCCTCGTTGCCGCCCGCGAAGATGTTGTCGTTGAGGTTCGGGTCCGGGCTGTGGTTCACCGGCGAGACGTTCTGCCAGTCCGTGCGCAGCACCGTGCTGGCCGCCTGGTTGCCATCACCACCCTCGAACGTGGAGCCGGGGAGCGGGTTGGGCGAGCCGGCGAGCGGCACCGCGTCCGCGCGTGCCGCGGCGAACGCGAGCACGCCGAGCGCGGCGAAGAGCGAGACGACGAGTGCGAGGAACCAGGGCGCGCGCGTCTTGCGCGCGGCCGAAGCCGAGCCGTGCATACGGAAAGAGCCTCCCTGCCAGGGGTCAGGCGATCCGCGACCGGTCCGTCTGCTCGACGATTGTGGCCTCCCTTCCTAGGCGCCACACCGATCGCGTTCACATTGAGAGCCCGCCCAGTATCCGGACGGACGTCCGATCCCTCAATCGAACACTCGTCGATACACCGCAAGCCGGTCTCAGGTCGCAGGGCGTACGATGCGTCCATGGACCTCGAGGAACGCACGCTCGAGACCGTCGGGGAGCGCTGCGAGGAGTGCGGCGCGACGCTCACCGAGTCCGAGCTCAAGCAGGCGATGGAGGCCGGCGGTCCGGCGCTGTGCACGGTGCACGCGGCCGAGGTGGCGCCGCTCGACCCCGACGTGCTCGACGAGCCGGCGCCCTGAGCGTCAGCCGATCTCGAGCACGATCTTGCCGAGCTTCGCGCCGGCCTTGAACCGCGCGTAGGCGTCCGCGACCGCGTCGAGCGGGAACGTCGCCGCGACCGGCACGATCAGGTCCCCGGAGGCGAAGCCGGGCAGGACGGAGCGCTCGACCCGCCGCGCCGCGTCCGCCTTGTCCTCCAGCGAGCGCGCGCGCAGGACGGAGCCGTGGATCCGCGCGCGCTTGCCCATCAGCGCCAGCAGGTTGATCTCCGTCGTCGCGCCCGCGCCGGTGCCGATGATGCTGATGCGGCCCCGCTGGGCGAGCGCCTGCATGTTGGCGGCCAGGTTGGGCGCGCCGACGAGCTCGAGGATGACGTCGAACGGGCCGTGCGCCTCGAAGCCCGCGGGCTCGAGCGCCAGCACGCCGAGCGCCGCGATCTGCTCGCGCGCCGCGGCGTCGCGGACCGTCGCGGTCACCCGCGCGCCGGCCATCACGCCCAGCTGCACGGCCGCCATGCCGACGCCGCCCGCGGCGCCGTGCACGAGCAGCCGCTCGCCGACGGTGAGCCCGGCCTGCGTGAAGAGCGCGTCATGGGCCGTGGTGAACGCCTCCGGGACACCGCCCGCGGCCGTCCAGTCGAGGTCCTCGGGCACCGGCATCGCGGCCCGCTCGTGGACGACGGCGAGCTCCGCCTGGCCGCCGCCGGCGATCACGGCCATGACCCGGTCGCCGATCTCGAAGCGCGTGACGCCGCGGCCGAGGCCGACGACCTCCCCCGCCATCTCGAGCCCCGGGATGTCCGGCGGCGCCCCGGGGGGCGCCGGGTAGCCCCCGGCGAGCTGGTGCATGTCCGCGCCGTTGAGCCCGGCGGCCTTCACCTCCACCAGCAGCTCGCCGGACTGGGGTTCCGGATCGGGATGCTCGGCGACGGCGATCTCCCCGTCGCGGATGGTCGCGGCGCGCATGGGCCGATGCTTGCACACGCTCCCCGGGCTCCGCCGCCCCGTCTTTTCGTGGGGTTCCACCCAATTGGGGGTGGCTGACGCACCGTCAATCGGGTAATACCTGCTCATGCTGCGCTTTCCGCGCGCTCCACTGCCGGCGATCCCACCGATCTGGCGGGAGAGCCGCGTGGGCCTCGAGTGGGCCGGACTGCAGCGCTCCGACGTGATCCGGGGCGCGGGCGTGCCCGAGGGCGACGGCCGCGGGGTGATGCTGATCCCGGGCTTCCTGGCCGGCGACGGGTCGCTGGCGACGATGACGTCCTGGCTCCGCACCGCGGGCTGGCACACCAAGCGCGCCGGGATCCGCGCCAACGTCGCCTGCAGCGAGGCCACGTGCGCCAAGCTCGAGGAGCGGCTCGAGCGCCTCGCGGAGCGCACCGGCGACCGCGTGGCGATCATCGGCCAGAGCCGCGGCGGCGTGTTCGGCAAGGCGCTGGCCGCGCGCCGCCCGGACCTGGTGGCGGGCGTGATCGCGCTCGGCGCCCCGGTGCGGTCGCAGCTGGCGATCCATCCGCTCGTGCTCGCGCAGGTCGGCGTCGTCGCGGCGCTGGGCACGGCATCCGCACCCGGGCTCTTCTCCGTCCGCTGCCTGCGCGGCGACTGCTGCGCCGGCTTCCGCGCGGCGCTCAACGGGCCGTTCCCGGCCGAGGTCGGGTACGTCTCGCTCTACTCGCGCTCCGACGGCATCGTCGACTGGCGCTCCTGCCTCGACCCGGCCGCCGACGAGCTGGTCGAGATCCGCGCCTCGCACTGCGGGATGAGCGTCAACGCCGGCGCCTACCGCGCGATCGCCGCGGCGCTGCGCGGGTTCGACGCGCGCGAGCGCACGGTCTGGGCGCGCGCAGCCTGAACCTCAGGTCGAGGCTCAGTCGCGCTCGGGGTTCTCGACCCCGCCGGGACCCGCCTCCAGCAGCGCGACGCACTCGATGTGCGGCGTCTGCGGGAACATGTCGACGGGGCGGACCCGCTTGAGCTCGTAGCCGGCCTCGACGAGCTGGGCCGCATTGGGCGCGAGCGTCGTCGGGTTGCAGGAGACGTAGACGATCCGCTTCGGGGCGGCCTCGACGATCCGGCGCACGACCTTCTGCGAGAGCCCCGCGCGCGGCGGGTCGATGACGGCGACGTCCGGCTTGCCGGCCTGCTCGACCAGCTCGCGCATGGCGAGGCGGATGTCGCCGGCGAAGAAGCGGGCGTTCGTGATCTCGTTGCGGCGCGCGTTGTCGATCGCATCGGCCACCGCGGGCTCGACGAGCTCGACGCCGACGACCTCCCGGGCGCGTGCCGCGAGCGAGAGCCCGATCGTCCCGATGCCGCAGTACAGGTCGAAGACGCGCTCGCTGCCGCGGAGGTCGGCGAACTCGATCGCGCTGCCGTAGAGCTGCTCGGCCATCTCCGTGTTCGTCTGGAAGAAGGCCTCGGGCGAGATCAGGAACTCGAGGTCGCCGAGGTGCTCGCGCAGCCGCTTGGAGCCGGCGAGCTTCTTCGTCGTCCCGCCCTGGGTGCTCTCGCCGAGGTCGGAGGTCTGCGTCCAGAACAGGCCCTCGCAGTCGACGGCGGCCTCGAGCGACTCGCGCTCGATCGCGCCGGGCGAGGTCACGAGCCGCACCTGGAGCTCGCCGGTGTGGCGGCCCTCGCGGACGACGAGGTTGCGCAGCAGCCCGCGCTGGTCGCGGCGGTTCCAGGCCTGCAGCCCGTGCTCGCGCGCCCAGGCGAGGACCTGCTCGCGCGCCTGGTTGGAGCGCTCGGAGACCAGCAGGCAGTCCGTCATCGGCACGATCTCGTCCCAGCGGCCGGGCGCGTGGAAGCCGCACACGAGCTCCCCGTCCGGGCCGGTCCCGAAGGAGTACTCGACCTTGTTGCGGTAGCGCCACTCCTGCACGGCGGGCACGATCGGGTCCTGCTCGAACCCCTCGAGCTTGCCGATCCGCCGCAGCGCGTCGCCGACCTGCTCGGCCTTCACCTCGAGCTGCTTGTCGTACGCGAGCACCTGCCACGGCGCGCCGGGATGGTCCGCCTTGGGCGCGATCCGGTCGGGCGAGGGCTCGAGGATCTCCACCGCCCGGGCCTCCGCGTACGCGCGCTTGGACTTGCCGACCACCGCGCGCACCCGGTCGCCGGGCAGCGCGCCGGCGACGAAGACGACGTAGCCCTCGAGCCGCGCGACGCCGTTGCCGCCGTGCGCGAGGGTGTCGACGGTCAGCTCGAGCTCGGCGCCCCGGGCGGGGCGGGTGCTGGTGGGAGGCGTGGCCACGCAGTCCAGCGTACGACGCCGCGTGAGACGGGACGAACGGCAACACCGGCTGGGTGGGGGAGCGGGTCGAACGTGCGCGCAACGTCGAGCCTCCGTGCGCCCAGTGAGCGACCTCGACGTTGTGCGCTCAGAGGCGTATCAACGTCGAGTTCGCGGCGCGGAGCTTGGCGACCTCGACGTTATGCGCGGGCGTCGAATCCGCACCCCAGCCAGCCGCCGTTCCCAGCGAGGCCGGCCGCGCGCGGACGCGGCAGCCCGGTTCCTCCTAGCCGAGCTTGCGCTCGATCGCGGCGAGGACCGTCTTGCGGTTGGCGTTCGCGCGCTCGTAGGCGGCCAGTCGGCGCAGGTCGATGTCGCGCAGGGCGTCGAGCTCGCGGACGACCTCCGCCGCGGTCAGGTCGTCGTAGCCCGCGATCGGCAGCTTGCCCGCGACGCGGCGCGCGAGGTCGCGGGGGACGGTGATCAGCTCGTCGAGCAGCTCGGTCGCGTCCGCGCGGGTGAGCCGGCCGCGGGCGACCGCTCCGTCGACCACCTCCTGCAGACGGGCCCGGGTGATGACGACGACGTCGCGCGGGTCGACCACGCCGGGGAGGCTACGCGACCAGGAGCTCGAGCAGGGCCTTCTGAGCGTGGCGGCGGTTCTCGGCCTGGTCCCAGATCCGCTGGCGCGGGCCGTACAGCACGGACTCGCTGATCTCCTCGCCCGGGTGCGCCGGAAGGCAGTGCAGGGCGAAGGCGCCCGGAGCGGCCTTGTCGAGCAGGGCGTCGTCGATCACGTACGGCGCGAGCGCCTCGCGGCGGGCCTCCGCGGACTCCTCCGAGTCGCTCATCGAGACCCAGACGTCGGTGTAGACGACGTCCGCGCCCGCAACCGCCTCGGCCGGGTCCTCAAAGAGCACCGCCGGCGTCTCGCCGACGGGCAGCTGGTAGCCGGAAGGCGCCGCGACGCGGACCTCCACCCCGGCCAGAGCACCCACGACCGCCAAAGACCGCGCGACGTTGTTGCCGTCGCCGACGTAGGTCAGCACGCGGCCGTCCAAGGAACCCAGGGCCTCCTGCATCGTCTGCAGATCGGCGAGCGCCTGACAAGGGTGGTGCAGCGGTGAGAGCATGTTCACGACGGGAACAGTGGCATGTTCCGCGAATCCATTGATCTCGTCTTCGTTACCGGTGCGAAGACCGATCAATGCCGAGTGGCGGGAGAGGATGTACGCCGTGTCGCGGACCGATTCCCCGCGGGAGAGCTGCATCTCGTCGGGACGGAGGACCATCGGATGCCCGCCGAGCTCGAAGACGCCGGACTCGAACGAGGTCCGCGTCC
>JBEVIG010000195.1:0-11819 GCA_040510855.1 Solirubrobacteraceae bacterium
CGTCCGCCGGCGCCGTGATCGCCACCGTGGGCGCCGTCGTGTCGACCGTGAACGTGCGCGCCGCGCTCGTGCCCGTGTTGCCCGCGTCGTCGGCCTGCGTCGCCTGCGCCGTGTACGTGCCCTCCGCCAGCGCCGGCGAGCCGTCGATCGCCCAGGCACCGCCGCTGCGCGTCGCCGTCCGCGTCTGCGCGAGCGTCCCGCCCGTCCCGGTCCCGGTGTAGATCTTCACCGTGACCGACGCGCCGTCGCCCGCCGCATTGCCCGCCGCACCCGAATAGGCCGGCGTCGTGTCGCTCGTGCGCGACCCGTCGGCCGGCGCCGTCAACGTCACGCCCGGCGGCGTCGCGTCGATCCGGAACGTCCGTGCCGCGCTCGTCCCCGTCGCCCCGCCGCCGTCGGCCTGCGAGGCCTGCACCGTGTAGGTGCCGTCCGCGAGCGTCGCCGCGGTCACCGACCACGTCGCACCGGACCCGCCGTCGGTCAGCGTCTGCACGGGCGCGCCCGTCGCCGTCGCGCCCGCGTAGATCTTCAGCGTCACCGTCGGGAGGTCGTCCGCGGCGGTCCCGCGATCGCCGCCGATGGCCGGCGTGCTGTCGCCGACGACCGCGCTTCCGAGCGGATTCGTCACTGTGACCACCGGCGGGCCGTTGACCGTGAACGTGCGCGTGTTGCTCGTGCCGGTGTTGCCGCCCGCGTCGCCCTGCGACGCCTGCGCCGTGTACTGGCCATCCGGCAGCGGCGGCGACGCCGTCACCGAATAGGCGCCGGTCGCGCCATCACGCGTCGTGTTGAGCGTCTGCACCGGCGAACCCGTCGCCGCCGCCCCCGCGTACACCCGCACGATCACGGACGCCCCGTCGCCGCTTGCTGTCCCGCCGACACCCGAGAACGCGATCCCCCCGGAGGGGAAGGTCGCGCCGGCGGCGGGTGCCGTCAGCGTGATGGCCGGCGCGGACGTGTCGACCACGAACGTCCTCGCCGCGCTCGTGCCGGTGTTGCCCGCCGAGTCGGTCTGCGTCGCCTGCGCCGTGTACGTGCCCTCCGCCAGCGCCGGCGAGCCGTCGACCGTCCACGTGCCGCCACTGCGCGTCGCCGTACGCGACTGCACCGGCGAGCCGGTCGCGGTGGCGCCGGCGTAGACGTTCACGGTCACCGAGCTGCTGTCGCCGGTCGCGTTCCCCGCCGCGCCCGAGTACGCCGGCGTCGTGTCGTTCGTGCGCGAGCCGTCGGCCGGCGCCGTCAACGTCACGCCCGGAGGCGAGGTGTCGATCGTGAACGTGCGCGCGTTGCTCGTGCCGGTGTTGCCGGCGGCGTCGAGCTGCGTGGCCTGCACCGTGTAGGTGCCGTCGACGAGCGCCGTCGAGCCGCTGACGGTCCACGCCGCGCCACTGCGCGTCGCGGTGAGCGTCTGCACCGGCGAGCCCGTCGCCGTCGCGCCCGCGTACACCCTCACGGCGACGCTCGTGCCGTCGCCCGTGAGGTTGCCGGCGCCGCCCGAGTACGCAGGTGTCGTGTCGTTCGTGGCCGAGCCGTCGGCCGGCGCCGTGACGGTGACGACCGGTGCCGTCGTGTCGATCGTGAACGTGTTCGCGGTGCTCGTGCCCGTGTTGCCGGCGGAGTCGAGCTGCGTCGCCTGTGCGGTGTACGTGCCCTCGGGCAGCGCCGGGCCCGCGTCGACCGTGTACGCGCCGGTGGTGCCGTTGCGCGTCGTGGTCAGCGTCTGCGCGAGCGTCCCGAGCGTCGTCGTGCCGTTGTGGATCTTGACCGTCACGCCGGCGAGGTCGCCCGCGAGGATGCCCGCCGTCCCGCTCAGCGCCGGCGTCGTGTCGTTCGTGCTCGAGCCGTTGGCGGGCGCCGTGAGCGTGATGGCCGGCGGCGCCGGGTCGATCGTGAACGTGCGCGGCGCGCTGAACCCGATGTTCCCCGCGTTGTCGGACTGCTGGGCCTGGGCGGTGTAGGTGCCCGCGGACAGCGCGGGCGAGCCGTTGATCGTCCAGGTCGTGCCGCTCCGCGTCGCGGTGCGGGTCTGGACCAGGGTCCCGCCCACGCTCGAGCCGCTGTAGATCTTGACGACCACGGACGACGAGTCGTTCGGGTCGTTGCCCGCGGCGCCCGAGTAGGTCGGCGTCGCCGTGGCGAAGCCGCCGTCGGTGGGCGTGGCGAGCGTGACCACCGGGGGGGTCGTGTCGACGCCGACGGTGATCAGCTCGATGTACTTCTCGGCCGCGCCCTGGTTGTCGCGAGCGACGACCTGGACGTAGTAGACGCCCGCGCTCGCGAACGTGTGCTGCGTCGAGGCACCGCCCGAGGCCGACGCGACCGTGTCGGGCGTTCCGTCGCCCCAGCTCCACGTGTAGGACGCGATCGAGCCGTCCGGATCGGTCGCGTGGCCGGTGAACGTGATCGGGCTGCCGGACGGGAGGCTGCTCGGCGCGTACGTGAAGAACACGTCCTGCGGCGGGCAGTTCGTGGCCTGGATCGTGATCTCGCGCTCGGCCGGCGCCGACGTGGCCGACCCGTCGGACGCCGTCAACTCCGCGAAGTAGGTCCCGTTCGCGGCGTAGGAGTGCGTCGTGGTCGGCGTGGCCGTGTCCGCGGTCGTGCCGTCCCCGAAGTCCCAGTGGTAGCCGTTCACCACGCTGTCGCTGTCGGTCGTCGCAGACGCGTCGAAGGTCATCGTCGTTCCGGACGTCGCGCACTGCGGCGTCACGCTGAAGCGCGCCGTCGGCGGCCAGTTGCTCTTCACGCCGACGGTCTGCGCCGGGCCTGTGCCGGTCACGTTGCTGGTGTCGCGGACGGTCACCGTGACGGGGTAGTTGCCGGCCGCCGCGTACGCATGCGACGCGTTGGGCGTCGTCGTGACCGTGTTGGCCGTGCCGTCGCCCCAGTGCCAGGTGTACTGGTTGATCGGGCCGTTGGGGCTCGAGCCGTGCGCGGTGAAGGAGATGGTGTTGCCCGGGTGCGGCTCGTCCGGCGACCAGGTCACCTGCGCGCTCGGGATCGCGGCCGTCACCACGATCGTGTAGGTCGTCGTCGCCGTGCTGCTGACGGTCCCGCCGTCGTCGTCGACGAGCGTGACCGTCGGGTGGTACGTGCCCGGCGCCGCGTACACGTGGGCCGCGGCCGGCGAGCTCGTCTGCGAGGTGTTGCCGTCGCCCCAGTTCCACTGGTACGTGACGATCTCGCCGTCGTCGTCGTAGCCGCTCGCGTTGAAGAAGATCGTGTCGGTCGTGTCCGCCTGCAGGTGGGAGATGTAGAGCGAGTAGAAGAACGGGTCATGGTTGCCCGCGTGCGTGAACACGCTGCTCTGCTGGTAGCCCACACCGCCCTGGTTGTCGGTCACCTTGAGCGTGTAGTTGTGCCATCCGTCGGTCGCGTACGTGTGGGTCGGTGAGACGCCGGTCGAGTCGTAGGTGCCGTTCTGGTCCCAGTCCCACTGGTACGTCGCGACACTGCCGTCGAGGTCGAAGGAGTAGCTGCCGTCGAAGGTGATGGGCTTGCCGGTCTGCGGCTGCTCGGGCCGCGCGCTCGATGACGCGTACGGCAGGCAGTTGTCGGGCGTGACCTCGACCTGGCTCACGTTGCGGAGGTCCTCGAAGCTGGCGCCGTCGTCGTCCTTGGCGCGGACCGTGACGAGGTACGTGCCCGCGGCCGCGTAGGTGTGGTTGACGGTCGCCGCGCTGTCGGTGGCGGCGATGTTGAGCTGGTCGTAGGTGCCGTCGCTGTTCCAGTCGACGTCGAATGCGGTGATGCTCCCGCTGTCCTGGTCGGCGCCGTAGAGGCCGAACGAGATCGGCTGGCCGGCGTGCAGGCATCCGGAGTTGTTCGTCAGGTACGCGTAGGCGTACGCCGGCGGGTGGTTGCCGCGCACGCGCAGCGGGCTGCCGGTGTAGCCCGAGTAGCCGTAGAGGTCGGTGTCCGGGTAGAAGTACTCCTCGTGCTGGACGTGCAGGGTCTGGCCGTTGCTCAGCGAGATGTCGACCTGGACGCGGTAGTCGCCCGCGACCGTGTACGTGTGCGACGCGAACTGGTTGACGGTCGACGTGTTCGCCGTGCCGTCGCCCCACTTGAACAGGTAGTTCGTCGTGGTCACGCCGGCGGGCAGGTTGTAGGCGTACGCACCGAAGTCCAGCGACTCGCCGGTCCGCGCGAACGACCCGTAGTACAGATCGCCGAAGCCGTAGATCGCACCGCTCGCGTTCGACCCCGGCGGCGTGACCGTGAAGATGTACTCGTACGACGTCGAGGCACCGCCGCCGTCGGTCTCGGTGAGGCGGACCGCGTAGGTGCCGGGCTGCGCGAACGCGTGCGTCCGCGTGTCCGACGCGGACGTCTGCAGCGGCGTTCCGTCGCCGAAGTCCCAGGCGTAGGAGGCGATGCTGCCGCCGTCGGGATCCGAGCCCGTCGCCGTGAACGTCACCGTGTCGCCCACCGCGGCGGACCCGAGGTCGGTGAAGTACGACACGTTGCGCGGCGGCGGGTTGTTCGAGGCGCGCACCCGGAAGGGGGTGCCCCAGGTCGTCTGCGCCGGATAGGTCGCGGAGCCGTCCTGGTCGGTGGCGCTGTAGTGGATGGTGTAGGTCCCCGGGGTCGCGTACGTGTGGACGAGCGGCACGTTGGAGTTCGCCTGGTCCGTGTAGGTGTTCGTGGTCCCGTCGCCCCACTTGACCGTGTAGGTCATCGGCGACACGGACTCCTCGGGGTCGAAGCCCTGGATCACGAAGCTGGCCGGCTGACCCACCCGCGGAAAGCGGTCGTCGTCCGTCTGCGGGTACATCGAGACGAAGCCCGGCGCCCAGTTGCCGCGGACCGTGATGGTCTGCTCGTAGGCGACCTGGCCGTCGGCCGTCACCTTCACCGTGTAGGTGCCCGGACTCGCGAACGCGTGCGGCGCCGTGTCGCCCGTGGCAGTGCCGCCGTCCCCGAAGTTCCACGCGTAGGTCGAGCCGTCGCCCGAGGCGAAGAACGTGACGGTCTGGCCCACGCGCGGCTTCTGCACGTCGGCGCTCCAGCTGACGTACGTCGCCGCCTGGGCGCTGTTCGGGATCCAGAGGAGGAGCACGATGAGCGCGAGCAGCATCGAGCGCCCCGTCCGATGGGCGTTGGACATCGATCCTCCGTAAGGTCCCGGTGGCCGTCAGTGGCCTCGGCGCCCGCCCTTCCCGACGGTCGTCGCACGCTGTCTAGCAGCGCTTCCAGCGCGCCGCCATCCGGACTACCCGGAGGAGTAGGTCAGGCCGCTGACGCGGCCGGCGACGCGGCGGGCAGCGCGGTGCGGCGCAGGATCGGTGCCGTCGCCAGGGTCGTGACGATCGCCATGAGCGCGAAGAGCGTGAAGAGCCGGTCGTCGATCAGCCCCGCGTCGCGCCCCACGGTGAGCAGGACGATCTCGATCAGGCCGCGCGTGTTCATGAGGACGCCGATCGCGACCGCCTCCCGGCCGCGCACGCCGGCGGCCCTCCCTCCCGCGAACGCACCGGCGAACTTGCCGACGCAGGCCGCGCCGAGGATCAGCAGGAAGACGCCGGCGTCGCCCGCCTCCAATCCCGGGATGTCGACCGCCATGCCCGAGTTGACGAAGTAGACCGGCACGAGCAGCGCGGCGGCCGCGACGATGGCCTGGCGCGTGTTCCGCGCCGCCGCCTCCTGCTCGATCCGGGGCATCACCGCGCCGGCGAGGAACGCGCCGAACACGAAGTGGATGCCGATCGCCTCCGTGGCGTACGCGGTGCCGAGCACGAGCGGGACGACGAGGCCCTGCTGCAGCGGCGACGTCGAATGGGTCAGCCGGGCGAACAGCGGACGCAGGAGCACGACGACCACCGCCACGAGGATCGCCGTCTCGACGACGATGCGGGCGTAGTCCCACGGACCTCCGGAGGAGAGGGCCGCGAGGGCGATCGCGAGCGCGGTCCACCCGAGGATGTCGTCCACCGCCGCAGCGGACAGCACGAGGCTGCCCGTCGGCGTCTGGGACAACCCGAGCTGTGCCAGCAGCCGGGCCAGGACGGGGAACGCGGTCAGCGAGAGAGCCGCCCCGACGAACAGCGCGAACGGCCAGAACGGGACGTCCTCGGCGTACCGAGGGTGGAGATAGGTGGCGAGGCCGATGCCCAGCGTGAAGGGGACGACCACCGAGGCCAGGGAGATGAGCATCGCGGCCCGCTCACGCCGTCGTACGAGGCCCAGGTCCAGCTCCCAGCCGATCTGGAACATGAACAGCGCGAGGCCGAGCTGGCCGATGCCCTTCAGCACCTCGAGCGCCTCCGGCGGGAAGAGCCCGGCGGACGGGTCGCCGGGCAACGCGCCGAGGATCGTCGGCCCGAGGGTGATGCCGGCGACGATCTCTCCGATCACGCCGGGTTGCCCGAGCGACTCGAACAGGGCCGCGCCGATGCGCGCGGCCACGAGGATGACCGCGACGTCGAGGATGACCTGGCCGCTGGTCATCGGGGCCCGCCGTGTCAGACGGCGGGCAGGACGGCCTCTGGAGGCGGTCCGGCCTCGTCGAGCAGGATGCGCTCGGCGCGCCGGTACGCGGCGTCGGCCTGCTCGGGCGTGTCGCCGACCGCGGTGAACCCCAGGCGGCCGAGCTCGGTGAGCGCGCTCATCATGTGGAACACGACGCCGGTCTGCCGCGCCTGGTCGAAGTGGAGGCGCTGTCTGACCGCGATGTCGAAGAGGTCGTCCACGGTCAGCCCGCGGAGGAGCTCCGATTCGAGGTGATCCGTCGCGACGAGATGCTTCTCGCGTCCGCTCGGGGCCGTGAACAGCGCCGTCACCGGGTCGTAGCGGCCGTCCGTCAGGAACTGGAGCGTGAGGAACGGGTGCGTCGTGCCCCCCTTGCGCAGGTTGATCTCGATCGCGTACGGCGTCCAGGCGCCGCTCGGTTCGCGGACGACGACGAAGTCGACCGCGAAGCGGCCGAGGACGCCCTCGCGCGCGAGCGCCGCCCCGATCTTCGCCGCCTCGCGGCTGATCGCTTGCGCGTACCCGAAGTCCGCGGGGAACCGGCAGCCCAGGTACTTCTGCCCGGTCGGGCCGCCGAGGAGCTGGTCGTGCGTCGAGAGCAGCTCGACCTGGCCCAGCGGCGTCACGCGGAGCTGCGCGCTCGGGCTGCGCAGCTCGGTGCCCACGACCCGCTCCTCCACGATCCCGGCGTCGGCGGAAAGCTGGGCGAGGTAGCCCTCGAGGGTGATGTCGTGCTGCTCGAACGCCATCCCCTCGATCCGCCCGCGGAGCTGGGCAGGCTCGTCGGCGGCGCCCGGCGACGGGAGACCGGCGAGATCGACGGTCGCGTTGCCCCTGCCCGAGACGCCGTCGTTGAGCTTGACGATCGCGTACCGCATCGCGGGCCGCTGCGCCCGCATCTCGACGAGCGCGTCCACGATCCCGTCCACGTCGCGGATGTCCTCGTGGCCCAGTGGATGCATCACGTCCGCGGCGGCGAACAACCGCCGGCAGCCGGTCTTCGTCCCGAACGGCAGCAGGTCGGGATCGGCGCCGTACAGCGGGATGCCGAGCACGAGCGCCACATCGCGCTCGAGGCTGCTCGTCGAGTACGGGACCAGATGGCAGAGGCGGGGATCCGGGATCAGCGCGCGGATCTGGGCGACCACCCGCGGTCGTGCCATGACCTTCTCGGCGAGCGAGCGCCGCGAGCCGTCGTGCGTGGCCACCATGTGGAGCCGGCGTCGCGCGTGGCGCGGGATCACGCCCGGCAGGAGCCCGAGGTAGTAGTCGACGATGCTCTCGGGAACCGGCCGGCCGGTGACGTAGATCACCTGCAGGCGCGGCTGGCGGAGCAGGAACAGCAGGAACAGGAACCGCTCCTCCAGTGCCTGGAGCGTCGCACTGTCCTGGGTCTCGTCGGGTGTGACGGACGGCAGCACGACGATCGACTCGCCCGCCTGGTTGCGGCGCATGGCCTCCCAGACCGGCACGAGGTGCTCCTGCAGCCGCGCGAAGCGCGCGCCGCGTTCGCGCTCGTCGAGGTCGCTGAGCCGCGGCAGGTGATCGGCGAGCCCGGTCATGCCGTCACCCGCGACTCGTCGAGCCCGGCCACGTTGTACGCCCGCATGGGCCGGGAGAAGCCGCGCAGGTTCAGGTCGCCGAGCGCGTCGGCGGTGATCAGCTCCTCGGCCGCGGCGTACACGCGCTGGCTGATCAGGATCTGCCCCGGCTCGGCCTCGTCGCAGAGGCGGGCGGCGGCGTTCGTGACGCTGCCGATGGCGGCGTAGTCGGAGCGCCCCTCGAAGCCGATCCGGCCGAGCGTGGCGTGGCCCTGGGCGATGCCCACGCCGAAGCCCAGGTCATGGCCCCGGCGGTGCCAGTCCTCCTGCAGCTGCGCCACCCGGGCGCGCATCGCAACGGCCATGCGGACCGCGCGCTGCGGAGCGTCGTCGCACGGGATGGGGTCGTTGAAGAAGACCATCAGCCCGTCGCCGGTGAACCGCTCGAGCGTTCCCTCGAAGCGGTGGATGAGGTCGCCGAGGGCGGCGTGGTACTCGCGCAGCACCTCCATCACGTCCTCGGGCTCGACCGTCTCGGCGAACGGCGTGAAGCCGTGCAGGTCGCAGAACACGACGGTGATCTCGCGGCGGTGGCTCTGGAGGAAGGAGTCGTCGCCGGAGCTGATCACGAGATCGGCCAGCTGCGGCGACAGGAACCGGCGCAGCCGCCCGAGCCGCTCGAGCTGCTCGACCTGGGCCTCGACGCGCCGCTCGAGCTCCTCGTTCCACTGAGCGAGCTCGCTCGCCTGGCGCGTGATCGTGTCGTGGTACTGCTTGATCCGCAGCAGCGACCGCACGCGCGCCAGCAGCTCGGCCTGCTCGAACGGCTTCGCGACGAAGTCGTCGGCGCCGGCCTCGATGGCCGCGAGCCGCTCCTGGGAGCCGCTGGCCGTGATCATGACGACCGGGAGGAAGGCCGTCGCCGGGTCCTCGCGCACCGCCCGGCAGACGGCGTAGCCGTCCATCCCGGGCATGACGATGTCGAGCAGCACGAGGTCGACGGGCGTGTCGGCGAGCAGCGACAGCGCCTCGGGCCCCGAGGCCGCCGATCGCACCTGGTACCCGCGGGGCTCGAAGACCGCCTCGAGCAGGCGCACGTTCTGCGGCAGGTCGTCGACGACGAGCAGGGTGCTCTGGTCGCTCATCGCGGCGCCTCCTTCCCGCTGCCCTCGAGCAGCGCCTCGATCTGCCGCGGGAACGAGGCGACGTCGATCGGCTTCTCCAGATAGCCGTCGAACCCGGCAGCGAGGAAGCGCTCGCGATCGGAGCGCATGGCGAACGCGGTGAGCGCGACGACGGGGATGCCGGACGTCTCCGGGTCGCCGCGCAGGCGGTCGAGCGCCGTGACGCCGTCCATCCCCGGGAGCTGCACGTCCATCAGGATCAGCGCGGGATGCTCCGTCCGGGCCAGCGCGAGCCCCTGCTCGGCATCGACCGCCTGCAGGGTGCGATACCCGTGGTGGTCGAGCACGTCCGTGGCGAGCTTCATGTTCCGTGGGTTGTCCTCGACGATGAGGATCTGCGCGTCCCTGCTCATGGCGTCTCCTGCAGGCGAGAGGTGGCGTCCCGGCTCGCGCGGTCCACGAGCCGGGCGAGCTCGGCGTGTGGCAGCGATCCCTTCGGGACGAGGTGCTCGGCGTTGCCCCGCAGCCGTGCCCGGTCCGCGGTCGAGAGGTCCTTCGCGGTCATGACGATGATCGGGATCTCGGCGAGCACGGGGTCCGACCGCAGCGCCTCGGCGACCGTGAACCCGTCGAGGCCGGGCATCAGCAGATCGAGCAGCACCAGGTCGGGGCTCGAGCGACGGACGAGCTCGAGGCCCTGCTCGCCGTCACGGGCCCTGAGCACCGACCAGCCGGCCGGGCCGAGCGCGGCCTCGGCAAGCTCCAGCGCGGCCTCGTCGTCGTCGATCGCGACCACGGTCTTGCGCGGATCGACGGGCGCCCAGCGCAGCAGGACGCGCACGAGCTCGTCCTGGCTCACGGGCTTGACCAGGTAGCCCTCGGCCCCGAGCGCGAAGCCCGCGCCGTGCTCGTCGAGCATCGAGACGATGACGACCGGCGTCTCGGCCGTCGCCGGGTCGCTCTTGAGCTGCGTCAGGACCTCCCACCCGTCCACCGTCGGGAGGCCGAGGTCGAGGAGGACGACCGCGGGCGGCCGCCGCTGCGCCGCGAGCAGACCCTCGTCCCCGTCGGCGGCGACCGTGACGGCGTATCCGGCGCGCTCGAGGTAGAGCCGCAGCAGGTCGGCGGACCGGCGGTCGTCCTCGATGACGAGGACCTCCGGCCCGTCGCGCTGCCGCGCGGGCACCTCCACGGCGGCCGGCGGGGGACGCGGAAGCCGGGACGAGGCGGGCAGCGTGAACGTGAACACGCTGCCGCCGGCCGCCGGGCACTCCAGCGAGAGGCGGCCGCCGTGCAGTTCCACGATGCGGCGCGAGAGCGTGAGGCCCAGGCCCGTGCCCTCCGTGCTCACGCGGACGCTCCGGTCCCCGCGCTGGAAGGCCTCGAAGATCTGCTCCCGGTCCGACTCCGGCACACCGGGGCCCGTGTCCGCGACCGCGATCCGCGCGTCGTCGCCGCTGCGCTCCGCGACGAGCGAGACCGTCCCGCCGTCGGGCGTGAACTTGACGGCGTTGGTCAGCAGGTTGAGCACGACCTGCTTGAGCTTGAGCTCGTCGCCGTCGACCGCGCCGAGATCGGGGGCGATCCTCGACTCGAGCGCGATGGCGTGCAGATCCGCTCGCTGCTGGACCATCGCGAGCCCGTGCCGGAGCAGGTGCTCGAGCTCGACGACGCCCACGTCCAGCTCCATCCGCCCCGCCTCGATCTTCGACAGGTCCAGGATCTCGTTGATCAGCTCCAGGAGGTGCCTGCCCGCGTCGCGGATGTCGCGGACGTAGTCGGCCTGGCGCTCGTTGAGCTCGCCGAACATCCGGTCCAGCAGCACGTCGGAGAAGCCGATCACGGCGTTGAGCGGGGTGCGGAGCTCGTGCGACATGCTCGCCAGGAACTCCGACTTGTGACGGCCGGCGACCTCCAGCTCCGCGCTCTTGCGCTGCAGCTCGCGGAACACCCGCGCGTTGTGGATCGCGACCGCCGACTGGCTCGCGAACGTCTCCAGGAGCGACACGGTGTCCGCGTGCACCGAGCCTTCGCGCCGCCGCCGGATGACGAGGGCGCCGACGATGTCGTCCTCGTGCCGCAGCGGGACCGCCACCATCGAGCGCCATCCGTGCCGGAGCAGCTCGGCGATGTGCGGATCGGACGGCTCGGCGGCCAGGTCCGCTGCCTGCAGGACCTCGCCGGTCACGGCCGCGCGGCCGACGAACGTCTCCCCGAGCGGGATCTCGATCTTCTGCAGCGCGGCGACCAGCTCGTCGCTCGTGCCGACGCACGTGCGGAGCTTGAAGCTGTGCGTCGAGGGCTCGAGCTCGAAGATGGATCCGCCGTCGGTGTTGGACAGCTCGACGGCGCGCGTCACGATGGTCGTGAGCACCTGATCGAGGTCGAGGCTGGAGCTCACGGCCCGGCTGACCTCGCCCAGCGCCTTGAGCTCCTCCACCGAGCGCGAGAGCTCGCCGCTCCGTTCCTGGAGCTCGTGCAGGAGCTGCACGTTCTGGATCGCGACCGCGCCCTGGGCGGCGAACGCCGCCACGACGCCGATGGTGCGCTCGTCGAACGGCTCGACGACCGTGCGCCAGAGGACGATCACGCCCACGACCCGATCGGCCGCCAGCATGGGCACGCCCATGATCGAGTGGAAGCCGCCGAGCTCGCGAGCCTCGTGCAGGAGATATTCGGGGTC
>JBEVIG010000196.1:0-12356 GCA_040510855.1 Solirubrobacteraceae bacterium
CAGGACGTGGCGCTCGGCCTCCTG
Source organism: Solirubrobacteraceae bacterium (assembly GCA_040510855.1). Lineage (GTDB taxonomy): Bacteria > Actinomycetota > Thermoleophilia > Solirubrobacterales > Solirubrobacteraceae > DASQMT01. The sequence continues at coordinate 25 of JBEVIG010000196.1, forward strand.
CACCCGCGGCAGGTCGTCGGGGTGGATGAGCTCGTGGTAGGAGCGGGCGGCGAGCTCCTCGGCCGTCCAGCCGAGCAGCGGCTGCCAGGCGGGGTTGGTCCAGATCAGACGGCGGTCGCCGCCGGCTGCGCCGAGCAGGTCGTGCGTGATCGCCGCAAGCCGTTCTGCGAGCGAGCCGGCGGTGGGCGGGACAGACACGGGAGCAGGCGCGGGAGCGGGCGTGGGCGTCATCTCGATCTGCGGGTCGGGTCGACGCCGGCGTCAGCGCACCGTATCCCCGGCGCGTCCCGGTGTCACGTCCGCCAGGCGACGCGTCAGGAGGGCCGTGGCATCCTCGGTGGCGAGCGGCCTGGCGAGCAGGTAGCCCTGGCCCAGCCGGCACTGGAGCGCGCGCAGGCGCTCGGCCTGCTCGCGGGTCTCCACGCCCTCGGCCGTGAGGCTCAGCCCGAGCGACGCGCCGAGCCGGATGATCGCCTCGACGACCGCGGCCGCGCCGGGGAGGTCGAAGCCGTCGACGAACGAGCGGTCGAGCTTGATGCCGTCGATGGGGAAGCGCCGGAGGTAGCTGAGCGACGAGTGGCCCGTGCCGAAGTCGTCGAGCACGACGCGGGTGCCGAGCGCGCGGAGGGTCGCCAGCACGGCGCCGGGCGCGTCGCTCTCCTCCATCAGCGCGCTCTCGGTGACCTCGATGGTGAGGGCGGCGGGGGGCAGGCCGGTGTCGCGCAGCGCCTCGCGGACCTCGCCGTACAGCTCGCCCTGGGCGATCTGCTTGGCCGACACGTTGACGGCGACCGTGAGGTCCTCCGCCCCGGGGACCCCGGCCCGCCAGCGCGCGGCCTGCTCGCAGGCGGTGCGCAGGACGTGGCGCCCGAGCTCGCCGATCACGCCGCTGCGCTCGGCCACGGCGATGAAGGTGGAGGGGGAGACCGGGCCGCGCTCCGCATGGGTCCAGCGGGCGAGCGCCTCGACGCCGACCGGGCGGCCGGTGCCGAGGTCGACGATCGGCTGGTAGGCGACGCCGATCGCGCGCTGCTCCACGGCGCGGCGCAGGTCGGACTCCAGCCGCAGGCGCTGGTGCGCGCGCTCGCGCATCTCCTCGTCGTAGAGCTCGGCGTGACCGCGGCCGCGCTCCTTGGCCCGTGACAGCGCGGCGGCGGCCTCGCGCAGCAGCGCGTCGGCCGTCGTGCGGCCGGGGCGGCCGGCGGCGATCCCGGTGCTGGCGGTGAGGAAGACCTCGTCGCCGTCGATCCGGAACGGCTGCTGCCAGACGGCGGCGAGGCGCTGCGCGGCGGCGAGCGCCTCCCACGGCCCCTCGACGGCCTCGCGCACGACGGCGAACTCGTCGCCGGCCAGGCGGACGACGACGTCGTGGCCGGCGGCGTCGCGCAGGCGCGGCTCGATCTGCGCGAGCAGCTCGTCGCCGTGGTGGTGGCCGTGCGAGTGGTTCACGTCCGCGAAGCGGTCGATGTCGACCATCAGCACCGCGAGCATCGCGTCGTCGCGCGCGGCGCGCGCGAGCGCGGCGTCGACGGTGGCGGCGAGGCGGACGCGCTCGCCCGCGGGCGGGAGCGCGAGCGCGGGCGCGGGCGCGGTGGTGCGGCGCCGGCCGGCGGCGAAGCCCGCGCCGGCGGCGGCGAGCACGGGCAGGAGGAGACGGGCGGACCGCACGCCCCGGTCATCGGCCCGTGCGCAGGGATCTTCACCATCGCGCGCGGGTAGGCCGGTCGCGATGCGGACCTTCACCGCCTCCACCAGCGCGCCACCCGAGGTCGCGTGGCGGCTCCTGGCGCGCCCTGCCGACTGGGGGCGCTGGTCGCCGCACGTCCGCGGCGCGTGGGGGCTCGGTGACCCGGAGGTGCGCCGTGGAGCCTGCGGTGCGGCGCGGCTGCTGGGCGTCGTGCCCGTCCCGGCGCGCGTGACCGGCAAGCGCGACGGCAGCTCCTGGAGCTGGCGGGTGGGCGCGGTGGTGATGACCCACCGCGTGGAGCGGCGCGCCGGCGGCGGCGCGACGGTGGCCATCGATCTGACCGCGCCGGGGCCGCTGGAGCGCGCGGTCGCGCTCGCCTACGGGCCGCTGCTCGACGTGTCGCTGCGCCGGCTGGCGCGGGAGGCGGAGCGTGTGGTGGGGACGCCGGCTCGGTGAAGCCGGCGCCCCGGCACACACAGTGGCGGCGGCGCGGGATGAGGAGGGAGACGCCGCTGCCTGTGACGAGGGGAGGGGTATGTGTCTCGTCACCCCCCTTGTCGGCAGCGGTCCGCGCCTCCTTTAGCGCTCCTCCCAACGACGCCAGCGGCGGATGAATTCGGTCGCCTCGAGCTGCGCCAGGTCGGCCTTGAGTGCCCGGCTGAGGCGCCCGGTCTGGGCCGGCGCGGTGTCCCAGAAGAGGATGACCTCGCCCGTGGCGATCTCGACGATCTCGACCTGGTCCGTGCGGTCCGGATCGGCGAGCGCGGCGGGGGCGCGGCCCGCGCGGCGGACGAGCAGCTCGTACTCGCGGTTGGCCCTCACGCCAGCGCTCCCGCGGCCAGCTCGAGCTCGCCGTCGCCGTGGAACACGCGTTCGCCGATGCGGACGGCGGGGACGGCGAGGACGCCGGCCGCGCGCGCGTCGGCCGTCGCCGTCTCGAGCCGTGTGCGGATGCTGCGCAGCTCGGCGCCCTTGAGCACCGCGGCCGGGTGCATCTCCGCCGCCGCGGCGGCGATCAGCACCGTGTCGCGGTCGCCGAGGTCGCGGCCCGCGGCGAACGCCTGGCGGAACGCGGCCATGGAGTAGGCGACGACGCGGCCGCCCTGCTTGGCGTAGGTGGCGACGAGCATCGCCCACGCGGAGTCGGGCGGCAGCTCGGGCGGCCAGCGCAGCGGCATCACGCCGTAGGCGGCCGCGCGGCGCTCGACGTCCGCCTTGTAGATCTCGAGCTCCTCGGCGCAGCGGAAGCCGTCCGGCCCGCCGAGCGCCACGGGCACGAACTCCGGCACGGTGCCGAGCACGCCGACGATCCGCTCCGCCGCCAGGTACGCGTCGGGCGACGCGAGGTCGTAGTAGAAGACGGGCGCGTCGCTCACGGCGCCCACTCCGGCCGCAGGATCGACATCACCACGAGGTCCTGGAAGCTCCCGTCGGGCTCGAGCAGCGCGTCGCGCAGCAGCCCCTCCTCGACGAAGCCCTCGCTGCGGTAGAGCGCCCGCGCGCGGTCGTTGAACGGCTTGACGTCGAGCCACAGCCGGTGCGCGCCGAGCTCCTCGAACGCGGCCTCCTTGACCTCCCGCAGCATCGCGCGGCCGTGGCCCTGCCCCGGCTCCGTGACCGCCAGCCGGCGCAGCTCCACCGCGCGCTCGGCGGGGTGGAGGCGCAACAGCGCGAAGCCGACGCGCTCGCCGCCCGCCTCGGCGATCAGGTGCCGTTGCGCGGGGTCCGCCATGAACCCCGCGTGCTCCTCCCGCGGCGACGGCGCCAGGAACGGCGCCGTGTCCGGGGCGGCCTCGGCCGCGACGACGTAGTCGAGGTCCGCCTCCCCCGTCGGCCGGAGGTGGAGCGCCGCGGACCTAGCCGTGGACGAGCCAGCCATCGGCCGCGCGAGCGGCTTCCATGACGCCCTCGGAGAAGGTCGGGTGGCCGTGGACGATGCGCGCGACCTCCGCGTACCCGCCCTCGAGCGCCTTCGCGTTCACGAGCTCCTGGATCAGGTCGACCGCCTTGGCGCCGACGATGTGCCCGCCGACGAGCTCGCCGTACTTCTTGTCGCCGACGATCTTGATGACGCCCGAGCGGTCGCCGTAGACCGTGCCGGCGCCGACCGCGCCGTACTGGAGCTTGCCGACGACGACGTCCATGCCGGCCTCGCGCGCCTGCTCCTCGGTGAGGCCGAAGGAGGCGACGTTCGGCGCGCAGAAGGTCGCGCGCGGGATGTCGGCGTACTCGAGCCCGTGGGTCTCGAGGCCCGCCGCGTCCTCGACGGCGATGATGCCCTCGTCGGACGACTTGTGGGCGAGCGCGGGGCCCGGGACGATGTCGCCGATCGCGTACACGCCCTGCTTCGTCGTCCGCAGCTGCGCGTCGACCTTGATCAGTCCGCGGTCGTCGAGCTCGACGCCCGCCGCCACGAGGTTGAGCGCCTCGATGTCCGGCCCGCGGCCGGCGGCGATGACGAGCCAGTCGGCCTCGCCCTGCTGGTCGCCGTAGGAGAACGTCACGGAGCTGTCGCCCGTCTTGACCTCCTGCACGAGCGTGCCCGTGTGGATCTCGATGTTCTGCTTGGAGAGCGCGCGCCCGGCGACCTTGGAGATGTCGGCGTCCTCCGTCGGCAGCACGCGGTCGAGCGCCTCGAAGAGGAGCACCTTCGTGCCCATCCGCCCGTAGGCCGACGCGATCTCCGCGCCCGACGCGCCCGCGCCGATCACGGCGAGCGTCCCGGGCAGCTCCTCGAGCGCCCACGCCTCCTCCGTGCCGATCACGCGGCCGCCGAACTCCGTCCCGGGGACCGGCTTGGGCACCGAGCCCGTCGCGATGATCACCGTCTTGGCCTGGTACTCGTCGTCGCCGACCTTCACGTTGCCGTCGGCGGTGAGCGAGCCGACGCCCTCGATCACGTCGATCTTGTTCTTCTTCATCAGGCCGCCGACGCCGCCCGTGAGCGTCTTGATGACCTTCTTGCGGCGCTCGTTGACCGCGCCGAAGTCGATCGTGCGGTCCGGGACGGTGATGCCGAATTCGGCGGCCTCGTCGATCTCGGAGATGATGTCCGCCACGCGCAGGACGGCCTTGGCGGGGATGCAGGCGACGTTGAGGCAGCGGCCGCCGATGACGTCCTTCTCCACCACGGCGGTCTTCATGCCGAGCTGGGCCGCGCGGATCGCCGCGACGTACCCTCCCGGCCCGGATCCGATGACGATGCAGTCGTAAGCGCTCTCGGGCATAAGGCGCCCTACGCTAGCCGACCCGCTCTTCCGGACGCCGCGTGGGCAGCTGGATCCGGGCCATGACCCGGACGAGGAACCAGAACAGCGTTCCCGCGATCGCGAGGATGCCCAGGCAGAGGGCGACCGCGGTGAAGTTCGAGGCCACGATCAGGCTCCCCGCGGCGAAGACGACGGCGATGCCGAGCAGCGCCTGGAAGCCGAGCACCGCCCAGTAGCGCATCCGCCACATGCCGACGGCGGCGGCGATCATCAGCGCGCAGAAGATGAGCACGCCGGTGACGGCCTGGTCCTGGCCGCGGACCTCCCAGCCCGCGGCGAAGAGGGCGAGGTTGGAGATCGCGAGCAGCGCGGCGAGCGCGACCGCGGCCTTGATCGCCGGGGGCCGCTCGCCGGGGGCGTAGGGCTCGAGCTCTGCGCGGATCCGCTCGTCGCGCTCGCGGCCGCGCGCGTAGCCGCGGCGCATCGCCGCGTCGCGCTCGGCGCCCGGCTCGGGGCGGCGCTTACGGCTGCGCTGCCCCAACGGGGGCCTCCTCGAGTTGCGCGCGCAGCGCGCGGGCGGCGGCCTCCGGGTCGGCGGCCTCGGTGATCGCGCGCACGACGACGATGCGGCGGGCGCCGAGCGCGACGACCGCCGGCGTGGTGGCGGCGTCGAGCCCGCCGATCGCGAACCACGGCGTGTGCGCGACGTGCTCCGCCGCCCAGCGCACGTACTCCGGGCCGGCCGCGGGGCGGCCGGGCTTCGTCGGCGTCGCGTGGACGGGGCCGACGGCGAGGTAGTCGACGTCGGGGTCGGCGTCCGCCGCCGCGCCCTGTCCGGGCGCGTGCGTCGAGCGGCCGACGATCGCCTGCGGGCCGACGACCGCGCGCGCCGCGGAGGGCGAGCCGTCGCCCTGGCCGACGTGGACGCCGTCGGCGCGGCAGGCGGCGACGAGGTCGGGCCGGTCGTTGAGGACGAAGAGCGCTCCGTGGGCGTCGGCGGCCGCGCGGAACTCGCGCGCGGCGGCGACCAGCTCGTCGTCGCCGAGCGTCTTGTCGCGGAGCTGCACGATGTCCGCGCCACCCCGCAGCGCGGCCTCGAGGAAGGCGCGCGGGCGCGCGTCGCAGACCAGGTACAAGCGGGCGGTGGCGATGCGCTCGCGCGGGGTCACGACGCTCAGTGAAGCAGCTACCATCACTCGCATTACGGGAGCCCGCGATCGGGCTGAGAGGGCGCCACCGGGGCGCCGACCGTCGAACCTGATCCGGGTCGTGCCGGCGTAGGGAAGGAGTGCAGTGGCAATGGCGGTGCAGCAGGGCAAGCCGGACGTCCTCGTCGTGGGGGGCGGGCCGATCGGCCTCGCGTCCGCATGGCGGGCGGCCCAGCGCGGCCTGCGCGTCGTCGTGCTCGACGCCGGCGAGCCCGGGGCCTGGCACGTCGCCGCCGGCATGCTCGCCCCGATCGCCGAGCTGAGGCCCGGCGAGGAGGCGCTGCTGGAGCTCGGCGTGCGCGCCGCGGCCGGCTACCCCGCGTTCTGCGCGGAGCTCGCCGGCGCCGCCGGGATCGATCCCGGCCTGCGCTCCGAGGGGACGCTCGTCGTCGCCCGCGACCGCGACGACGCCGAGGCGCTCACCCGCCTGGCCGCCCTGCACGCCCGCCACGGCCTGCACGCCGAGCGGCTCCTGCCGACCGCCGCGCGCCGCGCCGAGCCCGCGCTGGCGCCGACCGTCCGGCTCGCGCTGGAGCTGCGGGGCGACCACTCCGTCGACCCGCGCCGGCTCGTCGCGGCCCTGCGCGCCGCGGTCGCCGCGACGGGCGGTGAGGTGCGTGCGCCCGTCCACGTCGCGCGCGTGCGCGCGGGTTCGGTGGAGCTCGGCGACGGCACGGTGCTGGAGGCGGGCACGGTCGTGCTCGCCGCGGGCGCCGCGGCGGGCGGGCTGGGGCCGGCGCTGCCCGTCCGCCCGGTCAAGGGCCAGGTGCTGCGGCTCCGCGACCCGAACGGGCCGGGGCTGATCGAGCGCACGGTCCGCACGCTCGACGCGTACCTCGTGCCGCGCGCCGACGGCCGCTACGTGCTCGGCGCGACGATGGAGGAGCGCGGCTGGGACCGCACCCCGACGGCCGGCGGCGTCTACGAGCTGCTGCGCGACATCGCCGAGGTGGTGCCCGGCGTGCTTGAGCTCGAGCTCGAGGAGGTGCTCGCCGGGCTGCGCCCGGCGACGCCCGACAACCGGCCCGCGCTCGGCTTCGCCGACGGCGTGCTCGTGGCCGCGGGCCACCACCGCAACGGCATCCTGCTCGCGGGCCTCACCGGCGACCTCGTCGCCGGGCTGCTCGCCGGCGACCCGCTGCCCGAGTGGGCGGCGCCGGCCGCCGCCGCCCGCTTCGCCCCGGTGCCCGCATGACCATCCAGCTCAACGGCGAGGAGCGCGCGGTCGCGCCCGGGACCACCGTCCTGGCGCTGCTCGACGCGCTCGACGTACCCGGCGGCGCACGCGGCGTGGCCGTGGCGGTCGACGCCGAGGTCGTGCCGCGCGGGGAGTGGGAGACGACGACGCTCGACGACGGCGCGCGGGTCGAGGTCCTGCGCGCGATCCAGGGAGGATGACGCCACGCATGGCCCACGCGACCGACACCGTGACCGCCGCCGACCCGCTCGTCATCGCGGGCGTCGAGCTGCGCTCGCGGCTCCTGCTCGGCACGGGCGGCTTCCGCTCGCTCGAGCACATGGCCGCGGCGATCGAGGCGAGCGGCACCGCGCTCGTCACCGTCGCGCTGCGCCGGATCGACCCCGCCGCCCGGGGCTCGATCGTCGACGTGCTCGACGCGGCGCAGGTGCGGCTCCTGCCGAACACGGCCGGCTGCCACACGGCGCGCGACGCCGTCCTCACGGCCAAGCTCGCCCGCGAGGCGTTCGGCACGGACTGGGTGAAGCTCGAGGTGATCGGCGACGACCGCACGCTGCTGCCCGACGCGCCCGCGCTGCTCGAGGCCGCCGAGGAGCTGGTCGACGCCGGCTTCGTGGTGCTGCCGTACACCAACGACGACCCGATCCTCGCGCGCCGGCTGGAGGACGTCGGCTGCGCGGCGGTGATGCCGCTGGGCTCGCCGATCGGCTCCGGCATGGGGCTGCTCAATCCCTACAACCTGCGGCTCATCCGGGAGCGCGCCGGCGTCCCGGTGGTCCTCGACGCGGGGGTCGGCACGACGTCGGACGCGGCGCTGGCGATGGAGCTCGGCTACGACGCCGTGCTGTGCGCGAGCGCCGTCTCGCGCGCCGACGACCCGGTCGCCATGGCGCACGCCATCCGGCTCGGCATCGAGGGCGGCCGGCTCGCGTACCGCGCAGGGCGGATCCCGCGCCGCCTCCACGCGCTGGCCTCCACCCCGGATGACGGCATCCCGGCCTTCTGACGTCCTCTTCGACGGCTGGGAGCGCGCCTGGTCCGGGCGCGACCCGGCCGCGTTCGGTGCGCTGTGCACGGACGACGTGCACTACGAGGACCCGCTGACGACCGACCCGCTGAGGGGCCCGGACGCGATCGCCCGCCGTGCGGCGACCGTGTGGACGGCCTTTCCCGACGTGCGCCTGAATCCCACCGGCCCGAGGCTCGGCGACGACGCGCACGTCTGCGCCCCGGCGAAGCTGATCGGCACGCACCGGCAGCCGCTCGAGGGGCTCGCCGCGACGCACCGCGCGCTCGAGCTCCACGTCGTCTTCTTCGCCGAGCTGCGGGAGGGGCGGTTCTTCCGGATCCGGGCCTTCTTCGACGCCTACGGCGCGGCGGTCACGCTCGGCGTGCTCCCGCGGCCGGGGACGCTGGGGGAGAAGGCCCTGCTGATGCTGCGCGGCTTCGGGCTGCGTTCCGGCTAGACCGCGCCGCGGAGGTCGACCGCGAGCGCCTCGTGGTCGCTCAGCGGGGCGGTGACGATCCGCTCCGCCTCGCCCACGGGCTCCCAGCCGCGGGCGAAGAGGTGGTCGACGTGGTGGCCGGCCACGTGGGTGAGGCCGGGGTGGCGCGGCCTCGTCTGGTTCAGGTCGCCGCCGAGGATCAGCGGGCCCTCGCCCGCCCAGGCGAGCGCGGTGGCGTGGGACAGCCGCTGGTCGGCCTGGCCCTGCTCGAAGGGGTGCGTCGAGCCGTGGAGGTTCACGATCCAGCCGAGCCCGCCCGCGAGCTCGATCCCGTGCATCGTGCGCCGCTCGGGCCGCTTCGTCAGCTCGAGCGTGCGGTGCTGCGCGATCGCGTGGCCGCGGACGAGCATCGCGTTGCAGCCGCCGCCGTTCGCGGTCAGCAGATCGGGGTTGCGGGCGCTCAGCGCCCTGCGGAGGAAGAGCCCGGCGTTGCGCGAGGTCAGCACCATCCGCCCGTTCGCGCCGCACGCACGGCCGAGCGGCCGCGGCCACCACGGCGGCACCTCCTGGAGCAGCGCGACGTCCCACGTCCAGCCCGCGAGCGTGCGGGCGAACTCGGCGGCGAGCGGCCGCCCCGCCGCCGGCACCGCCCGGCCGTGGAAGAGGTTCCAGGTCAGGACGCGGATGCCGGCTGCTCCTGGGCGGCGGCCGTCTGGACCGCCCTCAGGTACTGGTGCACGAAGGCGATCGCCATGCTGCCCTCGCCGACGGCGGCCGCGACGCGCTTGACGGGGCCGTAGCGGACGTCGCCGCAGGCGAAGATGCCGGGCACGCTCGTCTCGAGCAGGTAGGGGTCGCGCTCCGCGGACCAGTGGCCCGCCTCGACCATGTCCGGGCCCGTGAGCACGTAGCCGCGCTGGTCGAGCGCGATCTCCTCGGGCAGCCAGTCCGTCTCCGCGTCGGCGCCGATGAAGATGAACAGGCCGCCGGAGTCGTGCTCGACGGTCTCGCCCGTCGCCTTGTCGCGCACCGCGACCCCCTCGAGCGACCGGTCGCCGCGCACGCTGTCGATCTCCGCGCCGAACCGCGTGTGGATGTTCGAGCGCGTGGCGAGCTGGTCGATGAGGTAGCGCGACATGCTCTTCTCGAGCGAGGGGCCGCGGCAGACGAGCGTGACGCTCTTCGCGTGCGTGGAGAAGAACAGGGCGGCCTGGCCGGCGGAGTTGCCCGCGCCGACGATGTGGATGTCCTGCCCGTGGACGTTGCGCGCCTCGCTCCGGGCCGCGCCGTAGGAGAGGCCCTTGCCGGCGAGCCGCTCGAAGCCCGAGATCGGGAGCTGCCGCCAGGCGACGCCGCAGGCCAGGATGATCGTGTCCGCGCGGACCACGTCGCCGCCGTCGAGGTGCACCTGCTTCATCGCGGCATCGATCCGCTCGAGCTTGCGCGTCACGAGGATCTCGGCGCCGAGACGGCGGGCCTGCTGGAGCGCGCGGCGGGCGAGCTCGTCGCCCGAGACGCCGTTGGGGAAGCCGAGGTAGTTCTCGATCCGCGACGACGTGCCGGCCTGGCCGCCGGGTGCCTCGCGCTCCACGACGAGCGTCCGCAGGCCCTCCGAGGCGCCGTACACGGCGGCGGCGAGCCCCGCAGGCCCGGCGCCCACGATGATCGTGTCGTAGCGGGCGTGCTCTGCCTCCGTGCCGAGCTCGAGCAGGTCGGCGACGCGGCGGTGGCGCGGGCGCACGACGGTCTTGCCGTCGACGATGCGGAACGTCGGGAGGTCCTCGTCCCCGGGCAGCGGCCCGCCCCACAGCTCCTCGGCGTCGGGGACGTCCGGGGTGATCCAGCGGAACGTGACCTGGTTGCGGTCGAGGAAGCGGCGCAGCTCGGTGCACTCCGCGTCCCAGCGGTGTCCGACGATGACCGCGCGCGGCGGCGGCGGGTCGGCCGCGAGGCCCTGCAGCCCGCGCAGGCCCGACATGCGGTGCGAGGCCAGCCGCCCGACCTCCTTGCCGACGTCCGGCACGACGGCGGCGACCGCGTGGAAGTCCCGCGGCTCCAGGCGCATGACGCGCGAGGACTCGGCGGCGCGGAAGCCGACCGGGAAGACCGTGCCGAGCGTGATCGGCACCTCGCCGAAGATGTCGCCAGGGTTTCGCTCGCCCACCACGCGCACGATCCCGTCGCTGTGCTTGACGGGCTCGATCTTGCCCTCGAGCACGGCGAACAGCGCCCGCTCGCTGCCCTCGTCGGCGGCGTACTCGCCCGCCACCAGGCTGATGTCGGCGGCGGCCCGGGACAGCCGCGCGCGCTGCTCCTCGTCCAATCCGGCGAACAGCGGGATCCGGGCGATCTCCTCGGTCGTGACCACGGCCGGATCCTAAACCGGCGCCGGGCTCCGGTCGCGATTAAGATGGCGCGCCTTGCCACGGCACTTCCTCACCGGCGCGGAGCTGGACCGGCGCGAGCTCGACGGGCTGCTGCACCGCGCGCTCGAGCTCAAGCAGGCGCCGCACGCCTCGCGGGCCCTCGAGGGGCGCGCGGTCGCGCTCGTCTTCGAGCAGCCGTCAACGCGCACGCGCACCTCGTTCGAGGTCGGGATCGTCGAGCTCGGCGGCCATCCGATGGTGCTGCGCCCCGGCGAGCTCCAGCTCACGCGCGGGGAGTCCGTGCGCGACACGGCGCTCGTGCTCTCGCGCCACGTCGCGGCGATCGCGCTGAGGACGGGCTCCGAGGACACGCTGCACGAGCTGGCCGAGCACGCGACGGTGCCCGTCGTGAACATGCTCTCGCCCGAGCACCATCCGTGCCAGGCGCTCGCGGACCTGATGACGATGCGCGAGGCGTTCGGCGCGATCGACGGGCGGCGGCTGGCCTACGTCGGCGACGGGAACAACGTGGCGCGCTCGCTGGCGATCGTCGGCGGGCTCGCCGGCGTCGAGGTCACCGTCGCCGCGCCGGACGGCTACCAGCTCGCCGACGGCGCCGGCGCGCGTCTGACCGATGACCCGGCCGCGGCGGCCGAAGGGGCGGACGTGCTCTACACGGACGTCTGGGTCTCGATGAGCGACGACGAGGCGATGGCCGGCGAGCGCCGCGCCGCGCTCGGCGCCTATCGGATCGACGACGCCCTGCTGGACCGCGCCGCGCGGGGCGCCTTCGCGCTCCACTGCCTGCCCGCCCACCCGGGCGAGGAGATCTCGGAGTCCGTGCTCTACGGCGATCGCCAGCGGATCTGGGACCAGGCCGAGAACCGCCGCCACGCCCAGAAGGCGCTGCTGGAACTGCTCGTCGCTCCGCCCGCGGTTCGCTAGGTTCGGCCCCATGCCGCAGCCGCGCAAGTCCCAGCCCGCGGCTGAGCCGAAGGCGAGCGCGGGGCCGTCGATCCCCGATCCCTCGGCGCTGGTGGAGCTGCTGGCCAAGGGCCTGCTGCTCACCACGGACCGCATCCAGGCCGCGATGGACGACGCCGTCCAGCGCGGGCGGATGACGCGCGACGACGCCGAGGAGCTGGTGCAGACCCTGGTCGAGTCCGGGCGCAAGTAGACCGAGGACCTGGTGCATGACCTGGAGACGCTGGTCGGCCGG
>JBEVIG010000197.1:0-17673 GCA_040510855.1 Solirubrobacteraceae bacterium
CACGGTGAGGTGCGGGAACAGCGCGCCCTGCTGGAAGACCATGCCGATGCGGCGCTGCTCGGGCTCCACCCACGCGTCCGGGCCGGCGACGGGCCGGCCGGCGATCCGCACGGCGCCGGCGTCGGGCCGCTCGAACCCGGCGATCAGCCGCAGGAGCGTCGTCTTGCCCGAGCCGCTCGGGCCGAGCACGGCGAGGAAGCCGCCCTCCTCGAGCACCAGGTCGACGCCGTCGACGGCGCGCCGCACGCCGAAGGCGCGGACGAGGCCGGTGGCCTCGATCGCGGCGGGCCGCGTAGGCGCGGCGGCAGCCGGTTCGGTGCGGTCGGACACGCTCATGCGAGCGTCAATCCTGACAACACCGGTCGGCTTAGGCTAGCCTAACCCGCCGTGCTGACCGCCTTGTTCCGCCGCCGCGGGCGCGTGCTGCTGATCGGCGCGCTCATCATCGCGGCCCTGATCGGCGTCGCCGCCTTCGCATTCGGCGGGTCCGCCGACGTGGTCGTGTACAACGGCCGGTCGCAGTACGGCGACGAGACCGTCTTCAAGCAGTGGGAGGACGCGAACGGCAAGACGCTCGAGCTGCGCGGCGGCACGGCGCCCGAGCTGTACGAGCGCCTCCGCTCCGAGGGCGACGGCACGCCGGCGGACATGCTCGTCACGACCGACCTCGCGAACCTCTGGCGGGCGAAGGAGGCCGGGCTGCTCGAGCCGGTCACCACCCCGACGCTCGAGAAGCAGGTCCCCGCCGAGTTCCGCGACCCGGACGACGACTGGTGGGGCCTGTCGGTGCGGATCCGGACGCCGATGCGGTCGACGGACGTGCCCGAGGACGCGGTGACGAGCTACGAGGACCTGGGCGACCCGCAGTGGAAGGGCAAGCTCTGCCTGCGGACCTCGAACAACGAGTACAACCAGTCGCTCGTCGCCGACATGCTCGCCAAGCGCGGGCCGGAGGAGACGCGCGCGCTGCTCGAGTCGTGGATGGCCAACGACCCGCAGATCCTCGGCTCCGACGTCGACGTGCTCGAGGCGATCGCGGCGCGCCGTTGCGACGTCGGGCTGACCAACCACTACTACCTCGCGCGGATCCTCGCCGACGACCCCGACTTCCCCGTCGCGCCCGCCTGGCCCGACCAGGACGGCGCCGGCGCCCACGCCAACCTCTCCGGCGCCGGGCTCGTGAAGGGCACCGCGCACGCCGCCGACGCGACGTCGCTGCTCGAGCACCTCACGTCGCCCCAGGGCCAGGAGGAGATCGTGGCCAACGGCGAGCTCGCCGTGAACCCGGAGGTCCCGCCGGCGGAGCACATCGCCGACTGGGCGGACGTCAAGCTCGACCCGATCGACGTCGCCGAGGCCGGCGCGCTGCTGCCCGACGCGGTGCAGCTCATGCAGGACGTCGGGTGGAAGTAGCGGCCACCGCGCCGCCTCGGACCGCTCGCCGCGGCCTCCCCGGCTGGGCCTACCTCGGGATCGCCGTCGCGATCCTCGTCGCGGGACCGCTGCTCGTCCTCCCCGCCTCCTTCGTCACCGACCCGGGCGCGTTCGGCGACATCGCCGACTCCCTGCTGCCGGAGGCGCTGCGCGCGAGCGCGGTGCTCGGCGCGGGCGTGGGGCTCGGGACGCTGCTGCTCGGCGGCTCGCTCGCCGCGCTCGTCTCCTTCTACGACTTCCCGGGGCGCCGCTGGCTGGACTGGGCGCTCGTGCTCCCGCTCGCGATGCCGGCGTACGTGCTCGTCTTCGTCCTGCTCGGCCAGTACGACGCCGACGGCTGGCTGCAGGGCGCGGTGCGCGACGTCCTCGGCATGCAGCTGCCCGAGATCCGCTCGACCGGGGGGGCGATCGCCGTCCTCACGCTGGTGCTGTACCCGTACGTCTACGTCCTCGGGCGCAGCGCGTTCCTCGACCAGTCGCGCGACACGTTCGAGGCCGCGCGGTCGCTCGGGCTGTCGCACCTGCAGGCGATCGGGCGGCTCGCGCTGCCGCTCGCACGGCCCGCGCTCGCCGCGGGCTGCGCGCTGGCGGTGATGGAGGCGCTGGCCGACTTCGGCGCGGTCAACCTCCTCAACTACCGGGCGATGACCGATGCGATCTACCGCGTCTGGTACGGCGCGTTCGACCGCGCTGCAGCGCTCCAGCTCGCCACCGTGCTCGTCTCGGTGACCGTGGCGCTGGTCCTCCTGGAGCGGATGCTGCGCGGCCGGGCGCGCTACCACGGCGCGCTCGCGCGCGGCGAGGCCGTCGTGCCGCGGCGGCTGCGCGGGCCGCGCGCGTGGCTCGCCACGGCGGTCCCGATGGTGCTGCTGGCGCTCGTGCTCGTCGGCCCGCTCGTGCAGCTCGCGATCTGGTCCGTGCGCTCGCTCGGCGAGGGCGCGACGGCGCCCGCGCTGTTCAGGGCCGCCGCGACGTCGCTGATGCTCGCCGCCGTCGCCGCCGTCGTGGCCGTGATCGCCGCGACGGTCGTCGTGTACGGGCGGCGGACGCAGCCGTCGCGCGTCGGCGACGTGACCGCGCGGCTGCAGACGCTGGGCTACGCGGTCCCGGGCACGGTCGTCGCCGTGGCCGTCTACATCCCGCTCGCCTGGATCGACCGGCAGCTCGACGGCGCGTTCGGCACCGGGCTGCTGCTCACGGGCACCGCGATCGGGCTCGTGCTCGCCTACGTCGTGCGCTTCCAGGCGCTCGCGTACTTCGCGGTCGAGGCGCGGATGGCCCGCCTCGACCCTGCGCTCGACGACGCCGCCCAGTCGCTGGGCGCCGACCGCTCGCGCGTGCTCTCCGACGTGCACCTCCCGCTGCTGTGGCCCGGGATCGTCACCGCCGGCCTGCTGGTGTTCGTCGAGGCGATGAAGGAGCTGCCCGCGACCGCACTGCTGCGGCCGCTGGGCAACGACACGCTGTCGATCGCCGTCTGGGAGGCGACGAAGGACTCGCGCTTCGACACGGCGGCCCTGCCGGCGCTCCTGATCGTCGCCGTCGGGCTCGTGCCCGTGATCCTGATGATCCGCCTGTCGCGCCGGGGGGCCGCGCTCGAAGGCGAGCTGGTCCCCCCGGCGAACTGACGGGCGCGGGCTAGCCGATCTCCGCGCAGATCGCGGTCGCGGTCACGGTCCAGCCGGGGTGGCCGGCGCCGTGCACACGGGCCTGCGAGAACCACTGCGTGTTGCCGTTGGCGCCCTGGCTGCGCTGCAGGAACACGTCGGCCGTGTTCGCGCCGTTGATGCCGCCCATGCCGCCGATGACCTTCTTGCCGGCCGGGCACTGCGCGAACGCCTGCTTCGACGTGTCGTTGCCGATCGCCGAGCCGGTGACGTACTCGACGTTGCGCACGACGGCGGCGGCGGGCACGCCGCCGAGCTTCGCGGCATCGTCGGCCGAGGCGGCCGTGGTGGCGGTCGCCGCCGTGTCGGCCGCGGCCGCGGCCGGCACCTTGCCGAGCAGCGACTCGTCGATCTGGTCGCCGCCGAGCGTGTCGAGCTTGAGCTTGCCCTTGCCGATCGTCTTGCCCTTCATGTCCTTGCCGGTCAGCGACTTGTTCTGGATGTCCTTCCCGGTGATGAGCTTCGCCGCGGTGGCGGTGCCGCCCATGGCGAGCACGAGGGCCAGCACTGCGACGATGCCTGCGGCGCTGGGCCGCTTCATGATCCTGCGGAACATCGGTGTCCTCCTTGACTGACTTGGGTGGGTTGAGGACGCCAAGGTACGGGCCGCAAGACGGCGCCATGGTGCAATTCACCACGGAATCGAGTGATGCGCGCGGTCGTCCGCGCGGGGGGCTCAGAAGGCCTGGCGGATGACCGGGCGCTTGGCCGCGCCGGCCTCGTCGAGCCGCCGGACCGGGGTCGTGTAGGGCGCGTTGCGCGCCGTCTCCGGGTCCTCCGCGGCCTCGGCGAGGATCTCCCCGATCGCCTCGGCGAACGCGTCGAGCGTCTCGCGCGTCTCCGTCTCGGTCGGCTCGATCAGCAGCGCCTCGTCCACGAGCAGCGGGAAGTAGACCGTCGGCGGGTGGAAGCCATGGTCCAGCAGCCGCTTGGCGAGGTCGAGCGTGCGGATCCCCAGCGCCTTCTTCATCGGCCCGCCCGTGAGCACGAACTCGTGCATGCACAGCTGGCCGAAGGCGGGCGGCAGGTGCTCCCCGGCGGTCTCGCGGAGCCGCGCCATGAGGTAGTTGGCGTTCAGCACCGCGGTCTCCGACGCCTCCTGCAGGCCGTCGGCGCCGAGCGAGAGGATGTAGGCGTAGGAGCGCACGAAGACGCCGTAGTTGCCCTGGAAGCCGCGCAGGCGGCCGATCGACTTCGGGCGGTCGGCGTCGAGGTCGAAGGCCGGGCCGGCGCCGTTGCCGGACTCGCGGCGGACGACGAGCGGCGCGGGCAGGTACGGCTCCATGCGGTCGGACACGGCGATCGGGCCCGCGCCCGGCCCGCCGCCGCCGTGGGGCTGCGTGAACGTCTTGTGCAGGTTGTAGTGGACGATGTCGAACCCCATGTCGCCCGGCCGCGCGCGGCCCATCACCGCGTTGAGGTTCGCTCCGTCGTAGTAGAGCGTCCCGCCCGCGTCGCGCACGAGCGTGGTGATCTGCTCGATCGCCGGGTCGAAGATCCCGAGGGTGTTCGGGTTCGTGAGCATCAGGCAGGCGACGTCGTCGCCCAGCTTGGCCTTGAGGTCCTCGACGTCGACGCCGCCGCGGTCGTTCGTGCCGAGCTTGACCACCTCGTAGCCCGCCATCGTCACCGTCGCCGGGTTGGTCCCGTGCGCGGTGTCGGGCGTGAGCACCTTCGTCCGCTGCGTCTCGCCGCGGTCCGTGTGGTAGGCGCGCGTGAGCAGCACCCCGGCGAGCTCGCCGTGCGAGCCCGCGCTCGGCTGGAGCGAGACGTGCGGCAGCCCCGCGACCTCGGCGAGCGCGCGCTGGAGCTCCCACATGAGCTGGAGCGCGCCCTGCGCGCGCTTCGGGGCCTGGAGCGGGTGCAGCCGGGCGTTGCCGGGCAGCGCCGCGACGCGCTCGTGCAGCTTCGGGTTGTGCTTCATCGTGCACGAGCCGAGCGGGTAGAAGCCCGTGTCGAGGTCGAAGTTGCGCTTGGAGAGCCGGTTGTAGTGGCGGACGATCTCCGGCTCGGCGATCTCGGGCAGCCGCGCGGGCTCGCGGCGGCGGAGCTTCTCCGGCAGCAGCCCCTCGCGGCGCGGGACGTCGAGCTCGGGGGCGACGAAGGCGCGCCGCCCCGGCGCGGACTTCTCGTAGATCGTGCGCGCGCGGTCGCGCTGCTGCGGCGTCTCGGTCAGCGCCGGGCTCATACTCGCGCCTCCTCGCGCACGACGCTTTCGAGCACCTTCGCGAGCCGGTCGATGTCGGCCTTCGAGCGCTGCTCCGTGATCGCGATCAGCAGCCCGTCGGCGAGGTCCTCGTAGTCGCGGCCCAGCGCGTAGCCGGGGTTGACGCCCTGCGCCGCGCAGGCGTCGATCACCGCCTCGACGTCCGCCCCGGGCAGGCGCACCGCGAACTCGCGCACGACCGGCTGCTCGTGCAGCAGCTCGACGCCGTCGATCGCCGCCAGCGCCTCGCGCGCGTAGGCGGTCCGCTGCAGCAGCAGCTCGCCGAGCTCCGCGAAGCCCTCGCGGCCGAGCCAGGAGAGGTAGATGACGCCGGCGAGCGCGTTGAGCGTCTGCGCCGTGGTGATGTTGTGGGTTGCCTTCTCGCGGCGGATGTGCTGCTCTCGCGTCTGGAGCGTGAGCACGAAGCCGCGGCGTCCGTCGGCGTCCGTCGTCTCCCCCGCGATCCGCCCCGGCATCTTGCGCAGGTACTCCTCGCGCGCGGCGAAGAAGCCGAACGACGGGCCGCCGTAGTCGAGCCGGTTGCCCAGCGGCTGGCCCTCGCCGACGGCGATGTCGACGTCGAACTCCCCGGGCGGGCGCAGGACGGCGAGCGCGTGCGCGTCGCACTGGACGATCACCAGCGCCCCCGCGGCCCGGGCGGCCGGCACGAGCGCCTCGAGGTCCTCCACCGCGCCGAGGAAGTTCGGGTACTGGAGGAAGACGGCGCAGACGTCGTCGCCCAGCGCCGCCTCGAGCGCCGCCGCGTCCGTGACGCCGGCGGCGAGCGGGATCTCCTCGATCGTGCTCCCCCACCCCGCGCTGGTCGCCGCGAGCGCCTGGCGCGAGTGCGGGTGCAGCGCGCGCGACACGAGGAAGCGCGGTCGGCGGTTGGTCTGGTGCGCGAGCCAGCCCGCGGACGCCAGGGCCGACGGCGCCTCGTAGAGCGTCGCGTTCGAGACGGGCAGCCCCGTGAGCTCCGAGATGGCCGTCTGGTACTCGAACATCACCTGGAGCGTCCCCTGGGAGACCTCGGGCTGGTACGGCGTGTACGGCGTCAGCACCTCGGAGCGCGACAGGATCGAGTCGACGATCGCCGGGACGTAGTGGTCGTACATGCCCGCGCCGAGGAACGTGACCTCGTCCTCGGCGGAGACGTTGCGGGCGGCGAGGTCGCGCAGGTACGCGTACACCTCCTGCTCGGGCTTGCCCGGCGGCAGGTCGAGCGACCGGTCGAGGCGGACCCCGGGCGGCACGACCTCGTCGAACAGCGCGTCGACGGACCGGGCGCCGATCGCGTCGAGCATCGCCCGCCGGTCGTCGTCGGTGGCGGAGGTGTAACGGGACATGGGCTAGCTCAGCTGGGACTCGTAGGTGGCGGCGTCCATCAGGGAGTCGACCTCCGCGGGATCGGAGAGCCGCACCTTGATCATCCACCCCGTGCCGTACGGATCTCCGTTGATGAACTCCGGGTCGCTGGAGAGCGACTCGTTGACCTCGACGATCTCGCCCGAGAGCGGGGCGATGACGTCGGAGACGGCCTTGACGGACTCCACCTCGGCGTACGGGTCGCCCTTGCGCACCGTCGCGCCGACCTGCGGCGGGTCGAAGAAGACGACCTCTCCGAGCTGGTCCTGGGCGTACCAGGTGACCCCGAACGTGGCGGTGTCGCCGTCGATCCGGGCCCAGTCGTGCTCCTCGTGGTAGGAGAGGTCGGGCGGGTAGCTGGCGTCGGCCAATTCAGCGCTCCTCCGGGATGAGTGGCTTGGAACGGACTTCCGCCGTGCGCGTCTTCCCGCGCACGTCGATCTCGAACGGGGTGCCGGGCGCGGTGCGCGCGGCGGGCAGGTAGGCGAGGCCGATGCCGTAGCCCAGCGTCGGCGAGAGCGTGCCCGACGTGACGACGCCGCCGCCCAGCACCGGGTTCCCCTGACGGGCGATGCCCTGGCCGGTGATCGCGAACGGGACGAGCTTCTCGGCCGTCCCCTGCTCGCGCGCGGCGGCGATCGGGCCCGAGCCGATGAAGCCCGTGGCCTCCTTGCAGCACCAGCCCAGGCCGGCCTCGATCGGGTTGCGGTCCTCCGACAGGTCGTTGCCGTAGAGGTGGAAGCAGGCCTCCAGGCGCAGCGTGTCGCGCGCGCCGAGGCCGACGGGCTCGGCGCCGCCGGCGACCACGGCGTCCCACACGGCGGGCGCGCCGGCGGGCGGGATCATCAGCTCCACGCCGTCCTCGCCCGTGTAGCCCGTCCCGCAGACGAGCACGCCGGCGACGCCGGCGACCGTCATCGGCGCGACGGTGAAGCGGCGCGGCAGCTCGGCGTCCGCGAGCGCGGCGACGATGCCGCGCGCCTGCGGGCCCTGGACGGCGAGCATGGCGAAGTCGTCGATCCGGTCGGCGACGGCGGCGCCGGAGCCGTCCGCGTGCTCGGCGAACCAGGCGTGGTCGCGCTCGTGGTTGGCGGCGTTGGTGACCGTGAGGTAGCGGTCCTCGCCGAGCCGGTAGGTGAAGAGGTCGTCGAGCACCCCGCCGTCCTCGCGGCAGAGCACGGAGTACTGGGCGCCGCCGGGCGCGATCCGCTCGACGTCGTTGGAGAGCAGCCGCTGCAGGAGCCCGAGCGCGCCCGGGCCGCTCGTCTCGACCTGGCCCATGTGCGAGACGTCGAACACGCCGGCCCGCTCGCGGACCGCGGTGTGCTCGGCCCGGATGCCCGCGTACTGCACCGGCATCTCCCAGCCCGCGAACGGCACGAGGCGCGCCCCTGCCGCCACGTGGCGCTCGTACAGGGGCGTCCGCTGCAACGTCTCGGCGTCGGCCATCTCGTGGCCGACCCTAGCGCAGAACCGGGCGGCGCCCGCGCCGGGCGGGCGCCGCCGGTCAGCACGCCTAGCGGCGCTTGAGCGCCACCGTCTTCTTGAGCACCGTCCCGTCGGGCAGCGCGACCTGGAGCGTGACCTTCAGGTTGCGCATGCCGGCGTTCAGGATCGCCTTGCGCACCGCCTTCGACGGCTTCACGCGGAGCGTGAGCGCCGCGTCGGGCGAGCACTCGATCGCTCGGGTCGCGAGCGTCCTGCGGCCCAGCTTGCGCGCCGCCTTGCCGCTGACGCGCACGCGCGCGACCGCCTCGCCGTCGACCTCGCCGCAGCGGAGCGTCAGCTTCAGGCCCTTGCGGGCGAAGCCGCCGATCCCCGGCCGGCCGACGCCCGTGAGCCGCGTGACCGCGGGCGGGTCGCCGCTCGGGCCGCTCGCCGGATTCACCCTGATCGTGACCGTGGCCGTGTCCGTCGCCCCGTCCGGATCCCGCACGGCCACCGTGGCCGTGTAGGTGCCGGGCGCGGCGTAGGTGTGCGACGCGGTCGCGCCCTGACCCGTCGTGCCGTCGCCGAAGCTCCAGCTGTAGGCGAGGGCGTCGCCGTCCGGGTCGCTCCCCGCCGCCGTGAAGGCGACCCGGAGCGGCGCGGTGCCGGCGGCCGGGGCGGCCGTCAGCTCCACCGACGGGGCGCGGTTGCCGGGCTCCGGCGGCACGACCGTGATCGTGACCGTGCCGGTGACGCTCGCCTCGCCGTCCGAGACGGTCACCTCGGGCTCGTACGTGCCGGGCTGCGCGAAGACGCGGCCGGCGCTCGCGCCGCTGCTGTCCGCCTGCCCGTCACCGTCGAAGTCCCAGCGGTAGGTGAGCTTGTCGCCGTCGGCGTCGGTCGCCGCCGCGTTCACCTGGACCGCGAGCGGGGCGGCGCCGGTCGGCGGCGTGGCCGTCACCGACCCGATCACCGGCGGCGTGTTCGGGACCTCCGAGACCGTGACCGTCACGGTCTGGCTGTCGCTGAGCTCGCCGTCGGAGACCGTGACCTCCGCCTCGTAGGTGCCCGGCTCGTCGTAGGTGTGCTCGACCGTCGCCGTGTCGGCGTCCTCCGTGCCGTCGCCGTCGACGTCCCACGAGTACTCGAGGTCGTCGCCGTCGGCGTCGGTCGCCGCGGCGGCGAGCTGCACCGTCAGCGGCGCGGCGCCGGACGACGGGGTCGCCGTCGCCGACGTGATCGCGGGCGCGGCGTTCGGCTGCTCCGTGACCGTCACCTCGACGGTCTCGGAGTCGCTGAGCTCGCCGTCGGAGACCGTGACCTCCGCCTCGTAGGTGCCCGGCTCGTCGTAGGTGTGCTCGACCGTCGCCGTGTCGGCGTCCTCCGTGCCGTCGCCGTCGACGTCCCAGGAGTACGTCAGCTCGTCGCCGTCGGGGTCGGTCGCCTCGACGTCGAGCTCGACCTCGAGCGGCGCCGCGCCGGAGGCGGGCGTCGCCGTGGCCGAGGCGATGACCGGCGCGCCGTTCTCGATCACCTTGAAGTGGTCGAAGGTCACGTCGATCGGGCCGTCGGACTGCTGCGGGCCGATCGCCATCAGGCCGATGCCGGGCGTCCCGTCGAACTCCATGCTCACGGAGCCCGGCGTGTCCGACCAGGTCTGGCCGTCGGCGCTGATCCTGCCCGTGTAGGTGTCGCCCGTCTTGGTCAGGCGCAGCCACCACGTGTCGGTCGCGCTCGCCGGCGGCGGCAGGTCGTCGCCGGCGCCCTGCGGCCCGGTCAGGCCCCCACCGTCCTCGTAGCGCAGCTCGACGCGGCGCACGGGCGTCTCGCCCGGGTTGTTGTCGGCCACGATGTCGTACTTCACGTAGTGGTCCTGGTCGAGGAACAGCATCAGGCCCGCGAGCTGCCAGTTGTCCTTCAGCGGCGCGGTCATCTTCGTCTCGACGGTCCAGTCGCCCTCGGGCGGCGTCTGGAGGATCAGGTTCTCGATCGGGCCGTTGTCCGTGCCGTTGATGTCGGCGTCGAACGTCTCGATCGCGAGCTTGCCGCCGTCCACGTCGACCCGCTCGCCGTGCCAGTTGTGGATCTTGTCCCAGCGGCAGCCGTCGAGCGCGTCGCCGTCGAACTCGTCTTCCGGGTCCGGGCGCTCCCCGGCCTCGTCCGGCGTGATCCGGAGCCAGTCGAACGCGGCCGTCTGGTTCTGCGCGTCCGTGTCGCCGGCGGCGACGGGACCGATCTTCGCGTTCGCCTTGAGCGGCGCGCCCGTCCCCAGCTCGGTCCACGCCGTGCCGTCGTACGAGTAGGACGCGTGCAGCGTCGAGCCGGTCGTGGCGAAGCGCAGGTAGACGGTCGTGCCGGTGGCGGCGGGCACGGTGACGTTGCCCGCGTGGGTCTGCCGCGTCCCGTTGTTCTCGGACCAGAACTCGAAGAACCGCGAGTCGTTCGAGTGCTTCGTGAACGTCACCTTCGAGTAGTTGTCGTCGTCGACGTGCAGGAGCAGGCCGGCGTACTGCCACTCGTTGTCCTGGGTGAGCGTCACCTTCGTCGTCGCCTGCCAGTCGCCATCCGGCGCGGGCTGGCCCAGGAAGCTGATCGCGCCCTGGTTGGTGCCGTCGATGTCGCCGTTGGTGACCGGCAGCATCGCCGCGCCGCCGGAGACGGCCGGCGTGCCGCGCACGGTCGTCCAGCGGGCCTCGTCGACCGCGTCGCCGTCGAACTCGTCCGACAGCGCGCCGGCGCACGCCGGCGCGGGCTCGCCCGGGTCGACGGGCGGCTCGACGTCGTTGTCGACGGAGAAGCCGCTGAACGTCCCCAGCGCCTTCGTGCCGGCGACGTGGGACACGACGAACATGCCGATGTCCTGCACGGCCGCGGCCGACGGGACGATGACGTCGCCGACCGGCACCCAGGTGGTGCCGTCGACCGAGCCCTCGGCGATGAACCGCGTGCCGTACTTCGTCAGGCGCAGCCACTTGGCGCCCGCACCGACCGGGACGGTCGGGCCCGAGTCGAGCTGGCCGTTGCCGTCCGTGTCGTAGAGGAACTCGACCTGGCCGTTGCCCTTCTGGGCGAGCACGACGTAGCCCGCGCCGGCGGCGCTGGCCGGGGCGGTCATGTCGTTGCGGACCATGATGCCCGCCTTCGCGGCCGTGTGGGTGCCGTTGAACGAGTCGACCTTGACCTGCGCGACGAAGTTCTCGCCCGCGCCGGCCGGGTCGTAGATGGCGCCGTACTGGTCGGTGCCCTGCCAGACGTCGGCGCCCGCGGCGTCGATCGAGAACGTCTCGCCGAGCTGGCCGAAGTCGGCCTCGGTCGAGGCGAACGTGGTGAACGGCGGGTCGATGCCGACGTCGCCGACGGTGAAGCCCACCTTGCGCGAGTCGCTGCTCAGGCCCTCGTCGTTGGTCGCGACCGCGTGGGCGACATGGGCCGCCTCCTCGGTCTCGGTCCACTCGACGCTGTACGGCGCCGTCGCGTCCTCGCCGACCTTCTCTCCGTCGACGAAGAACTCGACCTTCGCGATGTCGTTCTCCGCGTCGGTCGCCGTCGCCGTGAGCGTGTTCGCCCCGGGCTCGAGCGCCTGGTCGTCCGCCGGCGACGTGAGCTTCACCTGGGGCTTGGCGACCGGCGAGATGCCCTTCCCGTCGAACTCGAGGAAGTTCAGGCGGAAGTTCGCCGTGCCGGTGAAGACGAGGTACAGCGACATCGTCTGGGTCGAGGCGGCCACCGGGACGGTCACGTCGCGCCAGCGCGTCGCGCCGCCCGTGTCGGGCACCTGCGCGGTGCCGAGCACCGGGCCGGTCGGCGAGCCGTTGCGGAGCTCCACCGTGCCGCCGGCCTGGCCGGAGGCGACGCGGAGCGTCACGGACTGGATGCCCGTGAGGTTGATCGGCTCGTAGGCCGCCCAGTCGCCCGTGCCGAGCCCGATCAGGCCGGCGTTGCCGCCGCCGTCCGGGTCGCCGGTGATGGCGCCGGCCTCGGCGCCCACGAGGTTGTCGGCGTGCTCGGCCTCCTTGTGCTTGGGCTGGAGCACGATCGTGCTCGAGCCGGTCATCGCCGGCGCGCCCTCCCCGCCGCCGTCCGTGTACCGCGCGTCGAGCGCGAAGAAGACCTTCATGTCCTCGGAGTGGCCGCCGCCGAGCTCCGTCACGAGCGAGCCGGTCCTCCCGCGGAACTCCGTGGTCGGATGCGTGTGCGCGTCGTGGCCGAGCGCGGGCTGGACGATCAGGTCCTGGTAGTCGATCGTCCCGTCCTCCGGGTCGGTGACGGTCACGTCCCAGGAGATCCGGTCGCCCCAGTCGATCAGGCCGCCGTTCACCGGCCCGTCGAACGTCACCTGCGGGCGCGTGTTGCCGACGACGACCGGGATCGTCGTCGTGCCGGTCTTGCCCGCGTCGTCGGTGACCGTGAGGCGCACCGCGTAGCCGCCCGGCGCCGTGTACTGGAACGTCGGGTTCGCGGCCGTGGAGTCGACCGTGCCGTCGTCCTGGAAGTCCCAGGCGAAGGTGAGCGCGGAGCCCTCCGGGTCGCTCGAGGCGGAGGACGAGAACGAGACGGTCAGCGGCTCCTGCCCGTTGTCGGGCGTGGCCGTCGCCCGGGCGACCGGGCGGCGCGAGCCGTTGATGTAGTCGATCCGGTAGATGCCCGAGTTCGGGTTGTCGCGGCCGAAGCCGCCGCCCCACTCGAGCGTGTAGAGCGCGCCGTCGGGGCCGAACTTCATGTCCTGCGGCGAGAGGAACGTCTGGTTCGGCAGGAACCGCGTGATCTTCTCGAGCTTGCCGGGGGTGGTCGTGGCCGGGCCGCGGTCCAGCGTCATCTGGTAGACGCGGTTCTTCGACCACTCGTAGAAGAACGCCTTGCCGTCGAAGTACTCGGGGAACTTGACGTCGGAGTCGAGGTCGGCGTCGTAGTCGTAGAACGGGCCGCCCATCGGCGCGAGGCCGCCGCCGGCCGGGATCACGGCCGGGACCGAGGACTTCGAGTAGCCGTAGAACATCTCCGGCGCGCGGGCCGGGGGCAGGTTCGTCAGGCCCGTGTTGCGCACGGAGTCGTTGACGGGGTTGGCGCAGGTGAAGAAGGCGCCGACCGTCACCGGGCTCGTCGTGTAGTCGACGTCGCGGAA
This sequence comes from Solirubrobacteraceae bacterium, assembly GCA_040510855.1. Taxonomy (GTDB): domain Bacteria; phylum Actinomycetota; class Thermoleophilia; order Solirubrobacterales; family Solirubrobacteraceae; genus DASQMT01. The sequence goes on from JBEVIG010000197.1 coordinate 13,223, forward strand.
CGGCTCGTTGTTGCCCATGCACAGCGGCCAGCCGTAGTTCCCCGGCGTCTTGATCAGGTTCCACTCGACGATGCCCGCGGGGCCGCGGTTCGCGAGGTTGTCCGTGCCGCTGTCGGGCGCGTAGTCGGCCAGGCCGATCCAGCCCGTCTTGGGGTCGACGGAGAAGCGGAACGGGTTGCGGAAGCCCATCGCGTAGATCTCGGGCCGCGTCTTGCCCTGTGTGTCGTCCGCCTCGGGGAAGAGGTTGCCGCCGGGGACGGTGTAGCCGGTCGCGTCGCTGCGGCTCGGCGTGATCCGCAGGAGCTTGCCGCGGAGGTCGTTCGTGTTGGCCGACGTCTCGCGGGCGTCGTGGAACGTGCCGGCGCGCTCGGAGAGCGGCGCGTAGCCGCCCGAGGGCTCGGAGTGCGGGTTGACGTCGTCGCCGACGCCGATCAGCAGGTTGCCCTGCAGGTCGAAGTCGAGCGCGCCGCCCGTGTGGCCGGGCTCGTCCGGCTCGCGGCGGGCGGGGATGTCGATGATCTTGCGCTCCGTCGCCGGGTCGATCGAGGAGTTCGCGTCGACGGTGAAGCGGGAGACCTGGCTGAAGAAGCTCGACGGGTCGCTGTTGTTCGGCCGGTCGGGCGCGTAGTAGACGTAGAGGAAGTGGTTCGTCGCGAAGTCGGGGTCGACGGCGATGCCGAGCAGGCCGTCCTCGCCGCCGGAGTAGACGTCGAGCGCGATTGCGGTCTTGACGCTCCCCGTCGCCGGGTCGTACGCGCGGACCTGGCCCCTGACGAGCTCGGTGAAGAAGACGCGGCCGTCGGGCGCCACGTCGAGCGCGAACGGCGCGCTCGTGTTCTCGTCGAGCGCGACCTTCTCGAAGTTGGAGTTGACGGTGCCGCCGCAGTCGCCGGGCAGCAGGCCTGCGGCGTACTGGATGCCGCCGACGAGATGGGCGAGGAACTTCGGCTCGGAGTAGTGCGCCCCGAAGTGGCCCAGCGCGGTCACGAACGCGCGGCCGCCGTCGTAGGGCTTGCACCAGGCGATCGGGTGGTCGTACCCCATGGCGTTGCCGCCCGGCGCGTACGTCGACTCGTCCATCGACAGCAGCACATGGGCCGTGCCGCGGACGTTGGTCGAGAAGTTGTACCACTCGTCCGAGCGCGCCCAGCGGCTGTCCGTGAGGTGCTTCGTGGACGGGTGCGCGTGGTCCTCGACGATGATCTCGCCGGGCAGGCCGGGGCTCGAGCCGGTGGCCGCGTGGCCGGGCATGAGCGAGCCCACGAGGTTGTCCCACCACTGGAAGTTGCCGCGCATGTCCGTCGCGTTGTGGATCGCGGCGATGCCGTGGCCGGCCTGCTGGTAGCGCTGCAGCGCGGCCTTCTCGTCGGCGGTCCAGGGGTCGCCCGACGTCTGGAACATCACGATCGCGTCGTATTGCGCGAGGTTCGCGTCGGTGAAGACGGCGGAGTTCTCGCTGACGTCGGAGGTGATCCCGGCGGCGAGCAGCGCCTCCTGGATCTTCGGGGTCCCCTGCGCGATCGCCTCCGTGTGCCGGAAGGCGGCCGTCTCACTGAAGATCAGGACGTGCCCGGGCTCGGCGGCGACGCCCAGCGGCGCCATCGGCGGGCCCGTGAGATCGGCGGAGGCCGCCGGGGCGATCAGCCCCAGCGAAACGAGCATGCCGGCGAGCATGCACACAACGGCGCGCAGACGAACCACTCCCACCTCTCCCTTGGTCCCGAAGCGCGGCACAGGTGCGCTTCTCCCTCGGGCGGGAAGCTAGACGCGCTTTTGCCAACTGTCAAGCAAAAGCCTGATTCCACATGGCGGAAGGGCGGGACGGCCGCGTCGGGACGCGCCGGTCCGAGCCGGAGGTCAGGCCGCGGCCGCGAGGCGCTGGTCGCGGTAGGCGACCACGAAGGCGGCGACCACGTCGGGGTCGAACTGCGTCCCCGCGCACGCCTCCAGCTCCTCCAGCGCGGCCTCGGCGGAGCGGCGCACCGCGTACGGGCGGGTGCCCGTCATCGCCGCGAAGGCGTCGGCCACGGCGACGATGCGCGCGCCGAGCGGGATCCGCTCGCCGTCGAGGGCGTCGGGATAGCCGGCGCCGTCCCAGCGCTCGTGGCTTGAGCGGACGAGCCCGGCCACGCGGCCCAGCGCGGGCGCGGCGGCGATGATGCGCTCGCCGATCAGCGTGTGGCGGCGGATGAAGGCCCACTCGTCGTCGCTGAGCGGCCCGGGCTTCGTGAGGATCGCGTCCGGCATCGCCACCTTGCCGACGTCGCGCAGCTCGGCGGCGTGGCGGATGCGCTCGCACTCCTCGGCCGGGAGCCCGAGCTGGCGGGCGGTCGCCTCGGCGAGGTCGGCGGAGGCGGCGAGCTCGTGGCGGACGTCCGGGTTGCGCTCGGCGAGCGCGCGCAGGAGCACGTCCTTGGACTGGCGCGTGGCCGAGGTGCGGCCGGCGTTCTTCTGCGCGTACATCCGCTGGTCGGCGATCCGCAGCGCCTCCGGGGCCTCCGCGGCCTCCGCGGGCAGGTGGATCGCGCCGTAGGAGCAGCCGATCGCGAACCCGTCGCCGTGCTCGGAGAGCGCGGCGGCGGCGCCGGCCACGAGCGGCGTCGCGGAGCGGCTCCCGGGACGCAGCAGCGCGCAGAACTCGTCGCCGCCCATGCGGTAGGCGGTGCCGCGGCCCTCGACGAAGTCGGCGAGGCCGGCGCCGAGGCGCACGAGCAGCGAGTCGCCGGCCGGGTGGCCGAAGGTGTCGTTGTAGAGCTTGAACCCGTCGAGGTCGAAGAGCACGAGCACGAGCGGGTCGCGCTCGTCGGCGCGGGGCAGCTGCTCCTCGAGCGCGCGGGCCAGCGCGCGGCGGTTGCCGAGCCCGGTGAGCGCGTCCGTCGAGGCCTCGACGCGCGAGGCGCGGAGCATGGCGACGTTGTCGCGGAAGGTGAGCATGGTGCGGCACATCACCGCGACGAGCGAGGCGGCCGCGAGCCCGACGGCGACCGGGTTGAGGCCCGCGATGCAGCCGTAGACGAGCAGGCCGAGGCCGCCGATCCCGAAGGCGATCGGGACGACGATCCGGCGCAGCCGCTCGTCGAGCGCGAGCGCCCGGGTGCGGCGCACGGGCTGCCACGCGGCGGCGGCGATCATCACGAGGCCGAGCCACCAGCCGATCTCGAACCAGTTGCCCGACTCGTAGGTGCCGTCGGCGGTGCGGACGAGGTAGAGCGAGTCGGCCAGCCAGAACGTGGCGACGCCGCCCGCGAGCAGGACCCAGGTGCGGTCGAGCTGCCAGCCCGTGCCGGCGAGCGCGCCGACGATCAGGCCGAGGAGGAGGAGGTCGGCGATCGGGTAGGCGAGGCTGACCGCGATCTCCATGGCCTGGCCGGAGGCGCTGTCGCGGACGGTCTCGAAGACGAGGGCGGCGCTGGCGGCGGAGACCGCGAGCGCGGCGGTGACGCCGTCGGCCCACAGCGTGCCGGGCACGTCGCGGGTGCGGCTGCGCAGCAGCATCAGCACGCCGACGAGCATCAGCGGCGGGAAGAGCAGGTAGCCGCCGTCGGCGGGCGAGGGGATCGGGATCTCCTCGGCGGTCCACAGGACGGCGGTGTAGTAGACCTCGCCGAAGGCCCACGCGGTCAGACCCGCGCCGATCACGAGCCAGGCGGCGCGCTCGCGGCGGGAGGGGGCGGCGATGCCGGCCCAGAGGCACATGGCGCCGGCGCCGACGAGCACGAGGTCGTGGGCGAAGCGCGAGAAGAGGAGTCCGGCGCCGAGGTCCGGCAGGAACAGGACGTGGAGCTCCCACGCGACCAGCCAGGCCGCCATGGCGGCCCAGATGACCCGGCGGATCAGTCGCCCACGCGCGTGTGACTGCACAATGGGGTCATCGACCCATCAAGCCGGAAGCTTGAGTACCGGATCGTGCGGAGGCGCGCTCGCTAGCGCAGGAACGGCGGGATGTCGATCTCGTCGTCGCTGATCTCGAGCGAGGAGCGCTGGCGGTCGTCGATCCGCGGCCCGCGGTCGACCGGCCCGCGCTGGCGCTCCTGCGCGCGGCCGAACGAGCCGTACGGCTGCTCCGCCTTCTTGTCGAAGCCCGTCGCGATCAGCGTCACGCGGATCTCGTCGCCCATGCCCTCGTCGATCACGGCGCCGAAGATGATGTTCGCGTTGGAGTCCGCGGCCGAGTGGATGATCTCCGCCGCCTCGTTCACCTCGAAGAGGCCGAGGTCCTTCCCGCCCGTGATGTTGAGCAGGATGCCGGTGGCGCCCTCGACGGACTCCTCCAGCAGCGGCGAGGAGATCGCGGCCTTCGCGGCCTCGGCCGCGCGCGACTCCCCCGTCGACGTCCCGATGCCCATCAGCGCCGAACCGGCGTCGTGCATGATCGTGCGCACGTCGGCGAAGTCGAGGTTGATCAGGCCGGGGATCGTGATCAGGTCGGTGATGCCCTGGACGCCCTGGCG
>JBEVIG010000198.1:0-7292 GCA_040510855.1 Solirubrobacteraceae bacterium
GAGCTTGACGATGTCGTTGCCCGACGGGTCCGAGACGAGCAGGCCGGCCTGCTGGCCCTCGTGGGTCTGCGCGATGTCGACCGTGGTCGTGACCTCCCACGTGCCCTCGGGGGCGGGCTGGAGGAAGATGTTCGGCGCGCCGTTGCCCTCCTCGTCCTCCTGGATCTCGTTCGGGCCGGTCTGCACCTTCACCGAGCCGTCGGAGACGTCGTAGAGCGCGTCGTCGTGGCGGAGCGTGCTCGTCCACCGGTTCTCCAGGTCGAGTGCCGACCCGTCGAACGCGTCCGCGCCCGGATCGAGGCACGTCGGCCCCGTCCCCTGCGCCGTCGCCGGGCTCGCGCCCACGGCACCCATGAGCAGCAAGGCACACACCGCCGCAAGGCCGGTCAGCCACGCCACCGCGCTTCTCCCCCGCTGGGACTCCATGCTCTCTCCCTCTCCCGTCTCTCCCTCGCCTGGGTCCCTGTCCCAGGCGATGATGCTCCGTCTTTCGACGACCGGCCGCGGAAACTATCCGGGCAAGGTCGATACGTCAACCGCTTTTGCTCGGCCGACGACGAAAGTGCGCCCATCCGCTTGACAGCCGTTCGCGTACCACTACCCTGAGGACGCTTTCGTCGGACGGGATGGGTACTTTGTGCGCGTCACGAGCGAAAGCTCAAGGGAGAGAGCAACGGGATGGGGGACGAGCAGCGCATGAGCGCACTGAGGAACTTGGGCGGCCCGCGCGCCCGCGTCGCCGGCGCGGCCGTCGTCGTGGGCGGGATGCTGACGTACGCCGCCGTCGCCGGCGCCGCCGCCGACACCACGATCAGCGCCGTCGGCGATGCCACCGAGGGCCAGTGGGACAAGGGCAACGCCTCGCCCGTCGCGATCGACACCGGCGACACGGTCACGTTCGCCTTCCCCGGCCAGGGGCACAACGTGGCGTCCACGAACGCGGTCGCGACCGATCCGCGCTGGGAGCCCTACGCATGGCCTGGCGATTTCCAGATCGCCCCGAAGGACAGCTCGACGACGTACACCTTCTACAAGTCGGGCTCGTACGAGTTCGTCTGCCAGCTCCACCCCGGGATGACCGGCACGATCAACGTCACGGGCACCGACCAGGAGATCCCGTCGGAGACGCCGACCCCGACGGCGACCGCGACCGCGACGGCGACCGCGACGGCCACGGCGACGCCGAGCGCCACTCCGACCCCGACGCCGACGCCCGGCGGCGGCGGGATGGGCGAGACGCCGCCGCCCACCGGCTCGGCCACGGCCGACCGGACCGCCCCGGCGCTCAGCAAGATCTCGCTCAAGGGCAAGCCGCGCAAGGCGAAGATCACGTTCACGCTGTCGGAGGACGCGACGATCAACGCGCAGATCCGCCGCCGCGGCTCGAAGAAGGTCCTGCGCTCCGCGTCCCTGCAGGCGCGCGCGGGCAAGCGCACGATCAAGGTCAAGAGCCGCAAGCTGAAGAAGGGGCGCTACACGGTCTCGCTGACCGCGCGTGACGCCATGGGCAACAAGTCGGCCGCGGTCACCGCCTCCGGCCGGCTGAAGAAGTAGCCATGACGGCCCCGCTCAACCCCTTCCGGCCGCCGACCGCCGAGGAGGCCTGGACCCGGCGCGACCTCATGCGCAACGGCATGGGGTCGTTCGCGCTGCTCTGCACGATCGGCAGCAAGTCGCTGCTCGACCGCCCGAAGGTCGTCACCTCCGCCCGCAAGCGGTCGCAGGCCGCGGCGCCGTTCGCGCCGTTCCAGCGCGACCTGCCGATCATGCCCGAGCTCGTGCCCGTCCGCCGCACGAAGGACGCGGACTTCTACGAGGTCGCGATCCGCCAGGGCATGGCCGACGTGCTGCCCGGCTACCAGACGCCGATCTACGGCTAGGAGGGCGTCTACCCCGGCCCCACGATCCGCGCGCGCAAGGGCCGGACCGCCGTGGTCAAGCAGACGAACACGCTGTCGTTCGACTCCAACGTCCACCTGCACGGCGGCTACGTGCCGGCGGAGTTCGTGGGGCACCCGTTGGACGTGATCCCGCCCGGCGCCTCGTTCGAGTACCGGTACCCGAACGACCAGGACGGCGCCTACCTCTGGTACCACGACCATGCGCACGGCCGCACGGCGCGGACGCTGTACTACGGCCTCGTCGGCACCTACGTGCTGCAGGACGACCGCGAGGAGGAGCTCGGCCTGCCCGTGGGCGAGTACGACGTGCCGCTGGTCATCCAGGACCACGCGTTCAACAAGGACGGCTCGTTCCGCTACGCCGAGAACGTCGACGTCGGCTTCTTCGGCGACACGATCCTCGTGAACGGCGCGATCGCGCCGCGGATGGCGGTCGAGCGCCGCAAGTACCGCTTCCGGATCCTCAACGCCTCCAACGCGCGCGGCTACCGCCTCGTGCTCGGCGGCGGCCGCGAGATGATCCAGGTCGCGAGCGACGGCGGCCTGCTCGAGAAGCCCGTCCGGCGCAAGGAGATCCCGATCTTCCCCGCCGAGCGCGTGGAGGTCGTGATCGACTTCGGGAAGTTCACGCCCGGCACGCAGCTCGTGCTGCGCAACGAGGGCGGCGAGGCGAGCACGACCGCGGTGATGCGCTTCGACGTCGGCCGCGGCGGCGGCGCGGAGCAGTTCCGCGTGCCCAAGCGGCTGCGCCGCCTCCCGGAGCTGCCCGAGCCCAACGCGACCCGGCGCCTTGACCTCGCGCTCCAGAGCAGCTCGACGGTCCAGTGGCAGATCAACGGCCTGGGGTTCGACCCGGCGCGGGTCGACATCCGGCCGCGCCTCGGCTCCTCGGAGATCTGGCAGTTCACCAACCCGTCGAACCGTGTCCACCCCATGCACCTGCACGGAATGCTCTTCCGCATCCGCGAGCGCTCCACCGGGGTCGTCCACAAGGCCGACCGCGGGTGGAAGGACACCGTGGCCGTGCAGCCCGGCGAGCGCGTCGAGGTGCAGCCGTGGTTCGGCCCCTACGCGGGCCGGTACGTGTTCCACTGCCACAACCTGGAGCACGGCGACAAGGCGATGATGCTGCAGCTGGAGGTGGTCGAGTGAAGCGGCTCGTCCTGCTCGCCGCGCCGGCGCTCGCGCTGGCGTCCGCGAGCCCGGCGCTCGGCGCCGACGCCACCGTGAAGGGCCTGGACACGCTGGTCTGGGACAAGCCGGCGGTCACGATCAACGCCGGCGAGAAGGTCACGTGGACGTTCGACGGCACGACCCAGCCGCACAACGTGCTGGCGAAGTCGGCGAACTGGTCCTACCGCTCGGAGCTCGGCCCGCCGCCCGGGCCGCCCGTGTCGTTCGAGTTCGACACCCCGGGCGTCTACGACTACGTCTGCGAGGTCCACTCGACGACGATGATCGGCCGGGTGACGGTCAACGACGAGACCGGCGCGCCGCCCCCTCCGCCTCCTCCGCCGCCGCTGAGCGAGCAGCCGTTCCCCAACGACGGGACGGTGCCCGCCGACGCGTTCGAGGTCGGCGGCCTCGACACGGACGACCCGTCGCTGCGCCGGATCGCCGTCAAGCGCACGGGCGCCAAGGCGCGGATCTCGTTCCGGGTGGACGAGCAGTCGCGCGTGACCGTGCGGCTCTCGCGCAACGGCAAGCGGGTCAAGACGAAGCACGCGAACACGGCGGGCCGCGGCTCGGTCACCGTCAAGCGGCTCAAGGCCGGGCGCTACAAGGCGACGATCGTCGCCCGCGACCTGGCCGGCAACGCCTCGCGCACCCGCACCGCCTCCTTCTCGGTGGCCTGACCGGCGCCGGGGGCGGGTCGATCCCGGCCCGCCCCCGGCCCGTACCCCTGCCGTGCTCCGCTACCACGTGCTGCGCCGCGAGCAGCGGCTGCCGGGCGCGCCGGACGACGTCTTCCCGTTCTTCGCCGACGCGCACAACCTCGAGGCGATCACGCCGCCGTTCCTCGGGTTCCGCGTGGTCACGCCGCGGCCGCTGGAGCTGCGGCCCGGCGCGCTGATCGAGTACCGGCTGCGGCTCCACGGGCTGCCGATCGCGTGGCTCACGCGGATCGAGGACTGGGAGCCGGGCGTGCACTTCACCGACGCGCAGCTCGCCGGGCCCTACCGGCTGTGGCACCACACGCACGAGTTCGCGCCGGACGGGGACGGCGGGACCGTGATGCGCGACACCGTCCGCTACGCGCTGCCGTACTGGCCGCTCGGCGAGGTCGCGCACCCGCTCGTGGCGCGCGACCTCGCGTCGATCTTCGACTTCCGGGCGACGGCCGTCGCCCGCGCGCTCACTCCACGGTGAGCGTGCCGACCATGCCGGCCGCGCGGTGGCCGCCGACCGGGCAGTAGTACTCGTAGGTCCCGGGCTCGAGGTCCACCGTGAGCGGCGGCGCGTCGTCGCCCTGCACGGTCTCGCCCTCGCCGCCGTCGACGCCCTCGATGTCGAACGCGTGCGGGACGCCGGACGGGTTGGAGAAGTTGAAGGTGACCTCGCCGGCCTTGACCGTGATCTCCTTCGGGTCGAACTCGAGCGCGCCGCTCTCGGGCGCGGCGACGTCGACCGACTCGCCGCCGCCCGAGGACGAGGACGAGGAACCGCCGTCGTCGGCGGGTGTGGACTCGGCGGTCGCGGTCGGCGTGGCGGCCGTCTCCGGCTCGTCGTCGTCACCGCCGCAACCCGCGAACAAGGCCCCGGCAAGGGCCAGGACGATCAGCATGCGTCGCACGTTGGTGCTCCTGTCAGTTGAGGTTCCCCGTCAACACGTTCTCATCACCGCGGACGATCCGGATCCGCTCGTATTCCCCGATCCGCGCCGCCGTGGTGAGCACCACGTACGCCTTCCCCTGCGCGTCGGCCCTGAAGGTCCCCGCGCCCGCGCTCCAGCCCGGCCGCTCGCACTTCACCTCGTAGACCGCCTTTCCCCCGGGCGGCAGCCCGTCGACCCAGAGATGCACCTCGGTGCCCTCGTCGTCCGGCTCGAAGGCGGCACGCGCCGTGACGCCGTCGGCGCCCTCGAGCACGAGGTTGTAGTTGAGCCCACCGCCGCCGTCGCCGCCGATCACGCTCGTCGCGAGCACGGTCGCCCCGACGCCGATGGCCACGCCGGCGAGCGCTGTCGCCGCGAGCGTGCCGAACCGCCGCGGGCGGCGCAGGAGCCCGTGTCGCCGGCGGGGGCGGCTGGCGGCGACGCGGTCGAGGATGCGCTCCTCGAGCGCCGCGGGCGCCGGGGGGATCTCGAGCCCCTCGGCGCGGGCGACCAGGCGGGGCAGCGGCTCGAGCCGCGCGAGCTCGGCGGCGCACTCCGGGCACGCCGCGAGGTGCGCGTCGACGGCGGCGGCCTCCGCGGGCTCCAGCGCGCCGAGCGCGTAGGCGCCGAGCTCGGGGCGGATGTGCTGGCACGCGGTGCTCATACCGGCACCACCCCCATCTCCTCGAGGACGAGCCGCAACGAGCGCAGCGCGTACCACGTGCGGCTCTTCACCGTGCCCACGGGCAGCCCCGTCTCGTCCGCGATCTCACGCATCGACATACCGCGGAACTGCGCCATCCGGATCATCTGCCGGTGCTCGGGCGTCAGCCGCTCGAGCGCCGCGGCGACCTGCCAGCCGAGCATCGCCTGCTCGATCGAGCCCCCCGCGTCCATCTCGTCGGCCTCGCGGCCCGCGCTCGCCGGGCGCACGGCGGCGCGGCGGCGGGCGTCGATGATCGCGTTGCGGGCGATCCGGTAGAGCCAGGTGCGGACGGTCGCGCGCTCCGCGTCGTAGCGGCCGGCGTTGCGCCAGGCGCGCAGGAAGACCTCCTGCACGATCTCCTCCGCCGTCCCGCGGTCGCCGAGCGACCGGTGCGCGAACCCGAGCAGCTCGCCCCCGTACGCGCGGTACAGCGTGCGCATCGCCTCGCCGGTCTCGTCGGTCCGGAGACGCTCGACGAGCCGGGCGTCCTCCGTCACGGGCTGCGGGGCCATCGGACGGCTATACGCGCGCGGCATCGGCGAGGTTCGCCAGGCGGCCCCACAGGGCCTCGTCCGGGCGCCCGGGATGGCGGACGCCGTCGATGAACAGCGTGGGCGTCGTCGGCACGCCGGCGCGCACGCCGCCGAGGAACTGCGCCCTGACGCGCGCGGCCACGGCGTCGGAGCGCCGGTCGGCGTCGAAGCGGGCGACGTCGAGGCCGAGCCGCTCCGCGCGCTCCCACAGATGCGGGTCCTCCAGCCGCCCCTGGTCGGCGAACAGCGCATCGTGCATCGCCCAGAAGGCGCCCTGCACCGCGGCCGCCTCGGCGGCGCAGGCCGCGGCGAGCGCGCGCGGATGGGCGCCCTTGACGGGGAAGTGGCGGAACGCGACGCGCAGCGCCAGACCGTGCAGCCGCTGCTCGAGCGCCGCGCAGTACGGGCACTCGTAGTCGCCGTACACGACCACCAGCGCCGCGCCCTCCGGCCCACGTACATGGTCCTCGGGCCCCAGCGGCGGCAACGGCGCGGATCGAAGGTCCCCCACGCGGCTGAAGCTAGCGGACACCACCGGCGCCGACGAGGCGGACCGTCGACTTCCCGCAGACATTCCTCCCCGCGCCGTTCGTCTGCGGGCGGGATGTCTGACGGGCCGTCTACGCAGACGCCAGCGCGTCGAACAGGAGGTTGGCGCCCGGAAGATCACCCGGCGAAGGAGCGACGTAGCTCCACCGCACCACAGCCTCCGGCCCGACCAGCACCAGAGCCCGCTCGGGGAAGCCGCCCGGGTGCAGCACGCCGAACGCGCGGCAGGCGGCGCCCTTCGGCTCCCAGTCCGAGAGCTGCTCGATCTCCGTGCCCAGCTGCTCGCGGAACGCCTGCTGCGCCCAGACGGAGTCGCAGGAGACGCCGTAGAGGGCGTCGAGACCCTCCTCGCGGAGCTCGCCCAGCACCTCGTTGTAGACGTTCAGCTGGTCCGTGCAGACGGGCGAGAACGCGTGCGGGTAGAAGACGAGGAACGTCGTCCGCCCCTCGAGGTCGGCGCGCGTGAACGGCTCGCCCTCGTAGGTCGCGAGCGTGAAGTCGGGCACGGGCCGGCCCGGCTCGACGATCCCCATCGCGGTGCCCGGCGCGCTAGCGGCGCAGGCCGAGCTCGCGGATGAGCGAGCGGTACCCCTCCAGGTCCTTCTTCTGGAGGTAGTTCAGGAAGCGGCGGCGGCGGCCGACGAGCATGAGCAGCCCACGACGCGAGTGGTGGTCGTGCTTGTGCTCGCGCAGGTGCTCGGTCAGATGGTTGATACGGCTGGTCAGGAGGGCGATCTGGACCTCGGTGGCCCCGGTGTCCTTCTCGTCCTTGCCGAACTTGGCCGTGA
>JBEVIG010000199.1:0-14933 GCA_040510855.1 Solirubrobacteraceae bacterium
GGTCGCGCAGCGGCCGGCGCCGACGGGCACGCCATCACCGGCGGTGACCCCGGCGCCCGACCCGGCGCGCGCGATCCCGCGCACCGCGGCCGCGCTCGCCGCCGACCTCGCCGCGACCCAGCGCGCCGTCCGCGAGCAGGTGCGCGCGTGGCGGCGCGACGGCGACCCGGCGACGGGCGACGCACCGCCGGCGCTCGCGGCGCTCGCCGCCCGCGCGGAGCGCATCCACCGCGGGCTCGCCCCGCGCCGCCGGCGCACCGCCGAGGTGCTCCCGCTGCTCCCGCCGCGGATCCGCGCCGAGGCGCGCGACACGATCGCGGCGCGGCGGGCGCTCGACGTCCTCAACGCGCCGCGCCCGGGCGCGAAGGCGCCGAGGATCCGCACCGGGCCGCCGGAGCCGGCCGACGTCCTCCGGCGCGAGTACCGCCGGGCCGGCCGCCGCTCGGGCGTCTCCCCCACGCTCCTCGCGGCCGTCAACCTGATCGAGTCGGACTTCGGGCGCGTCCGCAACGAGAGCGTGGCCGGCGCGCAGGGGCCGATGCAGTTCATGCCCGCGACCTGGAGGAGCTACGGCCGCGGCGGCGACATCCAGGACCCGCGCGACGCGATCCTCGCCGCCGGCCGCTTCCTCGCCGCCGCCGGCGCCGCGCGCAGCGAGTCCGGCGCGCTGTATCGCTACAACCCGTCGCAGCTCTACGTCACCGCGGTCTCCCGCTACGCCCGCATCATGCGCCGCGACCCGCTCGCCTTCGAGGCGCTCTACGCGAGCGGCGCGCCCGTCGGCTGACCTCGGCCCGGCTGAACCTCGCGCGGCCGGGGTACGCCGGGTCGGGCAGGGGTTCCGACAGGGAGAGACCACATGCTTGGCCGTACAGGGCTGGCCGTGGCCGGCGCGATGCTCGCCGCCGCCGCGACCGCGAACGCAGCACCGCAAGCGCCGGGTGCACCCGGCGACACCGCGACCTGGGCACCCGCCGACAAACACGGGTTCACCACCGCGCACGAGACGGCGGGGAACGCGTACCTCACGCTCCGGCAGGCCTCGGCGAGCGAGATCTACTTCCCCGACCTGAGCACGCCCGCCTTCCGCGGTCTCCAGTTCGCCGTCGTCGACAAGGGCACGACCACGCGCGAGACGGTCGACGACGACCCGGACCACATCGAGCCGGTCGCACCGGGCGTCACGGCCCGCGTGGAGCCGGTGCCGGGCTCGCTCGCGTTCAAGCAGACGACCGAGACGCCCCGCTGGCGGCTCACGAAGACGTGGATCACCGATCCGGCCCGCCCGACCGTGCTCGTCCGCGTGAAGTTCGAGTCGCTCGCCGGCAAGAAGCTCAAGCTCTACGTGCTCGCCGACCCGGCGCCGGGCGACGACGGTGACGACGACCGCGGCCGCGGGCTGGTCGCGTGGGACGACGAGGCGGCCACGGCCGTCGCGGCGACCCCGCGGCTGCGCGGCGCCACCTCCGGCTACAAGGGCACGGCCAGCGATCCCTGGCGCCGGCTCGAGCGGAACGGCAGGCTGCGCCGCTACGAGGCGCGCCGCCCGGGCAACGTCTACCAGGGCGCCCGCACGGCGCTCGACGGCGTCCGCCGGCGGGCGATGACGCTCGCCGTCGGCTTCGGGGCGAAGCCCGCCGCGGCCGAGCGCCGCACCCGCCGCTCGCTCCGCGCCGGCTTCGCGACCAAGGCGCGGCGCTTCGCCGCCGGCTGGCAGGGCTACGTCGGCAAGCTCGCCGACCCGCCCGCGCCCGTCGCCTCCGACCCCGAGCTGAAGGCGCTCTACGACCAGTCGCTGATGGTGCTCGCCGCCTCGGAGGACAAGCGGTTCCGCGGTGCCTCGATCGCGGCGCCGAGCATGCCCTGGGAGTGGGGCGTGACCGCGCTCGACGACAAGCCGGAGTCCGGCCCGTACCACCTCGTCTGGCCGCGCGACTTCTACCACGTGGCCACGGCCCAGAAGGCGGCCGGCGACGACGACGCCGCGACGCGCCTGCTCGACTACCTCTGGAAGGTCCAGAAGGCCGACGGCTCGTGGTGGCAGAACACGCGCGTGAACGGGCAGGAGTACTGGACCTCGCTCCAGCTCGACGAGACCGCGCTGCCCGTCGTGCTCGCCTGGTGGCTCGGCCGCACGTCCGCCGCTGACTGGGCGCACGTCGAGAAGGCCGCCGACTTCATCATGGAGAAGGGCCCGCAGACCGAGCAGGAGCGCTGGGAGAACCAGAGCGGCTGGAGCCCGAACACGATCGCCACGGAGATCGCCGGGCTGGTCACCGCGGCCGACATCGCCCGCCGCAACGGCGCCGCGGGCAAGGCCGCCGCGTACGAGGCGAAGGCCGACGACTGGCAGGCGAAGGTCGAGTCCTGGACGGCGACGAGCACCGGCCCGTACTCGCCCAAGCCGTACTACCTGCGCGTGACCAAGCCGGTCGCCGAGGGCCAGGGCCCCGATCCCGACGTGGGCACGACCTACGGGCTCGGCGACAACCGCCCCGAGCCGGTCGACCAGCGGGAGATCGTCGACAACTCGTTCCTCGGGCTCACGCTGTTCGGCGTCAAGAAGTGGGACGACCCGGTGATCGTCAACTCGCTGGCCGTCGGGGAGTCGCTCGGCGTCGACACGCCGAGCGGGCGGGTCTACCACCGGTTCACGTTCGACGGCTACGGCGAGACGGACGCCGGCGGCGACTGGACGATCTTCCCCGAGGGGGAGCAGTCCGCGCAGACCCACGGGCGCCTGTGGCCGCTGCTGACCGGCGAGCGCGGTGAGTACGAGCTGCTCGCGGGCCGCTCGGCGACCACGCACCTGCAGACGATCGCCAACACCGCGAACGACGGCCTGATGCTCCCCGAGCAGGTCTGGGACAAGGGCCCGGAGGCGGGCGAGAACACCCGCTCCGCGACGCCGCTCGCGTGGACCCACGCCCAGTTCGTCCGGCTCGCCTGGTCGATCGCCGCGGGCGAGCCGATCGAGCGGCCGGCCGTCGTCGCCTGCCGCTACACCGGCCAGGACTGCTGACACGCTGGGGGTCGGAGGTGGTTTGCTAAGCTAGTTAGCGATGCAAACTACTTCCGACCCCGAGCTGGCCTCCCGCCTGCGCTTCGCCCTCGCGCGCAGCGCGCGGCGCCTGCGCCAGGAGGCGCACACGGGGCTGTCGCCGACGCTCACCGCGGCGCTGGCGACCGTCGAGCGCTGCGGCCCGCTCACGCCGAGCGAGCTCGCCGACGCCGAGCGCGTCCGCCGCCCGACCGTGACCCGCATGCTGGGCCACCTCGAGGACGACGGGCTGATCACGCGCACCCCCGACCCGGCGGACCGCCGCTCGACGCTGATCGCGATCACGCCCGCCGGCGCGGAGCTGCTCGCCGCCGCCCGCACGCGCAAGGATGCCTTCCTCTCGGAGCGGCTCGACGGCCTCTCCCCCGCGGACCGCGAGACGCTGGCGCGCGCGGCCGCGATCCTCGAGGGCATCCTCGAGTGATCGAGCGCACCTTCTCCTCACTCCACGTCGCGAACTACCGCCGCTACTTCGTCGGGCAGGTCGTCTCCGTCTCGGGCAACTGGATGCAGATCGTGGCCGAGATGTGGCTGATCGTGCAGCTCACGGGCTCGGGCGCGGCGGTCGGCCTCACCGCCGGCCTCCAGTTCCTCCCCCTGCTGCTGTTCGGCGCCTGGGGCGGCGTGCTCGCCGACCGGCTCGACAAGCGACGCCTCCTGTTCGTCACCCAGGCCCTGATGGCGATCCCCGCCCTCACGCTCTTCGCGCTCACCGCCGGCGGGGGCGTGCAGGCCTGGATGGTCTTCGCGCTCGTGTTCGCCCGCGGCTCCGTGCTCGCCTTCGACAACCCGGCGCGCCAGTCGTTCGTGTCCGAGATCGTCGGCGGCGACCGCGTCGTCAACGCGGTGGCGCTGAACTCGGTGCTCGTGCACTCCTCGCGCATCGCCGGCCCGGCCGCGGCGGGCGCCCTGATCGCGCTGATCGGCGTGAGCGCCTGCTTCGCCGTCAACGCCGCCACCTTCATCGTGATGATCGTCGCGCTGAAGCTGATGGACCCGCGCGCGCTGCACCGGCCGGAGCGCACGCCGCGCGCCCCCGGGCAGCTCCGCGCCGCGTTCAGCTACGTGTGGAACACGCCGTCGCTGCGCGTGCCGCTGGCGATGATGGTCCTCGTCGGCACCGTCTCCTTCAACTTCCAGGTGCTGCTCCCGCTGCTGGCGAGCGAGACGTGGAACGGGAACGCGACCACCTACGCGCTCCTGACCGCGGTCATGGGCGCCGGCTCGGTGCTCGGCGCGCTCGCGACGGGCGCGCGCGGCACCGTCGGCCCCGGCCTGCTCGTCACCTCCGCGGCGCTCTTCGGCGTGGCGGAGCTGCTCGCCGCGCTCGCCCCGAGCCTCGAGACGATGGCGCTCGCGCTGGTCCCGCTGGGCGCGGCGAGCGTGACGTTCGCGGCGGGCGTGAACTCCTCGCTCCAGCTCGAGTCCGCCGCCGGGCTGCGCGGCCGCGTGATGGCCCTCTACGCGATGGTCTTCCTCGGCTCGACGGCGATCGGCGCGCCGCTCATCGGCTGGCTCGCCCAGGAGGCCGGACCGCGCGCCGGGCTGTGGGCCGGCGCGGTCGCCGCGCTGGTCGCCGCGCTCTGGGCACGGGCCGCCTACGGCGACCCGGCCCGGCTGCGCGTCGGCATCGAGTAGGCGGGCGATACCATCGTCTCCGCCCATGGCTGGGTAGCTCAGCTGGTCAGAGCGCACGACTCATAATCGTGAGGTCGGGAGTTCGAGTCTCCCCCCAGCTACTCCTCGCGGTGCCGCCCGATCGGCGGCACCCGCCATCGCCACCACCTGCCGCTGCCGGCCTCCCTGGCTTGACAGCGGCCGCCGTTCGGTGCAACACTGAACCAGATGGTTCAGTTTTCTCCTCTCGACCGCACCTTCGGCGCCCTCGCGGATCCCACGCGCAGGGCGGTGCTGGAGCGGCTCGGGAGCGGGAGCGCGACCGTGTCCGAGCTCGCCGAGCCCTTCTCCATCTCGCTCACCGGGATGAAGAAGCACATCGCCGTGCTCGAGGACGCAGGGCTCGTGCGCACGGAGAAGGTCGGCCGCAGCCGCGTGTGCACCGCGGTGCCGCAGCCGCTCGACGACGTGCGCACCTGGACCGAGTCGTACCGCCGGATGCTCGACGACCGCTTCGACCGGCTCGCCGAGCTCCTCGAACGCACCAAAGGAGAACCCTCGGCATGACCTCCCCGCAGCAGTCCACCCGCACCGCGACCGTCTCCACCCCCACGGATCGCGAGATCCGCATCGAGCGGGTCTTCGACGCCCCGCGCGAGCGCGTCTTCGGCGTCTACACCGACCCCGAGCTCGTCTCGGAGTGGTGGGGCCCGCGCGGCACCACCACGCACGTCGACGTCATGGAGCCGCGGACCGGCGGCAGCTGGCGCTTCGTCTGCAAGAACCCCGACGGCTCGGAGGACGGCTTCCGCGGCGCCTACCGCGAGGTGACGCCCTACGAGCGCGTGGTCCAGACCTTCGAGTGGGAGGGGATGCCCGGCCACGTGTCCGTCGAGACCGCCGAGTTCGAGGACCTGGGCGAGCAGACCAAGGTCGTCACCACGTCGATCTTCCACACGCCCGAGGAGCGCGACGGCATGCTCGGCTCCGGCATGGAGGGCGGCATGAACGAGACGTACCAGCGCCTCGACGAGCTGCTCGAGCGGCTCGCGTAGCATCCACCCGCATGAGCCCCGAGTTCCTGCTGACGACCCTGATCCTCGTCGTCACGCCCGGCATCGGGGTGCTCTACACGGTGGCCGCCGGCCTCGCCCGCGGGGCGAAGGCCGGCGTGCTCGCCGCGTTCGCCTGCACGCTGGGGATCCTCCCCCACGTCGCCGCCGCCATCACCGGCCTCGCCGCGCTCCTGCACACCAGCGCGGTCGCCTTCCAGGTCGTGAAGTACCTCGGCGTCGCCTACCTGCTCTACATGGCGTGGTCGACGTTCCGCGATCGCGGCGCGCTGACCGTGGAGGAGGACACGACGCCGCGCTCGGCGCGCGAGGTGATCGTCTCGGGCGTGCTCGTGAACATCCTCAACCCGAAGCTGTCGATCTTCTTCGTCGCCTTCCTCCCCCAGTTCGTCGAGGGCGGCTCGCCGGCGCTGCCGCAGCTGCTCGCGCTCAGCGGCGTCTTCATGGCCGCGACGTTCCTCGTCTTCGCCGGCTACGGCCTCTTCGCCGCGTCGGTCCGGCAGCACGTGATCGCGCGGCCGCAGGTCCTGACGTGGATGCGCCGGGTGTTCGGCGGTGCGTTCCTGGCCCTCGGCGCCAAGCTGGCCGCCACGCAGCGTTGAGGCTCAGCGGCTGCGCGGATCGGTGGCCTCGGCGATGGCGCCGGCCTCCGGGTGCTTCTCGACGACCATGAAGCCCTCGTGGCGCTCGACCACGCGCTCGACCTCCGGGACGTCGTGCCCCTCGAGCAGGAGGAACCGCCGCGGATCGGCCCGCGTCGCCTCGTAGACGTCGAACGGCACGTCGAACAGGAGGTTGCAGCCCAGCGTCCCGCACTCGCAGCGGATGCGCAGCGTGCCGCCGCGCTCGCGGGCACCGGCGCGGATCCCTTCGTTGACGTTGCGGAACAGCGCCTCGTTGATCACGAGCCGCTCCTTACGCAGATCATCCATGCCCCACCCTTAGCACGCTCGGAGGTCGGGAACAAACCTCGGCCCGTGCGCGGGGGCGCAGGTGGGTAGAGCAGGAAGGTGCAGCGCGCCGACACCAACGGGAGAGTGCTCCGCCTCGCGGCCCAGCCCGAGGCGGCCGGCCTCGCCCGCAGCGCCGCGGTGGCGCTGGCGGACGAGCTGGGCGTGGCGCCGGAGGCCCGCAACAGCATCGCCGTCGCGGTGACGGAAGCGGTGGCCAACGTCGTCGTCCACGCCTACCGCGGCAGCCACGAGGGGATGGTCGAAGTGGCGCTGCGCGTCGATGACGACTGCCTGGAGGTGATCGTCAGCGATGCGGGGGTGGGGATGCGCCCGCGGAACGACAGCCCGGGCCTCGGTCTGGGACTGGGCCTGATGGCGGCGCTCGCCGACCGATTCGAGGTCACGCCGGGCGCGGCCGGCGGCACGGACGTCCGGCTGGCCTTCCGGTTGCGCTGAGACTCAGCCCAGGCTCGCGTCGATCGTCGCGGCGCCGCGCGCGCGGGCGACCGACACGCGATGGTGGCCGTCGCGGACCGCGTACGTGTCGCCGACCTGCGTCACGGAGATCGGCGGCAGGACGACGCCGCGCTGCTCGGCCATCCACAGCCGCTGCCAGCGCTCGCGCGTGCTCGCCGCCGGGCGGAAGTGGGCGTCGAACAGCTCGGCGCGCGCCGGCTCGAGCGTGCCCGCGATGCGGTCGAGCGGGATCTCGCGCACGGCGCCGCCCGCGCCCGCGCGGGGAGCGTCGCCGACGATGCGCAGGCGCGCGCCGCAGCGACCGCGGCGCATGACCGTGTCGAGCAGGGCGGCACGCCGGCGGGCGCGCCGCGCACGCGCGAACGCCTTCTCGGCGTCCGCGATCGGGGAACCGGTGAGGAGCATTGGGGAGGATTCGGTTGTGAGAGGGGTGCCAGGGCGGCTGGGGA
This sequence comes from Solirubrobacteraceae bacterium, assembly GCA_040510855.1. Classification (GTDB taxonomy): domain Bacteria; phylum Actinomycetota; class Thermoleophilia; order Solirubrobacterales; family Solirubrobacteraceae; genus DASQMT01. The sequence goes on from JBEVIG010000199.1 coordinate 7,631, forward strand.
GGTTCCCGCCCTGTACCCCAGTTAACGGCATCGGTTCTGAATCCATTCCGTGCGATGCGCCACACAGCGGTCGCCGGTGAGGTTCGAACCGTCCCGGATCAGGCCGGGACGGGCTCCGGCGTCGCGCCCACGCGCGCGTCGCGGAGCAGCACCGCGGCGAGCACGGCAGCCGCCGCCAGCAGGCCCGCGCTGACGAGCGCAGTGGCCTGGAGCGCCTCCGTGAACGCGTCGTGCGCGGCCGCCAGCACCTGGTCGCCCAGCCCGTCGCCGAGCCGGTCCGCCTCGGCTACAGCGCCGCCGGCGGTGCCCCGCGCGGCGGCCGAGGCGCCCTCCGGCAGCCCCGCCTCGGCCTGCGACCGGTAGATCGCGGCGCCCACGCTCCCGAGCACCGCGATCCCGAGCGCGCCGCCGAGCTCCGCGCTCGTCTCCGAGATGCCCGACGCCGCACCCGACTGCTCGGGCGGTGCGCTCCCCACGATCAGGTCGGTCCCGACCGCGGCGACCGGCGCGAGGCCGAGCGAGAAGAGCACCGAGCCGAGGACGAGGATCGCGAGGCCGTCGGTCTGCGTGAGCACGGCGAAGCCGGCGGCGCCGAGCGCGAGCCCGAGCGCCATCAGCGTCCCGGGCCGCACGACCTTCAGCAGCACCGGCCCCAGCATCGCGCCGACGACGAAGCCCGCCGACGACGGCAGGGACCACAGCCCCGCCTCGAGCGGCGAGAGGCCGACGACGATCTGCAGGTACTGGGCGACGAAGAAGAACGCCCCGAACGCCGCGAAGAAGCCGAGCGTGTTCGTCAGCAGCGACGCGCTGAACGCCCGCCGCCGGAACAGGTCGAGGTCGATCAGCGGGTTCGGCAGCCGCTGCTGGCGGCGGACGAACAGCCACGCGACCCCGAGGCCGAGGACGATCGCCGCCATCGCGTCGCCGGCGAACCCCTGGAGCGCGGCGGTCTTGAGCCCGTAGACGACGAGCAGCACCGCCGCGAGCGAGAGCGCCGCGCTCGGCAGGTCGAGCCGTCCCGCGTCCTCGTCGCGCGACTCCGGCAGCAGCCGCGGGCCCACCGCCAGCAGCAGGACCATCACCGGCACGCCGAGCAGGAACACCGACCCCCACCAGAAGAACTCGAGCATCACGCCGCCGAGCAGCGGCCCGACCGCGGCGCCGGCGGAGTAGCTCGCGATCCAGACGCCGATCGCGACCGTGCGCTGCTGCGGGTCGCGGAACATCGTGAAGATCAGGGCCATCGTCGACGGCGCGAGCGTCGCGCCGGCCAGGCCGAGGAGCGCGCGGGCGACGATCAGCATCGCCGCGCTCGTCGAGAACGCGGCCAGCACGGACGCGGCGCCGAACGCCGCCGCGCCGATCATCAGCAGCTTGCGGCGGCCGATCCGGTCGCCGAGCGTGCCCATCGTGATCAGCGCGCCCGCGACGAAGAAGCCGTAGATGTCGACGATCCAGAGCAGCTCGTTCCCGCTCGGGCCGAGGTCGGCGGAGAGCTGCGGCACCGCCAGGTTGAGGACGCTGAGGTCCATGGAGTACAGGAGGCAGGGCAGCGCGATGACCGCGAGCCCGATCCACTCGCGCCGCCCGGCGCGCTCGGGGATCACGCCAGCACCTCGGGGAGTCCGTACCGCGCGGCCGTCGCCTCCAGCGGGAACGTGACGATCTCGTCGACCTCGCCGTCCGCGAAGCGCAGGACGTCGAGCGCGAACGCCCGCCAGGTGCCGTCGCGGAGCACGTAGTTCGCCACCGCGGGCTGGCGGTTGACGTAGGTGAGCGCGCAGCGGATCCGGAAGTCCTCCGTGCCGAAGCCGCCCTTGACCCAGGCGCCGACGATGACGTCGCGGCCGACGTACGCCTCGGGCTCGGGCGGCATCGCGAACCGCAGCTCCTCTGCCAGGGTCGCCTTCAGCGCCTCGATGTCCGCGTCCTCGGTCGCCTGCATGTAGCGGTCGAGCAGCGCCTTCTCCTGCTCCTCGGGCTCGGCGCCCGGCGCCCACTCCGCGCGCTCCGCCGGGAGCTGCTCGGCGAGCACGGCGCGTGCCCGCTGGAGCGCGCTGTTGACGGCGGGCACGGAGAGCTCGAGCTGCTCCGCGGTCTCCTTCGCCGGCAGGCCGACGACGTCGCGGAGGATCAGCACCGCGCGCGACTGCGGCGTCATGTGCTGGATCGCGACGAGGTAGGCGAGCTCGACGGTCTCCTTGGAGATGAGCTCGTCGTCGGGGCCGGGCGTCGCGTCGAGCAGCGCGTCCGGGTAGGGCTCGAGCCACGTGACCTCGTAGTGCGGCGCGGCGGCGAGCGTCCGCGCGCGGCGCGCGATCGCGTCGAGGCAGGCGTTCGTGGCGATGCCGTAGAGCCAGGAGCGGAACGACGAGCGGCCCGCGTACGAGGCGCGCTTGCGCCAGGCGCGCAGGAACGTCTCCTGCACCAGGTCCTGGGCGTCGTCGAAGGAGGCGAGCATGCGGTAGCAGTGGAGCTGCAGCTCGTGGCGGTGGCGCTCCGCGAGGGCCGCGAACGCGTCGCGGTCCGCGGGCGCGAGAGGGTGGGCTTGCGTGCTCATACCGGTATGACGCCCGCGGTCGCGAGAACTCATCGCCGGTAGTGTGGGGAAGGAAGATGAGCGACCCGCTGCCGGACCTCCGCGCCACCGACGCCGATCGTGAGCGCGTCGCGGAGCGGCTGCGCGCGGCCGCCGCCGATGGCCAGCTCACGTTCGACGAGCTCGAGGAGCGCCTCAACGCCGCCTACGCCGCCCGCACGGGCGGCGAGCTGGTCCCGCTCACCGCCGACCTGCAGGAGCCGGGCGCGGCGCTCACGTCGCCCGCGCCGGAGCCCGACACGGGCGTGACCGTGCGCCGCGGGCCCGGCGGCGCGAAGTGGCTCGTCGCGATCATGGGCGGCTGCGAGCGCAGGGGCCGCTGGCGCCTGGCCGAGCGGGCCACCTCGCTCAACATCATGGGCGGCGCCGACCTCGACCTCTCGCAGGCCGAGCTGGCCGCCGACCACGTCGAGCTCACCGTCTTCTCCCTGATGGGCGGGGCCGACATCTACGTGCCCGAGAACCTGCAGGTGGAGGTCTCCGAGTTCGCCTTCATGGGCGGGAACTCGGTCAGGCTCGGGGACAACCCGCGCGGGACCGGCCCGGTCATCAAGCTCCGGCTGCTCTCGATCATGGGCGGCTCGGACGTCAAACGCGGGCCGAAGCTCTCGCGCGCCGAGCGCCGCGAGCTGCGGCGGCAGCGCCACCTCGGCCACTGAGCCGTCAGGCGGGGCTGAGCGCGCGCCGCGGCAGGATCCAGAGGACCGGGGCGAAGACGATCACCGTCGCGCCGATGGCGAGCGCGGCGACGCCGATCGAGTCGAGCGCGAAGCCGCCGATCAGCGCCAGCGCGGCGCCCAGCAGCGCCGAGAGCAGGTCGTTGAAGCCGAGCAGCCGCCCGCGCTCCTCCGGCGCCGTGTGGTCCGCCAGCGCGGCGGTGGCGGCGACGAAGGAGAGGTTCCAGCCGACGCCGAGCCCGAACAGCAGGATCGCCGTGGCGGCCACGCTCTCCCACCACAGCAGGCCGATGCAGCTCACGCCCATGATCACGAGCCCGGCCGCCAGCGCGGGCGGCCGGCCGATCCGGTCGATCAGCGCGCCGACGACGAGCACGAGCGCGTACATGCCGAACACGTGCGCCCCGATCACGGGGAAGACGGACGACTGCGAGTGATGGTGGTGGTCGACGAGCACGTAGCCGCTGAGGTTCATCACGGAGACCATCACGCCGAACGACGCGAGCGCCGCGAGCATCGCCGGCCGCACGCCGGGGCGCCCCACGATCTCGCGCAGCGGCGCGGCCGGCGCCGCGGGGCCGCCGGGCTGCTCGCCCGAGATGATCCGCGCGATGTCCCGTGGGTCCGGCCGCACCAGCAGCACGAGCACGAGCGCGATGAGGCTGATCCCGCCGGCCGCGAGCCACGGCACGGTGAGCGTGTCCGCCGCCACCTCCTTGTCGGCGAACAGCGGCCCGAACACCGCGGGCCCGAGCAGCGCGCCGAACACGGAGCCGAACAGCACGTAGGAGATCCCCCGCGCGCGCCGCTCCGGCGGGTAGAGGTCGCCGGCCGCGGTGCGGATCAGCAGCGCGATCCCGCTCGCCGCGCCCGTGAGCGCGAACCCGAGGATCACCAGCGGCGCGGACCCGAGGTTCGCTGCGAGGGCGGTGAGTGCGCACCCCACCGCGGCCGCGGCGAACCCGCCGGCGATGACCGGTCGCCGCCCGATCCGGTCCATCGCCCGCCCGGCCGGCATCGCGGCCAGCGCGGACGAGGCCAGGAAGATCGCCGGCCCCAGGCCGAGCAGGCCCTCCACGCCGGTGACCAGGACGAAGGTGAGCGACGAGATGGCCGCCACCAGCTGCAGGACCGTCGAGAACACGGCCATCGTCGCCCCGAGAAGCAGCGTGTTGCGGCGGATCGGCAGCTGCTCGTGCATGGACGGGGAACTCTCCCACGTCGGTCGAAGGGAGGACGCCCCTTCGCCTTCCGTGTTAGTAGGGTCCCGCCCCGAACCTCATCCGACCTGGGAGGGAAGCCGTGAGGAGATCAGTACCGGCGCTGTGCGCGCTGGGTGCCTCGATGCTGGTCGCGGTCGCGCCGGCGTCGGCGAAGAAGCAGGACGAGACGCTCCCGCCGCCGCCGGGGGCCACGAAGAACGTCGAGTACCTCGACAACCTGCCGGAGGCGGCGAACGCCACGGCGATCAACTTCCTCGAGTTCCGCGCGCGCGACGTCTACGACACGCGCTCCAGGAAGAAGGTCGACGTGATGCTCGTCACGGGCCGCTTCGGCCTCAAGACCTACTCGCTGAAGGACCGGGCGCACCCCGAGCCCCTCGGCGCGGTCACGATGGAGCAGCTCCGCCTGCCGGGCGACCCGCCCGCGTCGGTGAGCAACCCGCAGTCCACGTTCTGGCAGAACGAGGACATGGACGTCGACTCGAAGCGCAAGCTCGCGATGCTCTCGCGTGACCCGCGCGCGTATCGCGGCTCGACGAGCCGCGACCCGTACTCGCCCGACCCGAACGGCGCGATCAACGTGGCCGGCGTCTACGTCATCGACGTCAATGACCCGCGCAGCCCGTCGATCCGCGCGTTCGAGCAGCTTCCGACAGGCCACACGACCACGTGCGTGAACGACTGCCGGTACCTGTGGACGGGCGGCCCCGCATCCACGACGACGCAGGCCGCGGCGGGCTGGACGTTCGGCCGCCCGATCATCGTGACCGACCTGACGAACCCGTCCAACCCGATCGGCCACACGCTCGACCCGGTGGACCTGTTCCGCCGTGACGGCGTGACGGCGTACTCCCACGACGTCGACGTCGACGCGATGGGGATCGCGTGGGTCTCCGGCGACGGCGGCACCCGCGGCTACTGGACCGAGGGCCGGCATCGCGACCCGCTGAGCGGCGAGGTGCGCTGGGCGACGCCGCTCGACCCGATCCCGTACGGCGGTGGCGGCATGACCGCCGACATCGTCGGCGACGAGGACGGCGGCTTCGAGCACAACGCCATCCGGCCGGTCGGCAACGACGCCCCGAAGGGCGACAAGCGCTACAAGGCCGGCGAGCTGCTGCTCTCCACGGAGGAGGACTTCGGTCCCGCCGCCGAGGCGTGCAGCAAGCGCGGCCAGTTCGCGATCTCGTCGCTCGAGGGCTCCTTCAACGGCGAGTCGTGGAAGTCCACGCCCGCGAACAAGTTCCGGCTGAAGAACGTCGGGACCTGGAATCCGTTCCAGAAGGAGGGCTCGCGCCCGACGCCGACGGGGTCGTGCTCCGCGCACTACTTCGACCTCGACGGGAGCATCGTGTCCTACGCCTGGTACGCGGAGGGCACGCGCTTCCTGGACATCTCCGACCCGGAGAACCCGGTCCAGGTGGCGTACTGGCGTCCGGACGACACCAACGTGTGGGCCGCCGAGAACCACAAGGGCTACATCTACACGTCGGACGCCAACCGCGGCGTCGACGTGCTGCGCCTGAAGACCAAGGCGAAGGCCGCGGGTCGCCGCGGCCGGGAGGTCGTCGCCCCGGCGATGTCCAAGCAGCAGCTCGCGCGCGTCGCCGCGGCGTCGAAGCGCTGGAAGGCCGACCCGGCCACCGCCGGGCTCTGCCTGCTGCAGGTCAGCTAGCCACCGTCCACGCGGGCGCGCGCCGGATCGCCGGCGCGCGCCCCGCGCGGCGCTAGCCCCGCGTCGACGCGCCGGTCTTGCCCGTGCGCGTCGCGGTGTTCGAGTTCGTGCGCGTCGGCTGCTTCGTCGACACGCCCGTGTTGCCCGTGCGGGTGGCCGAGCGCGACCGCGTCCGCGTGCCGCTGCGGGTCTGCGTGTCGTCGTCGCCGGTGCCGCCGCCCGCGTCGTCGTCATCGTCGTCGTCCTGGCTGAGCGCGGCCTTCGGGCCGGACGCGGCCGCGGCCTCGGCGGTGAGCCAGACGAGCGGCGCGGCGGCCAGGAGCAGGACCGCGAAGAGCAGGGCGGCGAACCGGCGGCGGGGCGCCACCGCGGTGGCGCCCGAGGGACCGTCGTCCTGGAGCGAGAGGTACAGATCGGATGGGTGGCGCATGGGCGCCAGATCTACCCCCGCCCGATGGCAGCGAGGTGAGAGCCCGATGAGGGCTTCCTCACGCCAGATCAGTCGTTCCACGACTGATCTAGCCGCGCGTCGAGGCCCCCGTCTTGCCCGTGCGCGTCGCGGTGTTCGAGTTGGTCTGCGTCGGCTGCTTGGTCGAGACGCCGGTCTTCCCGGTGCGGGTGGCCGTGTTCGAGTTCGTCTGCGTCGGCTGCTTGGTCGACACGCCGGTGTGGCCGGTCCGAGTCGCCGTGTTCGAGTTCGTCCGCGTGCCGCCGCGCGTCCGCGTCTGGGTGCCCGTGTTGCCCGTGTCGTCGGTGTCGTCGCCGTCTCCGCCGCCCGGGCCGGAGTTGTCCTCGTCGTCGTGGCTGATCGCCGCCTTCGGGCCCGAGGTCGCGACCGCGTCGGACGAGAGCCACAGCAGCGGGGCCGCGGTGAGCAGGAGCACGGCGAAGCAGAGCGCCGCGGCGCGGCGGCCGGCGGGCACGGCGGCGGCGGTGCCGTCGCCGTCGTCCTGCAGGGAGAGGTACAGATCGGATGGGTGGCGCACGATGCGGCTCCTTCGGGTCGGAGGAGTCAGGTCTATCCCGCCTACGCACAAGAGACGGCAAAGTTGGGGCAAAGCCCCCGTGTCGTCAGCGGCCGGACGCGGCTCAGCGGCGCCCGCGGCCGCGCGGCGCCCGCCGTGGG
>JBEVIG010000200.1:0-12442 GCA_040510855.1 Solirubrobacteraceae bacterium
CCGTGGATCACCGCCGTATGCCGATCGGCTGAGCTCCTAAGGGAACCACCCTGAGGATGCTCAGCCGTTCGACCCCGGCGGCGCCCACGACGCCGAGCCATCCACGGATGATCGGCGGATCCGGCCTACGGGACTGACCGGGTGCGGCGCGCCGCCGCGCGCGCCTCGATCTCGTGCTCGTTGTGCCTGTAGCCCTGCCAGAGGTAGGAGAGCCACATCCACAGCCGGCGGTGCTGGTCCTGCCAGACGTGGCACAGCTCGTGGGTCACGAGGTCGTTCGAGACCTCCGCGAGCGGGCGCTTGACGAGGATCAGCGGGCCGCACTCGTAGCCGACGAAGCGCCGGAAGCCGGGGACGCGGAACAGCCACGGCGTGTGGACGATCCGCACGCGCCCCATCCGCACCGGCGACGGGTAGAAGTCGAGCGTCGCGAGCCGCCGCGCCGCCCGCGCCAGATGATCGCGCTCCAGCTCCCCCATCGGTGGCTTTAGCAGCGGCAAAGCGGCCGTATTCTAGGGTGCGCGCCGTGCTCGAGGACCGTCCGCATCCGCGCCTGCTGCGCGCCATCGTCTTCACCGTCGGCGTCTCCACCCTCGGGTCCGAGATCGCCGCCGCGAGGCTCATGGCGCCGTTCTTCGGCGCGTCCACGATCGTGTGGGCGAACACCATCGCGACCGTCCTCGTCGCGCTCTCGATCGGCTACTGGCTCGGCGGCCGGCTCGCCGACAAGCGCCCGCACCTGGTGCAGCTCGCGCGCTGGGTGCTGTTCGCCAGCGTCCTGCTGGCGCTGGTCCCGCTCGTCGCCGACCCGTTCCTCGACATCTCCGTCGCGGCGTTCGACGACATCGACGTCGGCGCGGCGCTCGGCTCGCTCGTCGGCGTGCTCGCGCTGGTCGCGGTCCCGGTGCTGCTGCTCGGCGCCGTCTCGCCGTGGGCGATCCGCCTCAGCGTCGACCGGGTCGAGGACGCGGGGCGCACCGCGGGCTCGCTCTACGCGCTGTCCACGATCGGCTCGCTCGTGGGCACGTTCGGCGCGACGCTGCTGCTGATCCCGCTCGTCGGGACGCAGCGCACGTTCCTCATCCTCGCCGCGCTCGTCGCGCTCGTCGCGGCGCTCGCGCTGCCCCGCACCCACCTGCTGATCCCTGCGGCGATCGTCGCGATGATCGCGCTCCCGACGGGCACCACGAAGCCGCTGGAGGGCGCGCGGATCCTCGAGGAGCGCGAGACGGAGCAGCAGTACGCGCGGGTGATCGAGCTCGACGACGGCGAGCGCCGGCTGGAGCTCAACGAGGGCCAGGCGTTCCACTCGGTGTGGCGGCGCGACACCGTGCTGACCGACAACGTCTGGGACGGGTACCTCTCCACGCCGATCAGCGTGCTCGGGCGGCCGCCGCGCTCCATGGCCATCCTCGGCAACGGCGCGGGCACCACGATGCGCGCCTACGAGAAGTACTTCCCCGACACGGAGATCGACGGCGTCGAGATCGACGGCGAGCTGACCGAGCTGGGGGAGAAGTGGTTCGGGCTGCGCGAGCGGCCCAACGCGCGGCTGCACACGGACGACGCGCGGCCGTTCCTGCGCGCGTCCGAGCGGCGCTGGGAGGCGATCCTCGTCGACGCCTACCGGCAGCCCTACATCCCCTTCTACCTGACCACGCGCGAGTTCTTCCAGCTCACGAGGGAGCGGCTCGAGCCGGGCGGCGTGGTCGTCGTCAACGCCGGCCACCCCGAGGGCTCGACCCGGCTCGAGGAGATGCTCGCCGCCGGCCTGCGCGAGGCCTACCCGCACGTGATGCGCGACCCGATCACGGAATTCAACACGCTGCTGATCGCGGCCGACGAGCCGCCGTCGCGCGAGAAGCTCGAGGCGGCGATGCCCGACGTCGACCCGGGCGTCCGCCCCGTCCTGGCCGAGACCGCGGCGCGGCTCGGCCCGGCGCTGACCGGCGGCCCCGTCTACACGGACGACAAGGCGCCGGTCGAGTGGCTCATCGACCGCTCGATCGTCTCCTACGCCGCCGAGGAATAGGGCGCGGCGCCGGACCGTCCCCGGCCTGAACGCTCTTCCAAGGAGGACTTCCGTGCAGGCCCGCTCCACCGCGGCCGCCGGCTTCGCCGTGCTCGCCGTACTGGCGACGGCTTCATCCGCCGCCGCCCACAAGCCCGACCCCGTCACCACGGAGGTGACCGGGACGACGCTCACCGTCACCGGCACCGGCCGCGGCGACGCCATCCGCCTGACCGTGCGCGCCGACGAGCTGCGCGTCAGGATCCCCGGCCGCGACCCGCGCTTCCCGCTCGCCGCGATCGAGCAGGTGACGATCGCCCCCGGCGGCGGCGACGACAAGATCGAGCTCGAGGGGAGCGACGAGGCGGAGTTCGCCGACCTCCTCACCTTCGGCGGCACCGTGTTCGTGCTCGGCATGCCCGTCTTCACGCAGCTCGAAGGCGCCGAGGCCGGCGACACGCTCGTCCTCGACGCGGAGGGCGGCGACGACGTGGTCAGCGCGTCGGGCCTGCCCGCCGGCGTGCTCGGGCTCGTGCTCGAGGGCGACGACGGCGACGACGAGCTGACCGGCAGCCGCGGCGCCGACCTGCTCCTCGGCGGCGACGGGAACGAGTTCGCGATCGGCGGGCCCGGCGACGACGCCGCGTCCCTCGGCAGCGGGAACGACATCTTCCGCTGGGATCCGGGCGAGGGCTCGGACGCGATCGAGTTCGGCCGCGGCTTCGACTCGCTCTCGTTCCTCGGCGCCGCGGTGCCCGAGCGCGTCGACGTGCGGGCCGTGGGCCGCGACGTGCGGCTCACGCGCGACATCGGCGAGATCGTCATGGACCTCGGCGGCATGGAGCGCTTCTCCGTGTTCCTCCAGGGCGGTGCGGACGCCGGCACGATCGGCGACCTCTCGGGCACGCCCATGACCGGCTCGGACTGGAGCTTCGGCGCGCTCGACGGCGCCCCGGACACGCTCTCCGTCGACGGCACGCGCCGCGCGGACCGCTTCGCGATCACCGGCGGCGTGCAGAACCCGCAGGGCACGTCGACCTCGGCGGAGGTCCGCGGCATCCCCGCCTCGGTGCTCGTCACGGGCGTCCAGCACGACGACGCGCTGACCCTGAACGGCCTCGGCGGCGAGGACACGCTGGACGACTCCGGGCTCATCCCCGGCGGGTTCGCGCTGACCTTCGCGCAGTAGCCCTGCGCGCGGCGCGCAGGCCTACTGCGCGCCGCGCGCCTCAGCCGAGGGCGCGGAACCAGGCGACGGTCTCCGCGAGGCCGTCCTCCAGCGCCACCTCGGCGCGCCAGCCGAGCACCTCGCGGGCCCGGGCGGCGATGGCGAAGTTGCGCTCCACCTCGCCCGGGCGGCGGTCGACGTGCTCGATCGGCACGTCGGCGCCCGCGGCGTCGAGGATCAGCCGCGCGAGCTCCGCGACCGACGTCTCGCGCTCCGAGGCGAGATGGAGCACGCCGTCGAGATCGCGCGCCTCGAGCGCCGCCACGATCCCCGCGCACAGGTCGCGCACGTGGATGAAGTCGCGCGACGCCGCGCCGTCGCCGTAGATCGTGATCGGCGTCCCGTCGAGCGCCGCGCGCACGAACCGCGTCACCGCGCCGCGCTTGAGCTCCGAGCGGGGGCCGTAGACGTTGGCGAAGCGCAGCGCGATCGTCGGGAGCCCGTAGGCGCCGCGGTAGGCGTGGCAGTAGCCCTCGCCGGCCAGCTTGCTCGCGCCGTAGGGGCTGATCGGGCGCGGCATGCTCGCCTCGTCCACGGGCGGCGGCGCGTCGCCGATCAGGGCGCCGCCGGTCGAGGCGAAGACGAACCGCCCCGCCCCGGCGCGCGCCGCGGCCTGGAGCGTGTAGAGCGTCCCCCGCGCGTTCGCCTCGAAGTTCCCGAACGGGTCCGCCACCGAGTCGGCGACGTTCCCCGCGGCGGCCAGGTGGATCACCGCGTCGGCCCCGGCGGCGGCGCCGGCGACCGCCTCGGCGTCGCGCACGTCGCCCTGCACGACCTCCACCGCGCCGGCCGGCAGGCGGTCCGGGCCGCCGATCGAGAAGTCGTCGAGGACGCGCACGGCATGGCCGCGGGCCAGCAGCTCGGGGACCAGGTTCGCACCCACGAACCCGCAGCCGCCCGTCACGAGGATCGTCATGCCGGGCATCCTGGCAACTCCACGCGGGTAGGATGCTCAGCAATGCAGATCCTTGTACTGGGGGGCGACGGCTTCTGCGGATGGCCGACGGCACTCCACCTCTCAGCCGCAGGGCACGACGTCGTGATCGTCGACAACTTCGCACGGCGCAACGCCGACGTGGAGCTCGAGGTCGAGTCGCTCACGCCGATCAGGCCGCTGGGCGTCCGCCGTGCAGCGTGGTCGGAGGCGACCGGGCGCGAGCTCGGCTTCGTCAACCTCGACGTCGCGCAGCAGTACGAGGAGCTGCGCGACCTGATCGCCGAGCGCCGCCCCGACGCGGTGGTGCACTTCGCCGAGCAGCGGGCCGCGCCGTACTCCATGAAGAGCCCGCGCCACAAGCGCTACACGGTCGACAACAACGTCAACGCGACGAGCAACCTGCTGACCGCGCTGGTCGAGACCGAGGTCGACGCGCACGTCGTCCACCTCGGCACGATGGGCGTCTACGGCTACGGCGGCGGCGCGATGATCCCCGAGGGCTACCTCACCGTCCGCATGGACGGCTCGGACGGCGGCGAGCTCGAGCGCGAGATCCTCTTCCCGCCCTCGCCCGGCAGCGTGTACCACCTCACGAAGACCCTCGACCAGCTGATGCTCGCGTTCTTCAACAAGAACGACGGCGTCCGCGTGACCGACCTGCACCAGGGCATCGTCTGGGGCACGCAGACCGAGCAGACGCGACTCGACGACCGGCTCATCAACCGCTTCGACTACGACGGCGACTACGGGACCGTGCTCAACCGGTTCCTGATGCAGGCGGCGATCGGGTATCCCCTCACCGTGCACGGCACCGGCGGCCAGACCCGCGCGTTCATCCACATCCAGGACTCCGTCCGCTGCATCCAGCTCGCGGTCGAGAACCCGCCCGAGGGCAACGAGCGCGTCCGGATCTTCAACCAGATGACCGAGGTCTTCCGCGTCATCGACCTGGCCGGCCTGGTGGCGCGGCTCACGGGCGCGGAGGTCGACCTGGTCGACAACCCGCGCAAGGAGGCGGCGGAGAACGACCTCGCGGTCGAGAACCGCGGCCTGCTGGCGCTCGGGCTCGACCCGATCCGCCTCGAGGACGCGCTGCTGCAGGAGGTGATGGAGATCGCCGTCCGCTACCGCGACCGCTGCGACACGACGAAGATCCCCTGCAGCTCGCGCTGGATCCAACGCACCCGGACGACGGCGTAGATGGCTGCTCCCGCCGGCGACCACGTCGCCGTCGTCATCCCGGCCCTCGACGAGGCCGGCAGCATCGGCGGCGTCCTCGCGGCGATCGCGCCCGAGGCGTGCGGGCTCCCGGTCGAGGTCGTCGTGGTCGACGACGGCAGCAGCGACGGCACGGGCGAGATCGCCCGCGCGGCGGGCGCCCAGGTCGTCACGCACGCGACCAACCAGGGGCAGGGCGCGGCGTTCCGCACGGGCTACGCGGTCGCCCGGGAGCGCGGCGCGCGCTACATCGTCACGCTCGACGCCGACGGGCAGTGGGATCCGGCCGACGTGCCGGCCGTGCTGGCGCCCGTCGTGGCGGGGGAGGCGGACTTCGTCCTCGGCTCGCGCGTGCTCGGCAGCGCCGAGACGGACGACAACGTCCGCGACCTCGGCGTGAGGGTCTTCTCCGGCCTGGTGAAGGTGCTCACCGGCGTCCGCGTCACGGACACGTCGAGCGGCCTGCGCGCGATGCGCGCGGAGATCACCGCCGTCGTCCGCCAGGAGCAGCCGCAGTACCAGAGCTCGGAGCTGCTGATCGGCGCGATCGCCCACGGCTACCGCGTGACGGAGCGCCCGACCGTGATGCACAAGCGCACCGCGGGGCAGAGCAAGAAGGGCGGAAACGTCTTCTACGGCGCCCGCTACGCGCGCGTCGTGCTGCGCACGTGGTGGCGCGAGCGCCGCGCCGCGCGCTCCGCCGCGGCCGCGAACCCGGCGGTCGCCGTCCAGCGCCTGGACGGCTGAGGCCGTGGCCACGACGCCCACCGCCGCCCCGTCGCCCGCGCGCAGGCGGCTCGCGGCGATCCGGGCGCGGCTCCGGCCGTTCATGCCGGTCCTGCGCGTCGTCGGCTTCGTCGCGGCGGTCGGGATCGTCGTCTGGATGGGCGTGCAGGCCGCCGCCGAGGTCGAGCGCGACCAGCTCGCATGGGGCTGGATGGCCGCCTCGCTGCCCGTGATCGCGATCTGGTGGCTGCTGCTCGCCAACGGCTGGGCGCTGCTCGTCGAGGGCCGGACGACCCGCCACGACGTCAGCGTCTGGTGCCGCACGCAGGCCCTGCGCTTCCTGCCCGGCGGCATCTGGGCGCCGGCCTCGCGGGCCACCGTGGTCCACGGCGCGATGGTCGAGAAGATCGCCGCGGTCGCGGGGGAGAACCTGCTCGCGCTCGGCGCGGCGGTGACGCTCGGCGGCGTCGCGATGGCGCTCGCCGGGCACGTGTGGTGGATCGCGCTCACGCCCGCCCTGCTCGTCCCCGTGGTCGCCGCCTACCGGCTCGAGGGCCGCGTGCGCGTGACGCCCAGGCGCGCGACGCAGGGCGCGCTCAACTACCTCGTCGCCTTCCTCGCGTACGCCGCGGGCGCCGTGCTCGTCCAGGTCGCGGTCTCAGGCTCGGTCGACGTGCCGCTCGTGGCCGGCGCGGCCTCGCTCGCCTGGGCGGCCGGGCTCGTCGTCGTGATCGCCCCGAGCGGCATCGGCGTGCGCGAGCTCGTGTACGTCGAGCTGATGGCGAGCTCGCTGCCGCACGCGGAGCTCGCCGCCGGCGCGGTCGCGCTCCGGCTCGTCTCGATCCTGGCGGAGCTCGTCGTGCTCCTCATCGCGGGGCGGCCGACGAAGCGGCGGGCTGACCCCGCGCCCGCGACCTGAGAGCATCCGCGGCATGGCGATCATCAACCGCGGCTTCGGCCGTCGCCGCCCCGAGCCCGCCGAGGGCGCGCGACTCCCGCCGGGCCAGTACCTCACGCACGACTTCCCCGTGCTCTCCGCCGGCCCCACGCCGCACACCGACCTTGCCGAGTGGACGTTCACGGTGGGCGAGGAGGCGCGCTGGAGCTGGGAGCAGTTCGTGGCGCTGCCGGCCGAGACGCCGACCGTGGACATCCACTGCGTGACGTCGTGGTCGAAGTTCGACACGCGCTGGAAGGGCGTCTCCGTCGACACGCTGTTCCGCGGGCTCGAGGTCGAGAAGTACGACGGCTTCGCCACCGCGTACTGCGACGGCGGCTACACGACGAACCTGCCGCTCTCGGACCTCACCGGCGGGAAGGCCTGGGTGGTCTACGAGTACGACGGCGAGCCGCTGCCGCCCGCGCACGGCGGCCCCGCGCGGCTGCTCGTCCCGCACCTCTACTTCTGGAAGAGCGCCAAGTGGGTCCGCGGCATCCGCTTCCACGAGGAGGACGAGCCCGGCTTCTGGGAGACGCTGGGCTACCACGACCGCGGCGACCCCTGGCGCGAGCAGCGCTACCAGGGGGACTGAGATGATCGGGCCTACGACTCCACGGCGCGGGCCTCGCAGGCCCGGTCATCCGAGATGACCGCCGGCATCCCGCGCACCCGCGCGGAGCTGAAGGTCGCGACCGTCGAGCGCGTGATCCGCGAGACGCCGCAGGCGGTCACGCTGCAGATGGACGTGCCGGACTGGCCCGGGCACCGCGCCGGCCAGCACGTCGAGGTGCGGCTGACGGCCGAGGACGGCTACCGCGCGCAGCGCTCCTACTCGCTCGCCAACGCGCCGGAGGAGCCGGGCGTGGCGATCACCGTGGAGGAGCTCGACGGCGGTGAGGTCTCGCCCTACCTGGCCGACGTCGTGCAGGCGGGCGACCAGCTCGAGCTGCGCGGCCCGATCGGCGGCTGGTTC
Organism: Solirubrobacteraceae bacterium; assembly: GCA_040510855.1. Classification (GTDB taxonomy): domain Bacteria; phylum Actinomycetota; class Thermoleophilia; order Solirubrobacterales; family Solirubrobacteraceae; genus DASQMT01. Next base: position 8,034 of record JBEVIG010000200.1, read on the forward strand.
ACCTGGGACGCGCGCGACGGCGGGCCGCTGCTGCTGGTCGGGGGCGGCACCGGCCTCGTGCCGCTGATGGCGATGCTCCGCCACCGCCGCGCGGTGGGCAGCGACGCGCCGGCGCGGCTCCTGCTCTCCGCCCAGCGCCCGGAGGTCGTCCTCTACCAGGACGAGCTCGCCGCGCTGGGCGACGGCGTCGTCACCCGCACCTACACGCGCGCCGCGCCGCCCGGCTGGACCGGGGCGACGCGGCGGGTGGACCGGGCGATGCTCGAGGAGGTCGCGTGGCCGCCCGGGGACGAGCCGCGGATCTACGTCTGCGGACCGACGGGCTTCGTCGACGCGGTCGCCGACGCGCTCGTCGACCTCGGCCACGCCCCGGAGCGGGTGCGGACGGAGCGCTTCGGCGCGTCGGGCTAGACCCGCGCCGGGTCCCAGGCGCCGCTCGCGGCGACGCCGGCCGCGTAGTCGGCGAAGTCGCGCGGCGCGCGGCCGGTGGCCTCGCGCACGCCGCCGGTGAGCGACGCGTTGCGGCCGTCGAGCACCTCGGCGAAGAGGTACATCAGCAGGTCCGCGACCTCGGCCGGGACGCCGGCGCCGTCGAGCGCCGCGCGGTAGCCGGTGGCGGGGACGGTGACGTACGCGACGTCGCGGCCGGCGGCCGCGGCGATCTCGGCGACGGCCTGGGCGAAGGAGAGCATCCGCGGGCCCGTGACCTCGTGGACGCGGCCCGCGTGGCCCTCCTCGGTGAGCGCGGCGACCATCGCGTCCGCGACGTCGCCGGCGTCGACGAACGGCTCCGCGACGTCGCCCACGGGCAGCGCGAGCTCGCCGTCGAGGATGTTCTCCGTGAACGCGCCCTCGCTGAAGTTCTGCATGAAGAACGCGGCACGCACGACGGCGGCCTGCGGCGCGGCCGCCTGGACGAGGTGCTCGGCCCGCTGGGCCTCCTCCTCGCCGCGGCCCGAGAGCAGCACGATCCGCTGGACGCCGGCCGCGACGGCCGCGGCGGCGAGCGCCTCGACGGTCTCGGCGGCGCCCGGCACGGCGACATCGGGGGCGTAGGCGATCGACAGGCCCGCCGCGCCCTCGAGCGCGGGGCCCCAGGTCGAGCGGTCGTCCCAGTCGAACGGGACCGGGCCCGAGCGCGAGGCGGCGCGGACGGTGACGCCGCGCGCCTCGAGGCCGCGGGTGACGCGCGTGCCGGTCTTGCCGGTGGCGCCGGTGACGAGAACGGGGGAGATCGGGGAGATGATCGGCATGGCGTCCAGTGTTCCGGCGGCCGGCCTGCGGGTCTATGTCTTCGACGGTCGAGTTCATGCTCGATCGTCCAGCCGACAGGGACGCTCAGGCATACTGCTGTCCATGGACCCCTGGGGACCCTCCGATCCGCTCGGCGAGGCCCTCCATGCCGTGCGCATGGACGGCGCGTTCTACTGCCGCTCCGAGCTCACCGCGCCATGGGGGCTCACGCTCCCGCCGATGGAGGGCTACGTGTGGTTCCACGTCGTCACCGCGGGCGCGCTCCAGCTCGAGGCCCCGGGCGCCGAGCCGGTGCCGATGCGGCCCGGCGACCTGTCGCTCGTGCCGCACGGCGGCGGCCACGTGCTCCGCTCGGAGCCGGCCGCGGACGCGCCCGGCATCCTCGACCTCGAGCGCGAGGAGGTCAGCCCGCGCTACGAGATCCTGCGCCACGGTGGCGGCGGGGCGCCGACCGGGCTCGTCTGCGGCGCCGTGCGGCTGGGCCACCCGGCCGCCCGCCGGCTGGTCGCCGCGCTGCCCGCGATCCTGCACGTCGAGGGGACGCAGACGCTCGATGCGGGCTGGATGGACGGGACGCTGCGGCTGATGGCCGCCGAGGCGCGCGAGCTGCGGCCCGGCGGCGAGGCGGTGATCACGCGCCTCGCGGACATCCTCGTCATCCAGACGCTGCGGGCGTGGATCGAGCGCGATCCGGCCGCGCGCCGGGGCTGGCTCGGCGCGCTGCGGGACCGCCACGTCGGCCGCGCCCTCGCGCTCATCCACCGCGAGCCCGCGCGCGACTGGACCGTCGACGCGCTCGCCGACGAGCTCGCGATGTCGCGTTCCGCGTTCGCCGCCCGCTTCACCACGCTCGTCGGCGAGCCCGCGATGCAGTACGTCACGCGCTGGCGGATGCACCTCGCGCTCGACGAGCTCACGGGCGGCGACGTGACGGTCGCCGAGCTGGCCGACCGGCTCGGCTACCGCTCCGAGGCCGCGTTCGCCCGCGCGTTCAAGCGCGTGATCGGCACGCCGCCGGGGGCGGTGCGCCGGGCGGCCGCCGCGGCGGGCGGGCCGGTAGCCTCGGCGGCGTGACCGTCGAGGACGTCCCCGAGCGCGCCCGGTACGAGCTGCGCGAGGGCGGCGAGCTCCGCGGCTGGCTCGACTACCTCCCGGCCGGCCGCAGCGTGATCCTCGCCCACACGGAGGTGCTCGAGGGCGGCGAGGGCCAGGGGCTCGGCTCGCAGCTCGTGCGCGCGGTCCTCGAGGATCTGCGCGGCCGCGAGGTCACGGCGATCCCGACCTGTCCGTTCGCCGCCGCGTTCATCTCGCGCCATCCGGAGTACGCCGACGTGGTCGACGACAGCATGCGCGCGCGGTTCGGCTAGCGGCGCGGCAGGCCGAGGCGGAGCTTGCGGAGCAGGCCGGCGAGCTGCTCCTGCTCGGCGGGGGAGAGCGCCGCGATCAGGTCGCGCTCGTTGTCGAGGTGCGCCTCGATCGTCGCGTCGAGCGCCGCGTGGCCCGCGTCGGTGAGCGTGATCTGCGTCCCGCGGCGGTCGGTCGGGTCCGGCGTGCGGGCGATCAGGCCCGCGGCCTCGAGCCGGTCGAGCCGCTTCGTCGTGCCGCTCGAGGTCAGCATCGTCGTCCCGGCCAGCTCGTTCGGCCGCAGCCGGTAGGGCGGCCCGCTCCGGCGCAGCGTGGCGAGCACGTCGTACCAGCCGCCCTCGAGGCCGTGTTCGCGGTAGGTCGGCTCCATCAGCACCTCGAGCTCGCGCGCGAGGCGGGAGACGCGGCCGACGATGCCGATCGGCGACGAGTCGAGGTCGGGGCGTTCCCGGTCCCACTGCTCGATGACGGCGTCGACGTCGTCGCGCTCCATGCGGCGGCAGGCTATCCGAAAAGTATCTCGCCAGAAACTTGCGTCCTAGGAAGTAATGTCGTAGGATGCAATGCATGCTCACTTTCAAGCCGTTCTCGCGCCGCCGCACCCAGCCCGCCTCCGAGCGTCCCATGCCCGCCGCGCCGCGCCATCGCACCGACACGATGCCGCGCCTCCGCTGGTACTGAGACCTGCCCACTCGACGCCGGGCGGGTCGCTGCGGCACCATCAGGGCAGTCATGTCGACGTACTACGAGTCGCAGGCCGGCGGCGACTTCGACCGCGAGCGCCGGCGCCGGGCCTTTCGCCGCATCAGCACACGGCTCCGCCAGGCGCCCGACGACGTCGACGAGATGCTCCCGTTCGACGAGGTCGTCGTGGCGCTGGGCTCCGGCGCGCGGCGCGATCTCGGGATCCAGACGATCCCGCTCGACTCGATCGTCGGCACGGTCGACCGCCAACGCGCCGAGTTCGACCGCGCGTTCCGGCCCATGACGGGCGAGCTGCGCGACCGCTGGCAGCGGGTGGCCACAGCGCGGCGCTCGGGCGTCGCCCTCCCGCCGATCGACGTCTACCGGGTCGGCGGCCTGCACTTCGTCGAGGACGGCCACCACCGCGTCTCCGTCGCCCGCGCGCTGGGCGACGACACGATCGAGGCCCGCGTGCGCGAGATCAGCACCTCGGTCGGGGCCTCGCCCGACCTGCGCGCGTCCGAGCTGCCGCTCAAGCAGCACGAGCGGATCTTCTTCGAGCGGGTGCCGCTGCCCCAGGGGCTGCGCCACCGCGTCCGGCTCACCGACGAGTGGCGCTACGCGCAGCTCGCGACGCTCGTGGAGGCGGGCGGCTTCCGCGAGAGCCACGCGCGCGGCCGGCTCCTGGCGCGCGAGGAGCTCGCTGAGCAGTGGTACCACGACCAGTTCGAGCCGATCGTGGCCGCGATGCGCGAGGCGGGCATCGGCGGGCCGGGCACCGACGCGGACCGCTACCTGCGCTTCGTCATGCTGCGCTTCCTGCTGCTCTACACGACGGACTGGAGCGACGAGGTCATCGAGCGGCTGATCCACGAGGTCCGCCCGCCGCGGCCGGAGGACGACACGGCCGTGCACCAGATCCTCACGGAGATGCACAGCGGGCCGTCGCCGACGAAGGACGACGCCCCGGAGTAGCTAGGCCGCGCCGGCGAGCTGGCGCGGGAGCTCGGACGCCATCTCGCTCACCACGGCCGCCATCGCCGCGGCGGCGGCGGAGAGCACGCCGCCCTCGGGCAGCGCGAGGTGGATCGCGCGGTACGGCACCT
>JBEVIG010000201.1:0-9747 GCA_040510855.1 Solirubrobacteraceae bacterium
GCTCGAGCCCCGGCGGCGCGGTCGCCGACAGCACGGCGTTCGGGACCCGCACCACGCGCGTGTCCGGCCCGAGCTCCCGGCGGTAGGCGCGGCGATCGGCGGCGGTGAGCACCACCACCGCGTCGGCGGAGCCGTACGCCCGGGCGATCGCGGCGCGCTTGCGCGGCCCCTTCTGGTCGAGGTTCATGTGCTCCCAGGCCACGACGGCGACGCCGCGCGCCCGCAGGCAGGCGGCCACGAGGTTCAGCGACAGGCGCGTTCCGATCACGACGTCGGCGTCGAGGCGGGCGAGGCGGCGCGCGAGCAGGAGGTCGGTCCACAGCGTGGCGCGCGCCGCCGCGCGGCGGTCGGACGGGTGCAGGAGCCGCGTCCGGCCCGCGCGCAGGAGCCACCGCTTGGCCCGGTGGCGCGTGCGCCGGGAGCGATCGTCGACGATCGTCAGCGGGACGCCGGCGGGCGGCGCGAAGAACGGGGCGCCCGCGCCGCCGATCACCGAGATCAGCTCGACGTCGTGGCGCTCGGCGAGCTCGCCGGCGAGCGTGAACGTCGCCCGCATCGCCCCGCTCGGGCTGCGGGTGCCGAGCACGAGGATCGCGATCCGCAGCCGGGGGCCCGGCCGGCGCCGCGGCCCGCGCGCGGCATAGGAGCGGAAGAGCCGGAGCGCGAGCCGGTGGCCGGGCGAGCGGGGTCTTTTCATCGTGCCCGAGAGCGTCGCCCCGGGCCGGGTGCGCGAGACCTCCCGTTCGGGGTGGATACGCCCCACCGTTGCCCGAACGCGCAGACCACCCATGCGGGGGTTGACCCTCCCTCCGGCGCGCGGAGAGGATCGGCGGACCCCCCAAGCCATGCAAGGAGGCCACAAGTGGAGGCCCACGGTCACGTGACGGCGGCGGACGCCGAGCTGCCCGACGTGTCTGACGATGGCGCGCCCGAGCCGGACGTCATCGACCAGGAGAACGCGAACCGAGGACACGGGTCCGAGAGCTTCTTCATCCTCGGCGAAGGGCTCGTCAGCGAGGCGCGCGGCGGGCGCGAGGACGCGCCGGCGCAGCCGATGGCGGCGAGCGCGGCGGCCGCGCAGGCGCCGCCGTTCCGGTTCACGCGCAGCGGCCCGCAGGGCGGCCGGATCTCGCCCGCGTCGCGCAAGAAGATCGCGAAGGCGATGACCGATGGGGGCGGGACGGACTCCACGGTCCCGTCCGGCTACACCTACCTGGGCCAGTTCATCGACCACGACCTGACGTTCGACCGGACGAAGGTCATGCTCGGCGAGGACATCTCGCCGCCGGAGATGCTCCAGGGGCGCTCCCCCAGCCTGGACCTCGACTCGCTCTACGGCGCCGGGCCCGACGACCCGGGCTCGGAGAAGTTCTACGAGGCCGACGGGCGGAGCCTGAAGATGGGCCGGACCGCGGGCCTCGGCGGCCCGCCGCTCCAGGGCCGCGACGGCTTCGACCTCCCGCGCCACCCGGATCGCAAGCACGCGACGATCCCGGACCGCCGCAACGACGAGAACCTCGCCGTCGCCCAGCACCACCTCGCGTTCATCCGCTTCCACAACCGCGTGGTCGCGGAGCTCGCCGACGGGCCCGCCGGCCAGCGCTTCACCCGCGCGCGGCGGCAGGTGACCAAGCACTACCAGTGGATGGTCCGCCACGACTACCTGCCGCGGATCTGCGACCCCGCAGTGGTCGACGACGTCTTCACGAACGGCCGCAAGTTCTTCGAGGTCGGGGCCGACCCGACCGAGGTCCCGACGATGCCGGTCGAGTTCTCCGTGGCCGCGTTCCGCCTCGGCCACAGCATGGTGCGGGCGAAGTACAGCTGGAACATCGAGTTCGACAACGGCTCCGGGACGCTGCCGCTGCTGTTCGACTTCAGCGGCACGAGCGGCTTCCTCGGCCAGGGCTCGCGGCTCCCGGCGAACTGGACCGCCGACTGGCGGCGCTTCTACCGCTTCAAGCAGGACGCGCTGAAGGTCCCCGACGGGAAGTTCAACTTCGCCAAGCGGATCGACACCCGGCTGGTCGACCCGCTCGCGCAGCTGCCGCCCGGCTCGTTCGGGCAGAAGCAGTTCCCGGCCGATCCGCTCGTCGCGAACCTCGCGTTCCGCAACCTCGAGCGGGCGAGCATGATGCGGCTCGCCACCGGCCAGGGCATGGTCAAGAAGCTGCAGAACAAGGGCGTCGCGGTGACCGCGCTCACCGATGCGCAGATCCGCAACGGGTCCGGCGGCGCGTCGATCGCCGACCTGACGAACGCGGAGGAGGCGACGTTCATCGACCGGACGCCGCTGTGGTTCTACGTCCTGCGCGAGGCCGAGATCAACGGCGGCAAGCTCGCCGGCGTCGGCGCGCGGATCGTCGCCGAGACGATCCACCGCGCGATCGAGGGCAGCCGGACGTCGATCCTGCGCGACCCGGGCTTCAAGCCGAAGTTCGGTCCCGACGACAGCACGTTCGACATGCGCGACCTCCTCTTCTTCGCCTTCGAGGGCAAGAAGTCGCTGCTCGCGCCGCTCGGATAGCCGAGCGCCCGCACGGGCCCGAGCCGCCCGGCCGGCAGGCCGGGCGGCGTCGGGTGCGGCGCACGAGATAGGCACGCACACCCCGTCGGGGAGTTGTGGGCCGCCCCGGCGGCAGGCAGCGTCGACGGCATGAGGACACGGGTGTCGCTCCCACTCCTGCCGGCTGTCGCGCTGCTGCTGCCGGTTTCCGCCCAGGCCGCCGCGCCGGTCGAGGCCTATCCCGGGCCGGCGTTCGGCCACGCGTCGCCGGTGACCGCGATCACGCTCGTCGGCATCGGCGCGGACGAGCTCGACGGGCTCACGGTCGTCGGGTCCCGCAGCGGGCGCCACGAGGGCGAGCTGCGGCCGCTGCGCGCCGTCCGCGGCGCGGTCTTCTCCCCCGACGAGCCGTTCGCGCAGGGCGAGCGCGTGCACGTGACCGTCGGCCGGCGGGTGCGCGGCGCCGGCGGCGCGTCGTCGTACACGTTCCGCACGTCGATCCCCGTCGCGGGGAGCTGGAAGAGCCCGGACGCGCCGCCGCTGCTGATGAAGGTCCATCACGACGCCTGCCACCTGCGCAGGCCCGCGCTCCGCACGATCGACGGGCCGGCGCCCGTCGGGCGCTGCGTGGTCCGCAGGGGCGGCACCGCGCCGCGGGCCGGCCGGCTGCTCGTCAGCCCGCGTCCGCCGACGGGCGCGACGAACGCGCGACCGTCGCTCATGGTGCTCTCCCCGGGCGGGCGGATCCTCTGGTACCAGCCGCGCGAGGGCGTCGTGCACGACCTGAACATGCAGCGCTACCGCGGCGAGCCCGTGCTCACGTACTACCTCCGCGCCGCGGGACCGGACCGGCACGAGATCCTCGACCGCCGCTACCGCGAGGTCGGCCGCGTCATCCCCGGGAACGGCTACGGGACGAACGCGCACGAGCTCCAGCTGACCGGGCGCGACACGGCCTACATCGGCATGTACGTGCCGGTCCGGCTGCGGGGCAACAGCATCAAGATCACCGACTTCGTGATCCAGGAGATCGACGTGCCGACGGGCGACGTGCTCTTCGAGTGGCACGCCCTCGACCACGTCCCGCGCTCGGCGAGCTACGTCCCGGAGCCGAGCAGCGGCTGGGCCTGGGACTACTTCCACGGCAACTCGATCGAGCCGCCGCGGGCGGGCGGGCGGACGCTGATCGTCTCGGCGCGCAAGACGTCGGCGGTCTACGGGATCGACCGCGTCACCGGCCGGGTGCGCTGGGTGCTGGGCGGGAAGCGCGACCAGTTCGGCCTGGGCGCCGCGCGACGGTTCTGCGCGCAGCACGACGCGCGCCGGCTGCCGAACGGCGACCTCAGCGTGTTCGACAACGGCGGCACGCAGCTCCCCGGCGGCTGCGGGAAGCACCCCGCCCGCGTGATGCGGCTCCGGCTCGACACCGGCCGCAAGCGCGTGCGGGTGGTGCGGACGATCGGCTCGCGCGCGTCGTCGGACGACGGCGCCGGGTTCTGGCCGAGCGCGGTCGGCAGCGCCCGCTGGCAGCGCGACGGCGACGTCCTCGTGAGCTGGGGCAACACCGGGCGGGTCACGAAGGTCGCGCCCGGCGGCGGCGTGCGCTTCAAGCTGCAGCTCGGCGTCTGGAGCTACCGCGCCGTGCTCGCCCGCTGGCAGGGCCGGCCCGCCGGCCGCCCGGCGATCGCTGCGAAGCGGAGGGGCGACGGGATCGACGTGTGGGCGAGCTGGAACGGCGCGACGCACGTGCGGCGCTGGCGGGTGCTCGCCGGCCCGGAGCCCGACCGGCTCGGGCACACCGCTGCGAACGCGGCCTTCGCGGGGCTCGAGACGCGGCTGCGCCTGCCTGCCGACGCCCGCTTCGTCGCGGTCGAGGCGCTCGGCGACGGCGGCGAGGTCCTCGCGACCTCGGCGCCGGTCGCGGTCAGCCGTGGATCCTGACCGGGGTGCCCGGGCGCACGGCCGAGACGATGCGGGCGACGACGTCGTCGTCGTCGACCGTGTCTGTTTCTTACACCGCTACTGAGCGACCGGCGCGACGTCGGCGAGCAGCCCGTCCGCGACCCGGCGCAGGTCCGGGTCGAGGTGGCCGCACAGGATGTCGCGGAGGATCGCGCGCAGGCACGAGCCGAGCGACGCGACCATCTCCTCCACCACCGGCTCCGGGCGCACGAGGCCGGCGACGACGGCGCGCTCCATCGCGATCGCGCGGCGAAGGCCGTCGACGAGCGCGTCCCGCTCGCCCGGCGTCGCGCAGATCGCCGCCATCCGCTCCGCCATCCGCTCGTAGCCGATCGCGTCCGGCTCGGCGAGCAGCGCGCGGGCGCACAGCAGCCAGTCGGTCAGCGCCTCGAGCGCCGTCCCGCGCTCGCAGCCGAGCTCGAAGCGGCGCAGGGCCCAGGCGAGCTCGCCCGACCGCGGGGTGCGCCGGGCGACGAGCGAGCAGAACGCGCGCAGCGGGTCCTCGTCCTCGGGAGCGAGCAGGCAGTCGCCGGTCGTGCGGCGCAGGCCGGTCGCGAGGGGGATGGCGAGCCACGGCGCGCCGTCCGTGCGCGCCCACGCGGTCGGGCCGAGCGCGGGCTCGGCGTCGTCCCACAGCCGCAGCGCGGACTGCAGGCGGCGCAGCCGGCGGCCCGCGGCGTCGAGCCCCTGCTCGTCGCCGGGCTGCGACTCGAGCGTGAAGACGGCGACGGTCGCGTACTCGTCGCCGCGCAGCTCGGGCGGCCCCTCGGCGAGGTCGATGCCGCGCACGAGCGTGAGACCGCCGCCGAGCGACACCTCGGCGGACTCGATGACGAGGCCGTCGACGGGTGTGACGACGAGCGAGAGCGCGCAGCCGGAGTAGACGGCCTCCTCGAGCTCGGCGTAGGCGGCGGCGAAGCGGTCGTGATCGAAGCTGAAGTCCGTCGCGTCCTGCCACACGGCGGCGACGAACGCCTGGAGCGCGGCGTCCGCCTGCGAGCGCGCGTCGGAGCCCGACGGGCGGCGGCCGCGGGCGCGCAGGTAGGACGGCAGGTCCGGCACGCCCATGAGGCCCTGGACGGCCGGGACGTAGGAGCCGAGGCGGCCGAGCGAGCCCGCCCGCTCCGCCAGAAACCGCTGCGTCAGCGGCTTGTAGCAGTACAAGGGCGCGGAGGAGCGGCCTTGCTCGATGAGCTCGAAGGGGATCTCGGCGCCGCCGGAGACCTCCTCGGCGAGCTGCCACGCGGCCTCCTCGACAAAGGCGGCGAGCGTGTCGTGGAGCGCGCGGTTGTGCATGCGCCGCGAGTTCCACGGCGCGACCCCCGCTCCTCCCGCACGCACGCGTGCTTGCAGTCCGGAGGGTCTGCTACGCGGCGATGCCGACGGGCTCGCCCGCGTCGGCGGGCTCCGCGCAGGAGCCCTCGGCGCCGAGCCAGTCGGTGCCGTAGGCGCGCATCGACTCGACGATCGGGACGAGCGCGCGGCCCTTCGCGGTGAGCGCGTACTCGACGCGCGGCGGGACCTCGGGGAACGTCTTGCGCGCCACGATGCCCTGCTCCTCGAGCGCCCGCAGGCGCAGCGAGAGGGTCCGCGGAGAGATGCCCTCGAGCGAGCGCTCGAGCTCGCAGAAACGGCGCCGGGACTCCGCGAGGTCGCGGATCACGAGCATCGTCCACTTGCCGCAGACGATGTCGGCGGTCCGGCAGACAGGACAGTCGGAGTTCGGCATCGGACCTCCAATGGTACCGCGTGGCTTCACTAATTGAAGCGTGCGACGACGGTGCGCTCCTCCGTGCCGCGCACGGCCACGAGCTCGAGCTCGCCGTCGGCGGCGGCCAGCGCGTCGAAGAGGTCGTCGACGCCGCCCAGCGGGCGCCCGCCCGCGGCGACAAGGAGGTCGCCGCGCTCCAGGCCGGCCGCGGCGCCCGGGCTCCCCTCCTCCACCCCGCGCACCAGCAGCCCGTCGCGCTGCGGCAGGCCGACCGCGGCGCGCAGCCGGCGTGCGGCGCGCGGCGGCGCGATCGCGAGGCCCAGGCGGGGATGCGCCGGCGCCTCGCCGCGGCCGAGCGCGGTGGCGCGCTCGCGCAGCGCCGCGTCGGCGGGGAGCGCGAGAAGCAGCCCGCCCTCCATGCGCACCGCGTTCAGGCCGAGCAGGCGGCCGGACGCGTCGACCAGCGGGCCGCCGGACGAGCCGCGCGGGAGCGGCGCGGAGTGCTCGAGCGAGCCGCTGATCCGGCGCCCGCGCGGGCCGCGGAACGAGCGGCCGGTGGCGGTGACGACGCCGAACGAGACGCGCAGGCCGCGGCCGCCCGGGTCGGCCAGCGCGAAGACCGGCAGGCCGGCCGGGACCTCGAGGCCGGGCTCCCAGCGGATCGCGGGCGCGTCGCCGGTGTCGACCTCCACGACCGCGACGTCGAGGTCGGGATCGGCGCCCGCGACGCGGCCGTGCACGACCTCGTCGCCGCGCGCGACCGCCACCTCGTCGCCGCGCAGCACGTGCGCGTTGGTGAGCACGCGGTTCTCGGCGATCACGACGCCCGAGCCGCGGCCCCACCCGCGCCCGAGGCCCACCACGGACGGGCCGACCTGCTCGCGCAGCGTCGCGATCGTGTCCTGCAGCTCGTCGAGAAAGCTCATGCGCCGGTCTCCAAGGAGTCACTTGCTGATTGCAAGTGACAACGTACCATGCGCTCCGCAGCGGGCGAGGGCACTAGGCTCACCCGCATGGGCCACCGCCACGACGCGCCCGCCTCCCCGCTCGCCGACGCGCTCTCGCGGGTCGGCGACCGCTGGACGCTGCTGGCGATCGCCGCGCTCCTGTCCGGCCCGAAGCGCTTCAACGAGCTCTCCGACGAGCTCGGCGGGATCGCGCCGAACGTGCTCAGCGCGCGGCTGAAGGCGCTGACCGAGCAGGCGCTCGCCGTCGCGCGCCCCTACTCCGAGCGCCCGCCCCGGTTCGTCTACGAGCTCACGGAGAGCGGCCGCGAGCTGGCCGGCGCGCTGCGGCTGCTGGCCGACTGGGGCGCGCGGGCCGCCGGCGACGGCGAGCCGCTCCGGCACGCCGTCTGCGGCACCGCGCTCGAGGCACGCTGGTGGTGCCCCGACTGCGAGCAGATCGTGGACGACGCCGCCGATGACGACGTCGTCCACGTCTGACGCGAAGAGGGCGAAGCCCGGTCACGCCCCGGCACGGATGCCGGGCGTCCGGTCAGACCGCGGTCCGGACGACCCGCGGAGCACTAGTTGCCGAGGAGGCCGCCGAGGCCGCTGCTCGAGCTGCTGCCCGGGGTGGCGGCGGCGACGCGGCCCTCGGAGGGCTGCACGAGCACCCAGCCCTGGCCGCCGAAGGCCATCTGGAGCGTCTCGCCCGAGCTCTTGCCGATGAAGTCCTTCATCTTGAAGTCGGTCTTCAGCGACGTGCTCACGCCCGAGGACCAGGTGATCGCGGCCTGCGCGTCGGCGAAGGTCGGGGCGGAGGCGACGTTGAGCAGGACGGGCGGGCCGTCCGAGAGGATCGCCACCCAGCCCGTGCCGCGGAGCTCCATGTTGTAGAGGCCGCCGGCCATCGCGGCCGAGGTGCCGCCCTGGACGCGCTTGATGTCCCAGTCGATGTCGGCGTCGAACGCGAGCAGGTTCGGCCCGTTGACCGTGATCGAGTCGCCCTCGAGGTAGATGAGATGGATGTCCTGCGCGGTGTCGGCGAGGAACACCTCGCCGTCGCCGGCCATCTTCATCAGCGTCGTGCCCTCGCCGGTCACGGCCTTCTTCAGCATCCGCCCGAGGCCGCCCGAGCCCGCGTGCTCGAAGGACACGTTGCCCTGGTAGGCCACCATCGCGCCCGCCTTGGCCTGGATGGTGCCGGATGCGCCGAGCCGCACCTTCAGCAGCTTGGAATTCTGGAGGGCGAACGCGTCCTGGGACTGCGTCTCGTTGAACTGCGCCAGCGTGGTCTGCACGGGTCCGTCAGGTCCTTTCGAAGGGAGGGTGTCTCGACTCGAACCATCGCCCGAGCGACGGTTCGAGTCAAGCGACCTCCGGCGGACCTGGACTAGAAACCGGGGGGCGGCGCGGAGGCGCCGGGGGGCGGCGCGGAGGGCGCGGCCGGGGGTGCCGGCGGGGGCACCGGGGCGCCCTGGGACGGCTCCGCGGGAGCGGATGCGGGCGGCTGCGCGACGGTCGCCACGCCGGGCGGCGTCGCGGCCGGGGCGGAGCCGTCGGGCTGCTTGTTGCGCAGGTCGCTGGGCTTGAAGCCCGGACCCATCGCCTGGCCCTCGCCCTTCGGCTTGCCGGCGGCGGCCACCATGAGCTTGAAGTCGTGCGGCGAGGTGGCCATGTGCACGGCCTCCTCCATCGTGATCCGCCCGGCCTCGAGGTGCTGGAGCAGGTGCTGGTCGAACGTCTGCATCCCGTAGTAGCCGCCCTCGGCGATCACCTCGGGGAGCTGGCCGGTCAGCTTCGGGTCGTTGATCATGTCGTGCACGCGGCCCGTCATGACGAGGATCTCGGCCGTGGCCACGCGGCCGTTGCCGTCGGCGGTGCGCACGAGGCGCTGCGACACGATGCCCTTCAGCGTGCCCGCGATCATGGCCCGCGCCTGCGACTGCTGATGCGGCGGGAAGAAGTCGATGATGCGGTTGATCGACTCCGACGCGTCCACGGTGTGGAGCGTGGAGAGGACGAGGTGGCCGGTCTCGGCCGCGCTCAGCGCGGTCTGGACCGTCTCCTCGTCGCGCATCTCGCCGACGAGGATCACGTCCGGGTCCTGGCGCAGCACGCGGCGCAGCGCGCGCTTGAAGGAGGCGGTGTCCTGGCCCACCTCGCGCTGGTTGACGATCGAGTTGCGGTCCGGGTGCAGGAACTCGATCGGGTCCTCGATCGTGACGATGTGCTTGTGCATCGTCCGGTTCATGTGGTCGATCATCGACGCGAGCGTCGTCGACTTGCCCGAGCCGGTGGTGCCGGTGAGCAGGACGATGCCGCGCTCCTGCTCGGCCAGCGACGTGATGACCGGCGGGAGGTTGAGCTCCTCGACCGACTTGATGGTCACCGGGATGGCGCGCAGGACGAGCGAGACGAAGCCCTTCTGGCGGAAGGCGTTGACGCGGAAGCGGCCGAGGCCCTCGAGCGCGTAGGAGAAGTCGACCTCGCACTCCGTGGCGAACTCCTCGAGCTTGGCCGGATCGCGCAGCATCTCGTGGAGGACGCGCTCGGTGTCCTGCGGCGTCAGGCGCTCGGTCCCGGTGATCGGCTCGAGCTTGCCGTGGAGGCGCACGAGCGGG
>JBEVIG010000202.1:0-17381 GCA_040510855.1 Solirubrobacteraceae bacterium
AACCAGCCCGCGTAGGACGTCAGGTGGTCGGCGCACGCGGACGGGTACGGGCTCAGCACCGCCGGGAGGCCGTACTGGGCGAGCTCGAAGATCGAGCCGCCCGAGCGGGCGACCGCCAGGTCGACGGCGGCCAGCGCGTCGCCGACCGGCGTGACGTAGTCCCGGAGGTCGTAGTGCGGCCCGGGCGCGGTGAGGTTCGGGTGGTCGCGGCGGCCTGCGATGTGGAGGATCCGATAGGGCGCGTCCGCGAACGCCTCCACCGCGGCCTCGTTGATCGAGCGGGCGCCGAGCGAGCCGCCGAAGACGAGCACGCAGCGGTCCTCCGGGCCGAGGCCGAACGCGGCGCGGGCCTCCTCGCGGGTGGCCGTCCGCGGCGGGACGGGGCGGCCGGTCACCAGGTAGCGGTCGCCGTCGCGGCCGTGGAGCGCGAACGCGAGGCAGACGCGGCGGGCGCGGCCCGCCAGCATCCGGTTCGTCAGGCCCATGTGGGAGTCGGCCTCGGTCAGCACGAGCGGGATCCGACCGGCGACCGCGGCCAGCCCGACGGGGCCGGCGACGTAGCCGCCGCCGCCCAGGACGACGTCCGCCTGCCGGCGCTTCAGGATCGCGCGGGCCGTGCGCAGCGACGCGCCGGCCTTGAGCACCGCGCGGGCGGCCTTGAGCGGGTTCGAGCGGCTGATCCCCTCGACCTTGATCGGGTCGAGCGGGTAGCCCGCGGCCGGGACGAGCTCCGCCTCGGCGCGCTCGCCGCCGACGAAGGAGACCTCGGCGCCCTCAGCTCGCAGCGCGTCGGCCACCGCGATGGCCGGCACGACGTGGCCCGCCGTCCCGCCTGCTGCGATCACGACCCTGGGTGCGCCCATGCTCCTCCTTCCGCGGCGACGAGGGGTCCTTCACCGCGCGCAGCCCGCCCGTGCCGCCGCGTGCGACGTTCAGCAGCAGGCCCATGCCGCTCAGCAGCACGATCAGCGACGTCGAGCCTGACGAGATGAACGGGAGCGGCACGCCGGTGAGCGGCGCGAGCCCGAGGACGGTGTAGACGTTGAGCAGGGCCTGGCACAGGATCAGCGAGGTGATGCCGGCCGCGAGCAGCTTGGAGTACGTGTCGCGGGCCGCCTTCGCGGTCCGCAGGCCGGCGTAGGCGATCATGCCGTACAGGGCGAGGAGGCCGCAGATCCCCGCCAGGCCGAGCTCCTCGCCGATCACGGCGAGGATGAAGTCCGTGTGGGCCTCGGGCAGGTAGAAGATCTTCTGGACGGATTGGCCGGGCCCCAGGCCGAACACCCCGCCGGAGCCGATCGCGATCTGGCCCTGGACGGACTGGAACCCGTCCGTGCCCGCGTGGGCCCAGGGATCGAGGAAGCTCACGAGCCGCGCGCGGCGGTAGGGCTCGACGAGCGCGAAGAGCATGACGAGTACGGCGCCGGCGCCCGCCACGAGCGCGAGCTGGCGGATCGGCAGGCCGCCGGCGACCAGGATCGCCGCCATCGTGAAGGAGCACACCAGCGCGGTGCCGAGGTCCGGCTGCATCGCGATCAGCAGCACGGCCGCGGCGCCGGGGAGGAAGACCGGGCCCGCGGCGCGCAGGCTCCGGGTGAGCTTCGGGCGGGCGGCGATCATCGCGCAGGCGTGCAGGACGAGCGCGAGCTTCATGATCTCCGCGGGCTGGAACTGGAGCGGGCCGGCGCCGAGCCAGCGGCGCGCGCCGTTGATCCGCACGCCGAAGCCGGGGATCAGGACGAGCAGGAGGAGCACGAACGCGACCACGAGCAGCAGCGGCGTGACCCTCCGGACCTTGTCGAGGCCGACGCGCGAGAGGACGTGCATGACCGCCAGCCCGACCGCGCCGTACATGACGTACTTGACGAGGTAGGCCGTGCCGTCGCCCTGGCCCTCGAGCAGCGTGCGCGCCGAGGAGGCCGAGAACACCATCACCGCCCCGCCCGCCAGGAGGCAGAAGGTCGCCGTCAGGAGCAGGCGGTGCTCGAGCGGCTGCTGGCGGGATCTCGGCATCAGACCCGATTTCGACGGCGACCGCCCGCTCCCTCCAGGTTGTCAGAACATTGCGCGCGCGCCGCCGCGCGCCCCCGCCCGGCTCAGCCGGCCGCGGCGCGGGCGAGCGCCTTGAAGTGCTCCCCCCGCTCGCCGAACGAGCCGTACTGGTCGTAGGAGGCGCAGGCGGGCGAGAGCAGGATCACGTCGCCGGGGCGGGCGGCCTCGCGGGCGGCGGCGACCGCGTGCTCCAGGTCGCCGCAGTCGCGGGCGGGGGCGGCGCCCGCCAGCGCGGCCCCGATCCGGCCGGCCTCCTCGCCCACCAGGTAGACGGCGCGGCAGCGCTCGGCCACGGCGGCGACGAGCGGCGTGTAGTCCTCGTCCTTGCCGCGGCCGCCGAGGATGGCGTGGACGCCGCTCTCGAACGAGCGGATGCCGACGACGGCCGAGGCGACGTTCGTGGCCTTCGAGTCGTCGACGTAGAGCACGCCGCCGAAGCGCCCGACCTCCTCCAGGCGGTGCTCGACCCCCGCGAACGTCCGCAGCGCCTCCGCGACGGCCCCGGCGGGGAGCCCGCGGGCGAGGCACGCCGCGCTCGCCGCCATCGCGTTCTCGAGGTTGTGGGCGCCGCGGAGCCGGATCTCGTCCAGCGCGATCACCGGCTCGCCGCGCCACGCCAGCGCGCCATCCGCGGCGGTCACGTCGCCCTCCGCGCCGAAGATCACCCGGCTCGCGGTGGTGGGGATCTCGGGCGCCAGCGTGCCGGGCAGCACAGCGATCGCCTCCGCGCGCTGGTGGGCGAAGATCTCGAGCTTGGCCTCGCGGTAGGCGGCGAAGGTGCCGTGGCGGTCGAGGTGGTCGGGCGCGAGGTTGAGCAGCACCGCCGCGTCCGGCGCGAACGCGAGCGTGTCCTCGAGCTGGAACGACGACGCCTCGCAGACGACCGTCGCGGCCGGGTCGAGCGAGCCCGCGAGCGTCGTCAGCGCCGTCCCGACGTTCCCCGCCGCGGCGACCGGCACCCCGGCCGCGCGGTGCATCGCGGCCACGAGCTCGGTCGTCGTCGTCTTCCCGTTCGAGCCCGTGATCGCGATCAGCTCGTTCGGCAGCAGCCGCCAGCCGAGCTCGAGCTCCCCGATCACGACGATCCCGCGGGCGCGGGCGGCGCGGATCACCGCCGCCTCCTGCGGCACACCCGGGCTCTTGACGACGGTCGTGACCCCGTCGAGCAGCGCGACCCCGTCGCTGCGCTCGTGCACGTCGACGCCGGCCGCCTCCAGCTCCGCCCGCGCCTCGGGCGCGACGGCGCCGCTGTCGCACCCGGTGACCGTCTCGCCGAGCGCGCGGAGGATCAGCCCGGCCGCCCGCCCGGAGCGGGCGAGGCCGACGAGGAGGAAGGGGCCGGGGGGAAGCGGGGGTCGGCTCACGGCCGTCCATTGAAGCGGGCCTCCCGGTTGACGAACGTCAACCCCGGCGACGTTTCGCCGGCCGGCGCCTCGACCGGACGGACGCGGCGCTCGGGATCCGCCCGCCCGCCGTCGAACTCGAGCCCCTCGGCCTCGAGCCGCCGGCGCACCTCGGACGGATCGCCCAGGGCGGTCGCTCCCACGGTGCCGTCGGACTTGAGCACCCGGTGGGCGCCGGGGACCTCCTCCCGCAGGAAGCGCTGGTTGAGCGTGCGGGCGTGGCGGTCGGTGCCGCCGCAGGCGGCGGCGACGTCGCCGTAGCTCATCCACCCGCCCGCCGGGATGGTGGACAGGACGTCGCGGAGTCGATCGGTCTCGATGATGCTCATGGACCGACGCTACGACCGCGCCACCGCGGGAACGGCCGGATGACGCACATCCGGCACGAAGTCCTTGCGACTACGTGAGGGACTGCTGGTAGAGCGTGAAGCCCACCGCGCTGCAGACCGCCGCGACGATCCAGAAGCGCAGGATGATCTTCGTCTCCGACCACGCCTTCAGCTCGAAGTGGTGGTGGATCGGGGCCATCAGGAAGACCCGCTTGCGGAAGACCTGGAACGAGAAGACCTGCACGAGCACGGAGAGGGCCTCGATCACGAAGATCCCGCCCATCAGGATCAGCAGCACCTCGGTCTTCGTCATCACCGCGAGCGCCGCGATCGCGCCCCCGAGCCCGAGCGACCCCGTGTCCCCCATGAAGATCGACGCGGGGAACGAGTTGAACCAGAGGAAGCCCACGCACGCCCCGACCAGGCAGGCCGCCACCAGCGCGAGGTCGGTCTGGCGCGTGGTGAACGTGATCGCGATGTAGGCGAGCAGCACGATCGCCGAGCAGCCCGCGGCCAGGCCGTCGAGCCCGTCGGTCAGGTTCACCGCCGACGTGGTCCCCGCGACCACGAGGTAGATCAGGATGGGATAGAGGATCCCGAGGTCGATCGTCGCGTCGATCACTCGCAGGTCCAGGTTGTCCGAGAGGCCGGCCCACTTCGTCGCGAGGAGCCAGAGCCCGATCGCGATGGCCATCGTGAGGATCAGCTTCCAGCGGCCCTGCAGCCCGAGCGAGCGCTTCTTGATCAGCTTCATGTAGTCGTCCGCGAAGCCGAGGGCGGCGCATGCCAGCGCCACGACGAGGACCGCGATGGCGGACCGCGCGCCCGGATCGAAGTCCGTCAGCAGCAGGAACGGCACCGCGATCGCGGTGAAGATGATCAGCCCGCCCATCGTCGGCGTCCCCGCCTTCGCATGGTGCTCCTGCGGTCCCTCCTCGCGGATCTGCTGCCCGAACTCCCGCCGCCGCAGGAACTCGATGAACTTCGGCGAGAGGAAGATGCAGATGAGCAGCGAGGCGGTACCGCCGATGAGGACCTCGCCCATCAGCCGCCGCCCTCCCCCGCGCCGAGTGCCTCGGCCACCACTTCGAGCCCGACGCCGCGCGAGGCCTTGATGAGCACGAGGTCGCCCGCCCGCACCAGCCGGTCCGCCAGCGCCGCCGCCGCGGCCGCGTCCGGCACCGCGTGGGCCTCGCCGTCGAACCGGTCGAGCATCGCCTCGGACCGCGGCCCGACCGCGATCAGCACGTCGACGCCGGCGGCCGCGGCGTACGCCCCGACGTCCTGATGGTGCTCCTGCTCGGCGGGCCCGAGCTCGAGCATGTCGCCGAGCACCGCGACGCGGCGTCCGGCGGGTTGCTGCATCGCGAGGTCGTCCAGGGCGGCACGCATGGAGAGCGGGTTGGCGTTGTAGCAGTCGTTCACGACGGTCGCCCCGCGTCCGAGCGCCACGCGCTCGCCCCGGAGCGCCGAGAAGCGGACGTCCACGCGCCCGCCCGGCCGCACCCCGATCGCCTGCGCGGCGGCCACCGCGGCGAGCGTGTTGCGCAGGTTGTGCTGCGACTCGAACGGCAGCTCGAGCTCGATCCGCTCGCCCCGCGCGATGACCACGTGCCGGTCCGGCGGCGCATCCGGCACCGTGCCGCCCCGCAGCGAGCTCCCCTCGAAGCTCACGTCGCCGCCCGGACCGAACGTGACCGCGTGCAGCTCGTCGCGCAGGTAGGGCTCCAGCAGCGGCTCGTCGGACGGCACCACGGCCGTCGTGCCGTCGCGCATCCCCACGAACAGCTCCCCCTTCGCCGCCGCGACCCCCTCGAGCGACCCCATCTGCTCCAGGTGGACCGGGCCGATGTTGGTGATCACGCCGACGTCCGGCTGGCAGATCGCCGTGAGCTCCGCGATCTGGCCGAACCCCCGCATGGCCAGCTCGAGCACGAGCACCTCCGTGCCCGGCGGCGCCGCGAGCACCTCGAGCGGGAGCCCGATCTCCGTGTTGAAGTTCGCCCGGCTGGCGGCCACGGTGCGGTGCGGCGCGACCAGCGCGGCGATCAGGTCCTTCGTCGACGTCTTCCCTACGGACCCCGTCACGGCGATCACGTGCGCCGCGAGGTCCTGCCGCCACGCGCGCGCCAGCGCGCCGAGCGCAGCGACCGGGTGCTCGCTCGCGATCACGACGCCCTCGCCGGTCGCCGCCGCCTCGCGCGCCCACGGCGGCTCCGCGAGCACGCCCCAGGCGCCCGCGCGCAAGGCCTCGGCCGCGAACTCGCCGCCGTCGACCCGCTCGCCCGGGATCGCCACGAAGAGGTCGCCGGGCGCGACGACCCGCGAGTCGATCACGACCCGCGCCGGCCCGCTGCCCGCGCGGTCGCCGAGGCCGCGCACGAGCTCCCCGCCGGCCGCGCCGGCGATCCGCTGGTCCGTCCAGTGCCTCACCGGCGGGCCAGCTCCTCGCGCGCCACCGCGACGTCGTCGAACGGCTCCTTGCGGCCGTGGGCGAACTCCTGGCCCCGCTCGTGCCCCTTCCCGGCGAGCACCACCACGTCGCCCGGCTTCGCGAGCGCGATCGCGCGGCGGATCGCCGCACGCCGGTCGGCGAGCCGCTCCACGTGCCCGGAGCCCTCCGGGATCCCGGCGAAGATCTCGTCGATGATCGCCTCGGGCATCTCCGAGCGCGGGTTGTCGGAAGTCACGACCACCCGGTCCGCGAGCCGCGCGGCGATCTCGCCCATCACGGGCCGCTTGGCGCGATCGCGGTCGCCCCCGGCGCCGAAGACGAGGATCACGCGCCCCGACGTGACCTCGCGCGCGGACAGCAGGACCTTCTCCAGCGCCCCCGGCTTGTGCGCGTAGTCGACGAGCAGCGCGAACTTCTGGCCCGCCTCGACCGCCTGGACCCGCCCCGGCACGGACTCGGCGTCCGCGAGCGCGTCGACCATCGCCTCGAGCGTCACCCCCAGCTCGTGCGCCGAGGCCATCGCAACGAGCGCGTTCGCGACGTTGAAGCGGCCACGGAGCGGGAGCGCGACCTCCGCGTCGCCCGCCGGCGAGCGCACGGTGAACGTGCTCCCGCCGATCCCGGCGTGGATGTCCTCCGCCTGCCAGGCCGCGAGCCCGTCGAGCGAGACGGTCACCGCGCCGGGGAGCCGCTCCGCGAGCCGGACGCCCCACTCGTCGTCGACGACCACGATCGGCACGCCGACCGGGAACTCCTCGAACAGCCGTACCTTGGCCGCGAAGTAGCTCTCCATGTCCGGGTGGAAGTCCAGGTGGTCCTGGCTGAGGTTGGTGAACGCCGCGACCGCGAACCGCACGCCGTCGACCCGGTGCAGCTCGAGCGCGTGCGAGGAGACCTCCATCGCGCACGCCGCGTCGCCCGCCTCGAGCATCGCAGCGAACGTCGCCTGGAGGTCGATCGCCTCCGGCGTGGTGCGGATCGCCGGGCGCTGCTCGCCGCCGACGATCGTGCTCACGCTCCCGAGCAGGCCGCAGCGCACGCCCGCGGCCTCGAGGAGCTGGCGCAGGAGGAAGGTGGTGGTCGTCTTCCCGCTCGTGCCGGTGATCCCGACGACCTGGAGCGTCGCCGTCGGGTCGCCGTGGAAGCGCGCGGCGGCCGTGGCCATCGCGGCGCGGACATCGTCGACGAGCACCTCGGGCACGCCCAGGCCCAGCGGCCGGTTCACGACGAGGGCGCTCGCGCCGCGCTCGACGGCGTCGGCGGCGAAGTCGTGCCCGTCGCGGGTGAACCCGGGGACGCAGAAGAACAGCGACCCCGGCTGCACCGCCCGGTTGTCGAAGGCGAGGGCGGCGACATCCAGATCGGGCCCGTCGCCGAGCAGGTCGCGCAACGTCATTGCGGCGCTCAACCCTAGTAGGGGCCGGGGACGGAGAGCACGGGCCCTCCGTACCCCGGCAGGCCGATCACCCGTCCTCGAGGAGGATCCGGAAGACCCGGTCGGCGGGCGCGCCCTCGGAGAGGTCGTAGGTCACGACCCGCAGCGTGGCGTCGGCGGGGCAGCCCGTGATGCCGCCCTGCTCCTCGATCTGCAGCGTCGCGAAGACGTCGCCGATCACGCCGTTCGCCGCGCCCGCGAGCGGCGTGCCACCGTCCTCGGGGAACGTGAAGCAGTAGATGCCCGTGTCCGCGTCGTGGCTGACCTGGTCCTGCGCGACGTTCTTGTGCACGTCGTCGCTGAGCGTGCCGTCCGCTTGGAGCTCCGCGAAGCGGTCGGCGCTGCCGGACTCACCCGGCCCGCCCGCGGGCCCTTGCTGGCCGGTCGGCCCCGCCGGTCCCGCCGGGCCGGGCACGGCGAGCTTGCCCTTCGCCTTGTCGCTGAGGTCGCTGAACCTGACCGAGCCCTGCTTGATGTCCTTGCCCGTCAGCGTGCCGTTCTGGACGTCGGCGCCGGTGATGAGGCTCGCTGCACCCGCGCTCGCCACGGCCACGAGGCCGACGACGAGGACGGCGGCGAGGGCCTTCCCGAAGAGACGCTGCACGATCAACACCTCCATGTGTTGACTGGGGAGTGGGTTCCCCAGGCCGGACGACCCCGCGCGCGCCGCGCTTCCGCGCTTGTGGCGAACTTCACATGGCGAGCGCGCGGGCGGCGATCGCGCCGCCGTCGACGCCGCGCGGCAGCGTCCCGTACACGCGCCCGCGCGCCTCGCCGAGCCGGCCGGCGCAGAACGCGTCCGCGACCGGAGCGGGCGCGTACCGCACGAGCAGCGAGCCCTGGAACGCGAGCGCGAGGTCCTCCACGGCCCGCCGTGCGAGCCACTGCGCCTCCTCCCCGCCGAGCTCGGCCAGCGCCGGCCGGAGCCCGTCGAGGTGCGCATCGAGGCGCGGGTCGCCGCCGCGGCCGAGCTCGCACTCGGCCAGGAAGGCGGGGAGCCCGTCCGGCTCGCGTGCGAGCGCCCGCAGGACGTCGAGCGAGATCACGTTGCCCGAGCCCTCCCAGATCCCGTTGAGCGGCGCGTCGCGCAGGAGCTGCGGCATCGGCGACTCCTCCACGTAGCCGTTGCCGCCGAGGCATTCGAGCGCCTCGGCCGCGTGGCCCGTCGCCCGCTTGCAGATCCAGTACTTCATGACCGCCGTGCCGAAGCGGCGGAACGCGCGGTCGTCCTCGTCGTAAGCGCGCGCCAGCCGCAGCGCGGAGGCCGTCGCGGCCTCGGACTCGATCGCGAGGTCGGCGAGCACGTTGACCATCAGCGGCTGCTCGGCCAGGCGGGCGCCGAACGCCGCGCGGTGGCGGGCGTGATGGACGGCCTCGGCCACGCCGCGGCGCATCGTCGCCGCGCTCCCGATCACGCAGTCGAGCCGGGTGTGGGTGACCATCTCGATGATCGTCGCCACGCCTCGGCCCTCCTCGCCCAGCCGCCGCGCGGGCGCGTCGCGGAACTCCACCTCGGAGGAGGCGAGCGAGCGGGTGCCGAGCTTGTCCTTCAGGCGCTGGAGCTCCATCCCCGCCCCGCGCTCGACCACGAAGCACGTGAGCCCGCCCGGCGCCTGCGCGAGGACCAGGAAGACCGCGCCCATGGGGTGCGAGCAGAACCACTTGTGGCCGCGCAGGAGGTAGTCGTCGCCGTCCGGGACCGCCTGTGTGGTCCCGGCGCGCACGTCCGAGCCGCCCTGCTTCTCCGTCATCGCCATCCCGCACAGGGCGCCGCGCCCGTAGTCGGGGAGCGTGAGCCGCGGCTCCCACTCCGCGGCGAGCGCCGGGTCGACGCGCAGCGCGGGGACGGCCGAGTACGTCATCGAGACGGGGCACATCACGCCCGCGTTGGCCTGCGTCCACAGCAGCTCGAGCGCCGCGCGCGCCACGTGGGCGCCCGGGCGCGGGGAGCGCCACGGCAGCGCATGGATCTCGCGCTCGACGGCGCCGCGCAGCAGCCAGTGCCAGCTCGGGTCGTAGTCGACCTCGTCGATCCGGTGCCCGAAGCGGTCGTGCGTCCGCAGCCGCGGCGCGTTGCGCTCGGCGCGGCGGCCGTGCTCCTGGGCCTCGGCCGAGCCGGCCGCGATCCCGCAATCGCGCACGCGGTCGACCGCCCAGCCCGCGCCCTCGCGCTCGAGCGCCTCGGCGAGTGCGAGGTCGGCGCCGAACAGGTCCACGTCCTCGAACGGCGGCGGCTGGTTGAGGACGTCGTGCGTGGCGATCATGGCCCGGCTGACGGTACCGTGCGGCCGATGGACGCGCTGCCGCTTGTCCTCTCGTCCGGGTGGGCGGCCGGCGTCAACGCGTACGCGACGGTCCTGCTGCTGGGGATCTTCGGGCGCCTCGGTCTCGGCGAGGTGCCCGACGGGCTCGAGGACTGGTGGGTGATCGGCGCCGCGGCGGCGCTCTACTCCGTCGAGTTCGTCACGGACAAGATCCCCTACGTCGACCACGTCTGGGACGCGATCCACACGGCGATCCGGCCGACGATCGCCGCCGTCCTCGGCGTGCTGATGAACGACCAGGCCGACGGGCTGCACGACGCGCTCGCCGCCGTCGGCGCGAGCGGCACCGCGCTCGCGAGCCACGCCGTGAAGGCCGGGCTGCGCGCTGCCGTCAACCTCTCCCCCGACCCCGTGACGACGGCCACCGCGAGCCTCACCGAGGACTTCCTCGTCGCGGTCGTCGTCACCCTGATCGTCACCCACCCGTGGATCGCGTTCATCCTCGCGACCACGCTCCTGCTCACCGGGATCGTGCTGATCCGGTGGATCTGGCGGACTATCCGGGCGCGATCCGCAAGTTCGTCAGCGCGAACTCCGTGATCTTCTTGAAGGCCGGGCCGGCGACGGTGCCGCCGTAGATGTCGCCCTGCGGCTCGTCGACCATCACGGCCACGAGCAGCTTCGGGTCCTTCGCGGGGGCGAAGCCGACGAACGACGCGACGAACTTCGTCTTGGAGTACCCGCCGTTCTCGTCGGGCTTCTCGGCCGTGCCGGTCTTCCCGCCCAGCTCGTAGCCATCGATCGCCGCGCCGGTCGCGGTGCCACCGGGGCCGAGCACGCCCTCGAGCATCTTGCGCACCGAGGCGGAGGTCTCCTCCGAGATCACGCGCTTGCCGGCCGGGACGGGGCGCTGCCTGCCGCCGACGGCGGCGACGATGTGCGGCGGGCGCAGGATGCCGCCGTTGGCGATCGCGGCGTACGCGGCGCCCATCTGCATCGGCGTGACCGCGAGGCCCTGGCCCATCGCCATGTTCGCGGCGGTCGAGCCCGAGTACTCGTCGTAGGTGAGCAGGATCCCCGCCTCCTCGCCCGGCAGGTCGACGCCGGTCGGCGTGCCGAAGCCGAAGCGCCGTACCCACTGGTCGAAGCGCCGCGCGCCCATCCGCTGCTCGATCAGCGCCGCGCCGACGTTGGAGGACTCGGCGATGATGCCCGCGGTCGAGCGCGTCTCCCAGCCGCGCGCATGCGAGTCGGTGATCTCGCGATCCGCGACCTGGAGCACGGGCGGGAGGTCGAACATCGTGTCGGGCGTCACCTCGCCGTCCTCCAGCGCGGAGGCGACGGTGAACGCCTTGAAGGTCGAGCCGGGCTCGTAGGTGTGCCCGACCGCGCGGTTCATCATCGCGTAGTCCGGCGCCTCGTAGAGCTTGTTGGCGTTCACGCGCGGCCAGTTGGCGAGCGCGAGGATCGCGCCCGTGTCCGGGTCCATCACGAGCGCGGTCGCGCCCTTGGGCCGCCACGTCTCGCCGACCTCGGCGAGGACCTCCTCGGTCTGGTCCTGGATCGCGGCGTCGAGCGTGAGCCGGACGTTCTGGCCGTCCTCGGTGCGCTTGACCTCGTCGAGCTCGAGCGTGTCGCCGAGCGCGTCCTTGACCAGCCGCCGCTCGCCGTCGTGGCCGCGCAGGTCCCCGTCCAGCCCGTACTCGAGGCCGGAGAGGCCGCCGCCCTCGCCGCCGACGCTGCCGAGCAGCTGGGAGGCCATCCACGTGCGCGGGTACTCGCGGTCGTACTCCGGGATGAACTCGAGGCCCTCGATCCCGAGCTTGCGCGCGCGCTCGGCGCGGCGCATCGGGACCTTCTTGGCGATGTAGACGAAGCCCGTGTCGCGGCGGACGAGCTGCTTGAGGATGTCCTCCTCCGGCTTGCCGAGCGCGCCGGCCAGCTCGCGGGCCGCCTCGTCGGGGCGCTCGATCAGGTAGGGCGTGGCGGCGATCGTCATCGCGGGATGCGAGACGGCCAGCTCGTTGCCGTGGACGTCGGTGATCGTGCCGCGGCGCGCGGGGACGACGATGTCGTGCTCCTGCTGCGTGATCGCGGCGGCCTTGAGCGTGTCGGCGCGCACGAGGCCGAGCCAGCTCGCCCTGCCGCCCGCGAGCAGCAGCATGACCAGGAAGACGGCGAAGAGGAGCCCGATCCGGCGGTCGACCAGCACTACTCGACCGGGACCGCCGCGTCGGTGGCCGCCGGCGTGACGGCCGCCGGATCGGCGGCGGGCTCCGCCGCCACGGTGGGATCGGGGGTCGGCGTCGCGACCGCCGGCGTCGTGGTGGTCGTCGGCGCGGGCGAGATCGGCTCCACGGCGGGCGCCTCCGCGAGCGAGCCGGGGACGATGCCGCCGTTCGCGAGCAGCGCCGCGGCGTCGGCGCTCGGCGGCGTCATGTGCTCGACCGCCCGAGCGGGGTCGCTCGGGCGCGAATCCAGGTAGCCGACGTCGCCGGGCGCGGGGACGAGCATGCCGAGGCCGGCGGCGCCGACCTGGACTCGGTTCGTGTCCGACAGCCGCGCGATCGAGGCCTCGAGGGCCGCGTTCTGGCGCTCCAGCGTCACCGAGGTCTCGACGGCGCGGCCGATGCCGGAATTGAGCTTGAGGAGCGAGACCTGCATGCCCACCACGCCGAGGAGGGCGACGCCGAGCAGCCAGATCCACAGGCGGCCGCGCAGCGCGCGGTCGAGCCAGCGGGAGTCGGGCAGCGCGCGGACGCGCGCGAAGGCGGTCTGGCGCCCGACGACGGCGCCGCCGGGCACCGCGACGGGGCGGCGCGTGACGGGGCCGGAGACCCGCCGGGCGGTGCGGGGCGCGATCGTCCGGTCGACGGTGCGCCGGTGGGCGGGGCGGGCGGAGCGGGCGGTGGCGCTCATCCGCGCACCTCCTCGTCGGTCAGCTTGCGCGCGGCCCGCAGGCGGGCCGACTTGGAGCGCGGGTTGTCGGCGACCTCGCCCGGCGTCGCGGCGACGGAGCGCCGGAACACGAGCTCGGCCTGCGGCGTCCGGCCGCAGCCGCACACGGGCAGGTCGGGCGGGCAGATGCAGCCGCGGGTGCGGTCGGCGAGGAAGCGCTTGACGCGCCGGTCCTCGAGCGAGTGGAAGGAGATCGCGGCAAGCGTCCCGCCCACGCGCAGGAGGTCCCACGCACGCGGGAGCGCGAGGTCGATCTGGGCCAGCTCGTCGTTGACCGCGATGCGGATCGCCTGGAAGGTGCGCTTGGCGGGGTGCCCGCCGCCGAAGCGCGCGGGCGCGGGGATCGCGGCGGTGATGGCGTCGACGAGCTCGAAGGTGGTGGTCAGCGGGCGGCGGCGGACGATCTCGCGCGCGATGCGGTCCGCGTAGCGCTCCTCGCCGAAGTCGCGCATGAGCCGGCTGAGGCGGCGCGGCTCCCAGGTGTTGACGATCTCGGCGGCGGTGAGCGCCTGCGCCGGGTCCATCCGCATGTCGAGCGGCGCGTCGTAGGCGTAGGAGAACCCGCGCTCGCGCGTGTCGACCTGCATCGAGGACATGCCGAGGTCCAGGTAGACGAGGTCGGCGACCACGCCCTCCTCGAGCAGCTGCCCGAGGCCGGTGGCGAAGTCGGCGCGGACGAAGCGGGTGCGGCAGGGGACGTCGGCGGCGAGCTCGGCGAACGCGGCCTCGGCGAGCGGGTCGCGGTCGATGCCGATCAGCAGCCCGGACGGCCCGAGACGGTCGGCGACGAGGCGCGCGTGGCCCGCGGCGCCGAGGGTGCAGTCGACGGCGACCATGCCGGGCTGCGGATCGAGGGCCTCGATCAGCTCGCCGGCGAGGACCGGAACGTGGACGCGGGGCATGTCAAGCAGGATGGCCAAGTGATGCGGTGAGGTCAGCCGCGCGGTCGGTGAGCTGCGCGTCGTAGGTCTGCCAGGTCGTGCGGTCCCAGAGCTCGAGGCAGGCGCCCGTGCCCGCGACGATGAGCTCCCGCGCGGCGATCCCCGCCTGCGCCATGAAGTGCGCCGGCAGCATCACGCGCCCCGCGCCGTCCAGCTCCATCTCCTGCGCGTTCGCGAAGAAGTACCGGGAGAGCTCGCGGTGCTGCTGCGTCATCGGCGTCGCAGTGGCCAGCGCGGCGTTCGCCATCGCCTCGTAGGTCTCGGCCGGGAAGAGCGACAGGCAGGGGTCCTGCCCCTTGACGAGAAACACCCGTCCTGCGAGCGCGGAACGGAACCGCGACGGCACGGTCAGCCGGTTCTTCGCGTCGAGGGTGTGTTCGAAGGTTCCGTGGAAGGCCAAGGCCCATGCCGCTCTGAGTCCGTGGTGGGCGTGGGATGAGTCGAACCGAGGTGGCGGAGTGGGAGGAGCCCCGCCACCCCGGTCCGGCTGTGCACGTGGGTTCTACCCCACTTCATCCCACCTTGCAACACAAATGTCGTCATACGCCCCACAAAACTTGAGCTTTGGACGAATGGTCGAGAGCGAAATGACCGTATGCAGGGAATTCCCGCGTGGGTCGGGGTGGGATGAGCGGGCGTCGCCGACCGCACTTTCGGGTGCAGATCCGTCACCTGCATGGCGTATTGCGGACATCCGGTGCTCTGCCTACGCTTGGTGACTCCTTCCGCCGGTGGATGTGGAAGGGCCGTGCAAAGGAAGGAACCTCCCCAGATGAGAACCGCCCTGCTGTCCTGCTCCTGCGTCGCGCTGACGCTCGGCCTCGCTGCGTGCGGCGGTGACGCCGGGTCATCCGGCGACGCCGATCCGGCCTCGCTCGTGCCCGCGAACGCGGGGATGTACTTCGAGGCGACGATCCGCCCGGAGGGCGAGCAGCGCGAGGACGTGCTCGCGGCCGCCGGCAAGATCATGCGGACGCCGGACCCCGCCGGCAGGATCCAGGAGCTCGTGGACGAGGGCTTCGAGAACGACGATCTGTCGTGGGAGCGCGACTTCGCCCCGTGGGTCGGCGAGAAGGCGGGCGTGTGGCTGCGCGACGTGTCCGGCGAGGACCCGCCGGTCGCCGGCGTGATCGCGGTGCGCGACGAGAAGGCGGCCGAGGCTGCGCTGCCCAAGCTGCAGGACGACGGCAAGCGCGGCACCTACGAGGGCATCAACTACGTCACGGACGACGAAGGCACGGTGGCGGGGCTCGTCGACGGCTACATGGTCATCGGCGAGCTGCCGGTCTTCAAGGAGATCGTCGACGGGCGCGACGGCGACCACCTGGCCGACGCCGACCGCTACGAGGACGTCGTCGACGAGCTCGAGGACGACCGGATCGGGCTCTTCTACATCGACACGAAGACGCTCCTGGACGCGGCGGTGAAGGCCGACCCGTCCACCGCCGCCCAGCTCGACCAGGTCCGCTCGTTCCTGCCCGTCGACAAGATGGGCCCGAGCGCGGGCGCGCTCACGGCGGACGCCGATGGGATCGCGATCGACCAGATCGCGACGGACATCCCTGACGGGCCGCTGCGCCGGCTCGCGACGCTCTTCGCCGGCGGGGAGTCCGACCTGTTGAAGGAGCTCCCGGGCGACGCCTGGGGCGCGATGGCCCTGCCGAACGTCGGCGAGGGCACGCGCGAGCTCGTCAACTCGTTCGGCGGCCTGATCGGCGGCGCGGCGCTCACCGAGCAGGTCAAGCGCTCGACCGGCCTGGACCTCGAGGCGGACGTCTACTCCTGGCTCGGCGACGTCGGCGGCTTCGTGCGCGGCACGAGCGAGGCCGACCTCGGCGGCGCCCTCGTCCTCGAGTCCACGGACGACGACCGCGCGGCGAGCGCGTTCGGCAAGTTCGTCGGGCTGATCGGCCAGCAGGCGGGCGCGGCCCCGAAGCCGGTGAAGATCGCGGGCGCGGAGTCCGCGGTCGAGATCCCCGCCCCGGGCGCGCCGCAGAAGCTCGTGCTCGCGCGCGGCGAGGGCAAGATGGTCGCGGCGTACTCCGTGTCGGCGGCCGAGGATGCCCTGGCGCCCGATGCGAAGCTCGGCGACGCGGCGACGTTCAAGGCGGCCGAGGAGCAGCTCGGCGACGACATGAACGCCAGCTTCGTGCTCTCGATGCCGGCGATCATCCAGCTCGTCGACGCGTTCGGCGAGGCGGACGCGGACTTCGAGGAGGCGCGGCCGTACCTCGAGGCGTTCGAGACGATCGTGACCGGCGGGTCGACGGACGACGGCACGGTCCGGTCGCGGACGGCGGTGACGCTGAAGTAGCGGTTGCCGCTCGTCACAGCGACGCCCCGGTGAGCGACGGGATCAGCGCCGCGGCGACGAGCTGCAGCACGTCCGGGACGAGCAGGTGCGCGACGACGAGCTGGATCTTCGGCGCGGCGCGCGCGGCCTGCTCGGCCAGCCGGCGGGCCTGACGCGCCCTGGCCTCCTCGGCGAGGGCGGTCAGCGCGCGGCCGGGCGCGGCGCCGAGGCGGTCCACGCGCCGGAGCGTCTGCGCAAGCGTGTGGACGCCCGCGCCGGGCGCGCAGCGTTCGAGGCGGTCGAGCGCCTCTGCTCCCGGGACGCCCAGCGCGATCCGCCTCGCGGTCGCGCCGAGCTCGGCCGCGAGCACCCCGGGATGCCGCCGCCCGACCTCGTCGAGCGCGCGCCACGGCGTGAGCCCGGCGCCGACCGCGACGCGGAGCAGGTCGAGCACGTCGGCGAGCTCGGCCTCGATCGCGCGGGCGCGCCCCCGCGCGCGTGAACGTAGGACGAGGTCGGGCGCGAACCAGCCGGCGAGCGGCGCGGCGACGAGCGCGGCGGTCGAGGTCGTCACCGCGAGCGCACCCCCGCCCGCGACGATCGCGCCCGCGAGCTTCGCGGCCATCACCTCCCCCACGCCCAGCCCGACCCCGGACGCCTCCACCCTCGCGACGAGCCCCTTCGGCGCCCCGGGCCGCGGCGCCATCTGCAGCACCGCCAGCCCGATCCCGCGCCGCGGCCGGGGCACCCCGGCCGCCACGAGTTCGACCATCGCCGCCGCGAGGCACACGCCGGCGACCGCGGCGACGATCGGAGCCCAGCTCACCGGGCCACTCCGAGCCGGGCGATGGCGACGAGCGCGGTCAGTGCGAGGACGAGCGCGAGCGCGGCGAGCGTCGCCGAGAGCGGGTTCGCGATCAGGGCGACCGCGAAGCCGGGCGCGACGAGCTCGGCGATGACGGCGCCCGCCACCGGCATCGCGAGGATGAGCCAGGCCGTGAAGCGGGCCTGCGCGGTCGCGGCGCGGGCGTCGCGCTCGGCGCGCACCGCCGCCTCGGCCGAGGCGGCGAGCTCCCGGAGCAGCGCGGCGAGGTCGCCGCCGGCGTCGCGCTGGAGCAGGACGGCGGCGACGAGCGTGTCCCACGCGTGCGAGCGCGCACGTGCGCGCAGGGCGAGGAGCGCGGCGTCGGTCGGCGCGCCGAGGTCGAGCGCCCGCGCGGCGGCGCCGAGCTCGTGCGCGGCCGCGCCCTC
>JBEVIG010000203.1:0-7441 GCA_040510855.1 Solirubrobacteraceae bacterium
CCAGGCGATGAGCGCGACCACCGCGAACAGCCCCGCCACCTGGAGCGCGTGCTTGCGCAGCTTCGGGCCAGAGAGCTCGTCGGGCAGGGGCTCGGTCGGGTGGATGTACTCGACCTTGATCCGCTCCTGCTCCGTGGCCACCCGGACCACGCTAGCGGAGCGGTGACTCCGGTTCGGCCCGACCGGTCAGAGCAGGTGGGCCAGATCGTCCGGCGCGGTGACCGGACGCTGACACGTGAAGTGCTCGCAGACGTACGCCGCGGCGCGCCCGTCCACGGGATCGCGGCCCTCCAGCAGCGGCACGCCGCCGCCCGCGCCGCCCGCCAGCACCATGTGGGGGCGGAACGCACCGCGGACCACGCGCTCGAGCGGCGCGGCGTCCGGGCCGACGATCGCGACCTCCTTCACCGGCGAGAGGTGGAAGTCGAGCGCCTGGAGCACGTGCCCGAACGCGCTCGGGTACTGCGGCGCGACGCCGTGCAGGAGCTGGAGCACGCCCTCCGCGGCCTCCTCGTAGCGGCGCTCGCCGGTCAGCGCGCCCAGCCGCAGCAGGCCGTACGCGGCGCTCGAGGCGCCCGACGGGATCGGCGTGTCCTCGAGCTCCTTGCGGCGGGCGACGAGCGTCTCGTGGTCGTCGGCGGTGGCGAAGAAGCCGCCGTGCTCGGCGTCGGCGAAGCGCTCCAGGATCGCCTCGGCCAGCTCGCGGGAGGCCGCGAACCAGCGCGGGTCGAACGTCGCGCCATAGAGCGTGAGCAGCGCCTCGAGCAGGAACGCGTGGTCCTCGAGGTAGGCGCCGAGCTGCGCGCGCCCGCGGTTGTACGTGCGCAGCAGCCGGCCGCGGTCGTCGCGCAGGTCGCGCCACAGGAACTCCGCGCACGCGACGGCGGCGTCGACGTAGTCCGGCCGCTCGAGCGCGCCGCCCGCGTCGGCGAGCGCCGCGATCATCAGCGCGTTCCAGGCCGTGAGCCGCTTGTCGTCGAGGCCGGGCCAGACCCGCTCCCCGCGCGCCTCGCGCAGCGCGAGCTTGATCGCCTCGAGGTCCTCGGGGTCGCGCCCGGCGCGCACCGGGGCCCACTTCCCCTCGAAGTTCGGCGGCCCGTCGAGGCCGAAGTACGC
The DNA here is from genome assembly GCA_040510855.1 of Solirubrobacteraceae bacterium. GTDB lineage: Bacteria > Actinomycetota > Thermoleophilia > Solirubrobacterales > Solirubrobacteraceae > DASQMT01. The sequence continues at coordinate 1,117 of JBEVIG010000203.1, forward strand.
GACCGCGGCGTCGCCCGCGACCGTGCGCATCTCGTCCGGCGTCCAGACGTAGAAGCGCCCCTCCTCGCCCTCGGAGTCCGCGTCGAGCGAGGAGGCGAAGCCGCCCTCCTCCTGGCGCAGGTCGCGCAGCACCCAGTCGAGCGTCTCCGTGCACACCCGCAGGAACAGCTCCTCGCCCGACACCTGGTAGCCGTGCAGGTACGCGCGGGCGAGCAGCGCGTTGTCGTAGAGCATCTTCTCGAAGTGGGGGATGACCCAGCGTGCGTCGACCGAGTAGCGCGCGAAGCCGCCGCCGATCTGGTCGTACATCGCGCCGGCGGCCATCGCGCGCAGCGTGTGCAGCGCCATCTCGCGCTCGCCGCGGCCGAGCAGGAACTCGATCGCCGACGCGGGCGGGAACTTCGGCGCGCCCTTCTGGAAGCCGCCGTGCTCCCAGTCGTAGCCGGAGCGCAGCGCGGCCTGCGCCGCGTCGAGCGCGTCCGTGGCCGGCGCGCCCGGCGTGGGCGGCAGGTTCGCCGCGCCGGCGAGGCGCGGGAGCAGGCGCTCGGCGGTGTCGTCGACCTCGTCGCGCCGCTCGTGGAACGCGTCGGCGACCGCCATCACGACCTGCGGCCACGACGGCATGCCCTGGCGCGGCTCCGGCGGGAAGTAGGTGCCGGCGTAGAACGGCGCGCCCTCGGGCGTGAGGAAGGCGTTGAGCGGCCAGCCGCCGCGGCCGGTGAGCGCCTGCACGGCGTCCATGTAGATCGCGTCGACGTCCGGGCGCTCCTCGCGGTCGACCTTGATGCAGACGTAGCGCTCGTTCATCAGCGCCGCGACCTGCGGATCCTCGAACGACTCGCGCTCCATGACGTGGCACCAGTGGCAGGCGGCGTAGCCGATCGAGACGAGGATCGGCTTGCCCTCGTCCCGCGCGCGGGCCAGCGCCTCCTCGCCCCACGGGTACCAGTCGACGGGGTTGTCCTTGTGCTGGAGGAGGTACGGCGACGTCTCGGTGGCCAGGCGATTGCTCACGGTAGGTTCCTCACCATGTCCCATCATCGCGAAACCGTGACCGCGGTCGGCGGTCCGCCCGCGGCGGGCCCGTACTCCCACGCCGTCAAGGCCGGCGGGCTGATCTTCCTCTCGGGCCAGACCCCGATCGATCCCGGCACCGGCGCGCTCGTCGAGGGCGACATCGGTGACCACACGCGCCGCTGCCTCGAGAACCTCGCGATCGTCGCCGCCGCGGCCGGCGCCTCGCTCGACGACGCCGTGCGGTGCGGCATCTTCGTCACCGACATCTCCGTCTTCAAGGCGGTCAACGAGGCCTACGGCAGCTTCTTCGGCGACGCGCCGCCGGCCCGCACGACCATCGGCGTCGCCTCCCTGCCTTTGGGGGCCGACGTCGAGATCGACGCCATCCTTGCGATCCCCGACTGAGACGGACATCGCCGCCGCGCGCCCCGGGGTCGCGCGCGTCGCCCGGCGGACGCCGGTGCTCTCGACGCGCACGATCTCCGAGCGCGCCGGCGGCACGGTCGTGCTCAAGGCGGAGAACCTCCAGCGCACGGGCTCGTTCAAGGTCCGCGGCGCGACCGCGAAGCTCGCCGCCGTCGGGGAGGAGCGCTGCAGCGCGGGCGTCGTCGCCGCCTCCGCGGGCAACCACGCGCAGGGCGTGGCCGCCGCCGCGGCGGCGCTCGGCGTGCCGTGCGAGGTCTTCGTCCCCGCCGACGCGCCGATCGCGAAGGCCGAGGCCACCCGCGGCCACGGGGCGACAGTGCACGCGGGCGGCAGCTCGATCGAGGAGTGCGTGGCCGCCGCGCAGGAGCGTGCGGAGGAGCAGGGGATGGTCTTCGTCCACCCGTACGACGACCCCGACGTCGTCGCGGGCCAGGGCTCGCTCGGCCTCGAATTGCTCGAGGACGTGCCCGACCTCGCGAAGGTCGTGGTGCCGATCGGCGGCGGCGGGCTCGCCTCGGGCATCGCCATCGCCGTGAAGTCGGCGCGCCCGGACGTCGAGGTGGTCGGGGTGCGGATCGCCGACACCGGCCTGACGATCGCCGACGGCATCGCCGTCAAGCAGCCCGGCGAGCTCACCGCGCCGCTGCTGCGGGAGTGGCTCGACGGCGAGGTCGTCGTCGAGGACGAGGACGCGGCGGAGGCGATGGTGGTGCTGCTCGAGCGCTGCAAGCTCGTCGTGGAGGGCGCCGGCGCGGTCGGCGTCGCGGCGCTGCTGCGCGGCTCGATCACGGCCGCGCCGCGCGGCACGACCGTCGCCGTCCTGTCCGGCGGCAACGTCGACGCCGGCCTCCTGCTCTCCATCGCCCGGCGCCACGAGACGCTGGCGGGACGGCGGCTGGTCGTGCTCAGCCGGGTGCCCGACCGCCCGGGCAAGCTCGCGGAGCTGCTCGCCTCCGTCGCCCGCGCGGGCGGCAACGTCGTCGACGTCTCGCACGTGCGCGAGGGGTTCGACCTCCACGTGCGCGAGACCGCGGTCGAGCTCGTGCTCGAGACCCGCGGGCGCGAGCACGCCGACGCGGTGATGCGCGCGATGCGCGAGGCGGGGTACTCCGCCCAGCCGCTCGAATAGACTGTTGACAGTGCGTCAGGACCTGGACCACGACTGGCTCGTCGTCGGCTCGGGCTTCGGCGGGAGCGTCTCGGCGCTCCGCCTGGCCGAGAAGGGCCACCGCGTCGGCGTGATCGAGAGCGGCCGGCGCTTCGCCGACTCCGACCTGCCGCGGTCGACGTGGGACCTGCGGCGCTACTTCTTCGCGCCGCGCTTCGGCCTGCGCGGGATCTTCCGGCTGACGATCTTCAAGGACGTCTGCGTCGTCTCGGGCAGCGGCGTCGGCGGCGGCTCGCTCGGCTACGCCAACACCCTCTACCGCGCGCCGTCCCGCTTCTACGCCGACCCGCAGTGGTCGGGCCTGGAGGACTGGGAGACCGCGCTCGGGCCGCACTTCGACACCGCGGAGAAGATGCTCGGCGTCGTCACCGTGACGGCCGACGACCCCGCCGATCAGCTCTTGCGCGAGTTCGGGCGCGAGATCGGCGCCGACCGCACCTACGCCAAGACGCGCGTGGGCGTGTACTTCGGTACGCCGGGCGAGACCGCGGAGGACCCGTTCTTCGACGGCGCCGGCCCCGCGCGGACCGGCTGCATCGCCTGCGGGCGCTGCATGGTCGGCTGCCCGCACAACGCCAAGAACACGCTGCCGAAGAACTACCTCTGGCTCGCCGAGCGCGCGGGCGCCAGGATCGTGCCCGATCGCACGGTGGTCGACATCGCGCCGCTGGGCGCCGAGGACGGCTCGGACGGCTACGCGGTGACGACCGAGCGCACAGGCGCCTGGTTCCGCCGCGACCGCCGCGTGCACACCGCCCGTGGCGTCGTCGTGGCCGCCGGCCCGCTCGGCACGAACAAGCTGCTCGCGGCGTGCAAGCTGCGCGGCTCGCTGCCGCGGCTCTCGGGCCGGCTCGGCGAGCTCGTGCGCACGAACTCGGAGGCGATCCTCGCCGTCACGCTCCCGCGCGACGCGCCGGAGATGACCAAGCGCGTGGCGATCTCCTCGAGCGTGTTCCCCGACCCCGACACCCACATCGAGACCGTCACCTACGGCGACGCCGGCGACTCGATGAGCGCGCTCTACACGCTGATGGTCGGGGACGGGAGCCGCCTCACGCGGCCGCTGAAGCTGCTCGGCGCGGCGGCGCGCCACCCCGTCCGGCTGCTGAGGCTGAGCTGGCCGCGCGGCTGGTCGCGCCGCACGATCATCGTCCTCGTCATGCAGTCGCTCGACAACGCGATCGCGCTCCGCGCGCGGCGCACGATCACGGGGGGCGTGCGGTTGCAGACCGAGCAGGATCCAGAGCGCCCGAACCCGACCTTCATCCCCGTCGCGAACCAGTTCGCCGCCTGGCTCGCGGAGCGGACGGGCGGCGTCGCGCAGAGCTCGGTGACGGAGGCGATCGCCAACATCCCGACCACCGCGCACATCCTCGGCGGCGCGGTGATCGGCGCGGATGCCTCCACGGGCGTCGTCGACGCGCGGCAGCGCGTGTTCGGCTATGGCAACCTGCTCGTATGCGACGGGTCCGCCATCCCCGCGAACGTGGGTGTGAACCCGAGCCTGACCATCACGGCCATGGCCGAGCACGCGATGAGCCACGTGCCGGCAGCGGGCGCCGAGCAGGAACCGCGCAGCCTCGCCGCGTAAGAAGGTCCCTGTGGTGACCGCGGGGGCTCAAGCCGGGCCCGATCGGGCCGATACGACTCCGATGGACGGGCTGTTGGCGGCTGCGCGGGAGGTGCTGGGCATGGAGTTCGCCTACCTCTCCGAAGTCCGCGACGACGCGCTCGTCCTGCGCGAGGTCGACGGCGACACGGACGCCTACGGCGGCGTCGGCCCGGGCTTCTCGATCCCGGCGGAGATGTCGTGGTGCCACCAGATGGTGGCCGGCAGCGTGCCCCAGCTCGTCACGGACGCCGACGAGGACTCGCAGGCGACGGCGCACCCGTTCGTGCGCGCCACCGGCATCCGCGCGTACGCGGGCGTCCCGGTGCGCAGCGCGGACGGCACGCTCATGGGCACGCTGTGCTGCCTGAGCCGGCAGCCCCAGCCGCAGCTGGGCGAGCGCGACCTGCGCTACCTCGACGTGCTCGCGCGGATGGCGGCGAAGCGGCTCGAGGCCGCGGCGACCGCGCAGGAGCGGCGCCGCTCCGAGGTCGAGGCGGCCGCCGGCCAGGCGCTGCTGGCCGCGCTCAACGCGCGCGAGAACTACACCGCCGAGCACTCCGAGGCGGTGCTCGAGCTCGCCCTCGAGGTCGCGGCCGAGCTCGGCCTGGGGCAGGAGGAGACGTCCTCCGTCGGGCAGGTGGCGCTGCTGCACGACATCGGCAAGGTCGGCGTGCCCGACGCGATCCTGCGCAAGCCGGGCGGCCTCACCGCGCCGGAGTGGGAGGTCATGCGCGAGCACCCGGCCATCGGCGCCCAGATCGTGAGCGCGATCGGCTCGCTCTCGCACCTCGCCCCGGCCGTGCGCGCCGAGCACGAGCGCTGGGACGGCGGCGGCTACCCGGACGGCCTCGCCGGCGAGGACGTCCCGCTCGCCAGCCGCATCTGCTTCGTCTGCGACGCCTGGCACGCGATGACGTCCGACCGGCCCTACCGGCGCGCGCTCTCCACGGAGCAGGCGCGCGCGGAGCTGCACCGCAACGCCGGCACCCAGTTCTGCCCCAGGACGGTCGCCGCGCTCGAGCGCGTGCTCGACCGCGGCGGGCTCGAGGTCGAGGTCCCCGCGCCGCTCGACGAGCCCGCGGCGCTCCCGCACGTGCGGCCCGACCGGCCGCTCGAGGCGGAGCTGCGCGCGCTGATCACGATCTCCAGCACGGTCGCGGGTGCGCACCGCTTCGAGGACGTGCTCGACATCGTCGGCGAGGAGGCGTGCCGCGTGCTGCAGGCCGCCGGCGTCTCGATCAGCCGCTGGGAGCCCGACCTGGACGTCATGCGCACGCTGGTCAACGCGGGCGAGCTCAACCCGGGCGACGAGCGCCGCCCGGCGAACGAGACCTGGACGCTCACCGCGCTCGACCGCACGCTCGTGCAGGAGGCGCGGCCGTACGTGATCGCGCTCGAGCACGTCGCGCTGCCCGACGAGGAGCGCGAATTCCTCAGCGGGATCGGCCGCGGATCCGCGCTCGCGGCGCCGATCCGCAGCGGCGGCCGCGTGTGGGGCGTGCTGGAGGCCTACTCGGCCGTCGACGCGCCGCCCTTCACCGACGCGCACGTCCGCTTCGCCGAGGCGCTGTGCGCCCAGGTGGCGACCGCGATCGGCCGCGCGCAGCTCTTCTCGCGGCTGGAGGACCTCGCCTACCGCGACCCGCTCACCGGCCTCCCCAACCGCCGCGCGCTCGACGAGCGGATGGAGGACGCGGTCGCGACCGCGCATGCGAACGGCGGCGACCTCGCGCTCGTCTTCTGCGACCTCGACGGGCTCAAGGACGTCAACGACCGGCTCGGGCACGAGGCGGGCGACCGCGCGCTCGTGGCGGCCGGCCAGGCGCTGGTCGAGGCCGCCCGGGAGTATCCGGGCGCGATGACGTGCCGGCTCGGCGGCGACGAGTTCTGCGTCCTGCTCGAGGGGCACGGCGCCGAGGCGGCGCGGGAGCTCGCGCGCGACGCCGCGCACCGGCTCGCCGCCAGCCCCGCCGGGCCGCTGACGATGTCGTGCGGCGTCGCCTGCCTCGACGACGAGCACCGGCGCGCGAGCGACCTCTTCCGCGCGGCCGACGCCGCCCAGTACGCGGCCAAGCGCGTCGGCGGCGACAAGCTGTTCGTGG
>JBEVIG010000204.1:0-18165 GCA_040510855.1 Solirubrobacteraceae bacterium
ACGCGAGCAGCGCCTCCTCGAGCGCGCGCAGCGTGTCGACGTCGAGGTCGTTCGTCGGCTCGTCGAGCAGGAGCACGTTCCCGCCGCTTCGCAGCAGCTTCGCGAGGTGCACGCGGTTGCGCTCGCCGCCCGACAGGACGCCGACCTTGCGCTGCTGGTCGGAGCCCTTGAAGTTGAACCCGGCCACGTAGGCGCGCGAGGCGATCTCGCGGTCGCCGACCTTGATGTTGTCGTAGCCGTCCGAGATCTCCTCCCAGACGGTCTTGTCCGGGTCGAGCGCGTCGCGCGACTGGTCCACGTACGCGAGGTCGACGGTGTCGCCGAGCGTGATCGCGCCCGCGTCCGCCTGCTCCTCGCCGACGATCATCCGGAACAGCGTCGTCTTGCCCGCGCCGTTGGCGCCGATGATGCCGACGATGCCCGCGGGCGGGAGCGAGAACGACAGGTCCTCGATCAGCAGCCGCTCGCCGAAGCCCTTGCGCAGCCCCTCGGCCTCGATCACCTTGTCGCCGAGGCGCGGCCCCGGCGGGATGTGGATCTGGACCGATTCGAGCTTGACGTTGCGCTCCTCGGCGAGCAGGCGCTCGTAGTTGTTCAGACGCGCCTTGGACTTCTTGCGCCGGCCCTTCGGGTTCTCGCGCACCCACTCGAGCTCCTGGGCGATCGTCCGTTGGCGCGCGGACTCCTGGCGCTCCTCCTGCTTGAGGCGCTCCTGCTTCTGCTCGAGCCAGGAGGAGTAGTTGCCCTTGAAGGGGATGCCGTGGCCGCGGTCGAGCTCGAGGATCCAGCCCGCGACGTTGTCGAGGAAGTAGCGATCGTGGGTGACGGCGACGATCGTGCCCTTGTAGTCCTCGAGGTGCTGCTCCAGCCAGGCCACCGACTCGGCGTCGAGGTGGTTCGTGGGCTCGTCGAGCAGCAGCAGGTCGGGCGCGGCCAGCAGCAGCCGGCAGAGCGCGACGCGGCGGCGCTCTCCGCCGGAGAGCCTGGTGACGTCGGCGTCGGCGGGCGGCAGGCGCAGCGCGTCCATCGCCTGGTCGAGCTGGGTGTCGAGGTTCCAGGCGTCGGCGGCGTCGATCCGCTCCTGGATGCGCGCGAACTCGTCCGCGGTGTCGTCGGAGTAGTTCGCGGCGAGCTCGTTGAAGCGGTCGAGCAGCGCGCGCGTCTCCGCCACGCCGTCCTCGACGTTGCCGCGGACGTCCTTGGACTCGTCGAGCTGGGGCTCCTGGTCGAGCAGGCCGACGGTGGCGCCGGGCGCGAGCTGCGCCTCGCCGCGGTACTCGGTGTCCTGCCCGGCCATGATCCGCAGGAGCGTCGACTTGCCGGAGCCGTTGAGGCCCAGCACGCCGATCTTGGCCCCCGGGAAGAAGGAGAGGGAGATGTCCTTCAGCACCTGCTTGTCCGGCGGGTGCGTCCGGCTCAACCGGTACATCGAATAGATGTATTGGCTCGACATGTGGTCTAGAGGGTACCGGCGGGAATTGTCCGCCCGGCCATGTGGCGATCGGCGCTTTCTGCCGATGATCGGTGCATGAGGCCCCTCATCGGCGTCTTCACCTCGGAGCGGCACGCCGGGCAGCTCGCCTCGCTGCAGCGCTGCGACGAGAGCGCGCCGGCGACGGAGCTGCGGCTGGGGATGCCCTATCTGCGGGCGGTCGAGCTCGGCGGCGGGATCCCCGTCGTGGTGGCGCCGGAGTCGGCCGCGGCGGCCGGGGCGCTGCTGGACCGGCTCGACGGCCTGTGCCTCGCCGGCGGCCCGGACCTCGACCCGCTCGAGTACGGCGCGGCCGAGCGGCACGAGAAGCTCGGGCCGACCGACCGGATGGTCGACGCCGCGGAGCTCGCGCTCGTGCGCGGCGCCGAAGCGCGCGGGCTGCCGCTGCTCGGCATCTGCCGCGGGCTGCAGGCGATGAACGTCGCGCGCGGGGGCACGCTGTGCCAGCACGTCGACGACCACCGCCAGACGGCGCCCGCCACCGAGGCGCGCCACGCCGTCGACGTCGTCGCGGGCTCGCTGCTCGCCGGCGTGATCGGCGCGGGCGCGCTCGAGGTCAACTCCTTCCACCACCAGGCCGCCGACGTGCTCGGCACCGGCCTGACCGTGAGCGCCCGGGCCGCGGACGGCACCGTCGAGGCGCTGGAGGATCGCTCGCGGCCGTTCCTGCTCGGCGTGCAGTGGCACGCCGAGGGGATGGTCGAGCGGCCCGCGCAGCTCGCGCTGTTCGCCGCGCTCGCCGAGGCCGCGGCCGCTCCGCGGCTCGCACTCGTCGCCTAGAGCTGACCGCTACCGTGAACGGGTCATGCCGCAGGTCCTGGACATCGAGCAAGCGGTCCTCCTCCTCGAGATCGAGCCGCCGTTCGAGAAGCGCGACATCCAGCTCGCGCGCCGTCGCCAGGCCAAGCGGTGGCACCCGGACATCGCCCCGCCGGGCAAGCAGCTCGAGCACGAGCGGCACCTGAAGGCGATCAACGAGGCGGCGGACCAGCTCGAGCGGCTCGCGGAGCAGTCGCGCGGCGGGACGGTGACCCGCAACGCGGTGAAGGTCAGCGCGGCCGCGGCGCGCAAGCGCCGGGCCGAGGAGGGTGCGCGCAACTACGCCGAGGAGCAGCGCCGCCGCGCAACCGCCGCCGACGCGCAGAAGCACGACCCGTTCGGCTCGCGCGTCCCCGACCACTCGGTCGTGCACCGCTACGCGCGCTGCCTCTCGTACCCGGAGTGGGGCGTGGGGACGGTGCAGGGCATCTACTTCACCGGCGACGGCGACGACATCCAGCAGTGGGCGCGCGTGTCGTTCAACGTCGGGATCCGCACGGTGCCGGCCGGCTCGCTCCAGTTCGTCGACTTCCACCAGCCCGACCCGGGTGCCGACCGCGTCCAGCGCTTCATGACCGCGGCCAAGCACGCCCTCGCCGAGGGCGACTTCGCGCTCGCCGCGCAGCGGCTCGTCTACGCGCGCGACGCCGAGCCGCGCAACCCGGCCGTGCTGCGGCTGCTCACCACGGCGTACTGGCAGGCGGGGCAGTTCGCCGCCGCGGGCCGCGCCGTGCGCGACTGGATCCGGCTCGAGGGCGAGCGGCCAGCGCCGTACCGGACCGCCGCGCGGATCTACGAGGACATGGGCTCGCTCTCCCAGGCCGTCGACGCCGCGGTGGCCGAGACGGAGCGGGCGCCGCGCGACGGCGCCGCGTGGGAGCGGCTCGGGCGGCTGCGGCTGCGGACCTTCGACCGCGCGGGCGCCCGGGACGCGCTCGACCGCGCGCGGGCGATCGCGCCGACGGAGCAGGGGCTGCTGGACCTGGCGCTCGTCGCCCACCTCGCCGGCGACACCGGCACCGAGGTCTCGGCCTGCGAGCAGGCGGCCGAGCTCGCGCCGCAGTCCGCCGCCGCGTGGTCGCGGCTCGCGCACGCGCTCGCGCGCACGGACCGCACGCGCGAGTGCCTCGCCGCGTGCGAGAAGGCGCTCGCGCTCGCCGACGACCCGGAGGTCCGCAATCTGCGCGACCAGGTCCTCGGCGCGGCACCGCGCGAGCTCGAGTCCGAGTCCGCCGCGGCCTAGCTCAGCTCCTGGACGCGCGCCGCGAGGAAGGCGCGCTCCGGCTCCGTGCCCGCCAGCGCGAGCGCGCGGCGGTAGGCGGCGGCCGCCTGGTCGCGGCGGCCCGCGCGGCGGAGGAGGTCCGCGCGGGCGGCGTGGAAGGGGTGGTAGCCGTCGAGGGTGCCGCCGATCCGGGCGAGGAGCTCGAGCCCGGCGTCGGGACCGTCGGCCATCGCCACGGCGACGGCGCGGTTGAGCGCGACGACCGGGCCGGGCTGGACGCGGAGGAGCTCGCCGTAGAGGGCGGCGATCTGGCGCCAGTCGGTCTCCCCGGGCGTGCGCGCGCCGGCGTGGACCGCGGCGATAGCGGCCTGGAGCGCGTAGCTGCCGGCGGGGCGCCGGGCGACGAGGGCGCGGTCGACGAGCGGCAGTGCCTCCGCGATCGCGGCGCGGTCCCAGCGGGCGCGGTCCTGGTCCTCGAGCAGGATCAGCTCGCCGTGCGGGCCGGAGCGCGCGTCGCGGCGCGAGTGCTGGAGCAGCATCAGCGCGAGCAGGCCGGCGGGCTCGGGCTCGTCGGGCAGCAGGGTGTGGACGACGCGCGCGAGCCGGATCGCCTCGCCCGCGAGATCCTCGCGGACGAGCGCGTCGCCGGTCGTGGGCGCGTAGCCCTCGGTGAAGATCAGGTACAGGACGGCGAGGACCGCGCGGAGGCGGCCGTCGAGCCGGTCGCGCGGCGGCTCCTCGAGCGGGATGCCCGAGACGCGGATCTTCTGCTTCGCGCGCACGAGGCGCTGGTTGACCGTCGTCTCGGGGACGAGCAGCGCGCGGGCGATCTCGGGCACGGTCAGGCCGCCGACGAGGCGCAGGGTCAGGGGCACCTGCGCCTCGATCGCGAGCGCGGGGTGGCAGCAGGCGAACATCAGGCCCAGCCGCTCGTCGGGGATCATCGGCGCGTTCTCGTCGCTCGGGACGTCCGCCACCGCCTCCTCGAGGTCACGCGCGATCAGCGCCTGCTTCTCGCGCAGGACGGCCTCCCGGCGGAGCCGGTCGATCGCCCTGCGCTTCGCCGTCGTGAGGATCCAGCCGGCCGGCTGGGACGGGATGCCGTCGCGCGGCCAGCGGTCGAGCGCGACGGCATAGGCGTCCTGGACGGCCTCCTCCGCGCGGTCGACGTCGCCGCCCAGCGCTCGGGCGAGGATCGCGACCGCGCGGCCGAACTCCGCGCGGAAGGTGCGGGCGACCGCGGCGGCCGCCGGGCTGGGGGCGGCCGCGCCGCTCAGCCCTGATCGAACTCCATGACGGGGCGCAGCTCGATCTTGCCGTAGCGGGCGCCGGGGCACTTCTTCGCCCAGGCGATCGCCTCGTCGAGGTCCGCGACGTTGAGCAGGTAGTAGCCGCCGAGCTGCTCGCGGGTCTCCGCGAACGGGCCGTCGGTGATCAGCGCGTCGCCGCCGTTCGGCTGCGACACCGTCGTGGCGGTGGTGGTCGGCTGCAGCGCGTCGCCGGCGGCCATCGCGCCGGACTGGCGGAGCTCCTCGGTGTACTGGAACCACTCGCCCATCGAGGACTCCTGCTCCTCGGGGGTCATGGCCATCGCGGCCGTCTCGTCGCCGTAGATGAGCAGCATGTATTGCATGGGTGCCTCCTGGGTCTTCGGCGGCGCCGGTCGCCGCCTTCCGATCCTATGACGAACGGGTCCGCGGTTTTCGACACTGCCGTCGTCGGCGATCGCTACGGTGCCCGGACCGATGCGCCTGATCGTCGCCCGCTGCGCCGTCGACTACACCGGCCGGCTCACCGCCCACCTGCCGGAGGCGCTCCGGCTGATCATCGTCAAGGCCGACGGCTCCGTGCTCGTGCACGCCGACGCGGGCGGGTACAAGCCGCTGAACTGGATGACGCCGCCGACGGCGATCGAGGAGGGCGAGGGGACGATCGTCGTGCGCAAGGTCAAGGGCGAGGACCGGCTCGAGATCACGCTCGGCGAGGTGCTCAGCGACGTCACGCACGCGATGGACTTCGACGCCGACCGGCTCGAGAAGGCGGGCGCGGAGGCCGATCTCCAGGTCGCGCTGGCCGACGCGCCGGCCTGGTGCGGCGAGGGCTTCCGGCTCGTCCGGCGCGAGTGGCCGACCGACATCGGCCCCGTCGACCTCATGTGCCGCGACGAGGCCGACGGCTGGATCGCGGTCGAGATCAAGCGGATCGGGACGATCGACGCGGTCGAGCAGCTCTCGCGCTACCTCGAGCGGATCCGGCTCGACCCGGCGATGGCAGCGTGCCGCGGCGTGCTCGCCGCGACGATCGTGAAGCCGCAGGCGCGGGTGCTGGCCGAGTCCCGCGGGATCGCCTGGGTCGAGGTCGACCTGGCGGAGCTCCGCGGGGAGCGCGAGCCGGCGCTCACGCTCTTCGCCTGAGGCGCCCGATTCCGCCTTTGCCGCAATAGTTCACGCAAAGGCGGACCTGAGCGCCGAGACGACGTAGGCGCGGCGGCGGGTCGCCTGCGACCACGTGAAGCGGAGGGTCCGGATGCCGGCGAGGGTGAGCTCGACGTCGCGCTGCCGGTCGTCGGCCATGGCGTCGGGCGAGCGGTGCCAGGCGTACGAATCGGCCTCGACGACGAGGCGTGCCCGGGGCCAGTAGAAGTCGCGGACCTGCCCGAGGACGGCGACGTTCTCCTGCGGTCGCGGGATCCCATGGTCCGCGCAGAGCTCGGCGATGATCTCCTCGAGCTCGGACCGCGCGTCCCCGCCGGCGTACTTCCCGAGCGCCTCCCGCAATGCGGGCGTGCCGGGCCGCCCGGCGTACCGGTCGAGCAGGATCGCGAGATCGGTGAAGTCGAGGATGCCGGACTGATCGGCGCGGTCGAGCGCGGTGCCGAGTGGACGCCCCCGCACGCCGCTGGCGGCGAGGTCGAGCAGCGTCCGCGCGGGCGTCGTGATCGGCAGGCCGTCGAGCGTTGTGATCTCGTCGGCGGCGACCGCCCTCCGCCGGTGCATCCGGATGCCGGCCTGCGGCTTCCGTCCCGTACCGACGACCGTCACGTCGAGCACCGAGGCGCTCGACCGCCTGAAGCCGAGTGCCGCAGCCGCCGCCGCATGACTCAACGCCGCCCCGGGCTCGCAGGCGAGCACCGCCGCCCATCGTCGCCCCTCGATGCCGAGCACGACGTGGCCGACGGCGTAGACGCCGCGATGGATCACGTGCAGCCGCCCGATGCGCACGCGGTAGTCGATCGCGGCGCGGTTGCAGCCGAGCGCCATCAGCTGCTTGCGCGAAATCGCGCCGCCTTGGCGCCGGGCGAGCTCCGCGATCGCCGCGTCGATTCCGCCTTTGCCGTACATAGTCAGGCAAAGGCGGAATCGAGCCGAAGTTCGCCCCCTTACTCGCCCTCGAGCGTCGCGATCAGGGAGCGGGCTCCGCCGTGGTCGCGGTGCTCGCAGAGGTAGATGCCCTGCCAGGTCCCGAGCGCGAAGTCGCCGTCGCGGATCGGGAGGGTGAGGGAGAAGCCGAGGAGGGAGGACTTGACGTGGGCGGGCATGTCGTCCGCGCCCTCCATCGTGTGCGTCCAGTACGGCGCGCCGTCGGGCACCGCGCCGTCGAACCACGTCGCGAAGTCGCGCCGGACGTCGGGCGAGGCGTTCTCGTTGAGCGTCAGCGACGCCGACGTGTGCAGGAGGTGCAGGTGGGCGAGGCCGATGCGGAACTCGGCGAGCTCGGGCAGCCCCTCGACCACCTCGCGGGTGACCAGGTGGAAGCCGCGCGGCTGCGGCCGCAGGCGGATCTGGCGCTGGCGCCACATGCGTCGGCGCACGATACTCAGCCCCCGAGGAGGCCCAGGCGCGCGAGCAACGCGAGGTTGTGCTCGAGCCCCGCGGCGATCTGGGGGCGCAGCAGCTCGCCGTCCGTCACGGGCGCGCCCGCGGAGGTGACGTTCACCTCGCGCCCGACCGCCGCGACGAGCCCGTCGAGCAGCGCCGCCCGGTCGCGCGCGCCGTCGCAGAGCGCCACGAGGCGGCGGCCGAACGGGTCGTCGAGCCGCACCGGCTCGTGGCGGAGGCTGGTGAGCTCGGGGCCGCGCGCGGCCTGCCAGCGGGCGAGCGCGCTCGCCTCGGGCCGCTCGCCGGCGGCGGCCGCCGCGCGCGACGGCGCCGCGCGGAGCCCGACGTACCCGTGCCGGACGCCGTCCCACAGCTCGCGGCAGAGCCCGTCGACGTCGTCCGTCGCCAGCAGCGCGCGCAGCTCGGGGCAGGAGAGCACCTGCGGGCGGCGCGCGAGCAGCACCGCGAGGGCGCCCGGGCCGGCGGAGCCGTTCCCGCCCGGCTCCGCCTCGTCCGTGGCGCAGAACCACAGCGACGCGAGCCGCCCGGGCTCGATCGCGTCGTCCATCGGCGCGCCGGCCCGGCACAGCAGCGTCTGGCGGAACTGGCGCCCGGCGAGGATGTCGCCGTACTGCTCCCACACGACGCGGTCGCCGCCGGCGATCGCGTCGAGCTGCTCGTCGACGCCCTCCGGCCGGCGGTCGGCGTAGAGCTCGGAGTGCTCCGCGTCAGCCAGGTAGCGGAGGCCGTGGGTGCCGGCGTGGCGGGCGACGTCGCGCAGCCACACGGGGTCGTAGCGCTCGCCGAGGTCGTCGTGGGCGAGGACGGCGCTGGAGAGCCCGCGCAGCCGCGCGAGCTCGGTCGCGAGCACCTGCCCGTACGCGTCGGGGCGCTCCTCCGACCACGGGGCGAGGAAGCCGAACAGCTCGCGCGAGCGGTCGACGCGCGCCTGCAGCGTGTCCGCCGTCCCGGCGTGGAGCAGCGCGATCTCGCGCAGCATCGTCCGCAGGCGCGCGCCCGGGAGCGCGTTGTAGGAGAGGAAGGCGATGCCGTGCGGCGCGAGGGTCCGGGCCAGCAGCGCCATCAGCGCCTCGCGCGCGTCGTCGGGCACCCACGCGTAGACACCGTGGGCGATCACGTAGTCGAACTCGCCCCAGTCGCGCGCGTCGCGCAGGTCGGCCTGCTCGAGCCGCACGTTCGCGAGCACGAGGTCCGCCGCCGCCTCGCGGCCGAGCGCCGGGTCGACGAGGTCGAACCCGACCGCCTCGAGTCCCGGCACGTGCGCGGCCATGGCGACGAGGTTCAGCCCGTCGGCGCACCCGACCTCGAGCACCCGCGCCCGGTCGGGCGGCGCGGGCTCGAGGCCGTGCAGGACGCCGAGGACGGCGAGCCGGTCGGGATGCGTCTGCGGGATGGCGAGCCCGGGGTACGGGACCTGCTCGTAGGCCTCGGCCTCGCTCACCCTGCCGACACTAACCGGCCCGCGGCCGCGGCGTTCAGCCCGCGAGGCGGACGATGATCTGGTCCGCCTCGGCGCGGAGGACGACCTCGCCGCGGGCGGTCGCGAAGCGGCCGGTCCCGCCCGTGATCGCGGCGGACTGCTCGTCCGCGGCCGGCACGAGCGGGCCCTGCATGGCGAGCGTGTCGCCGCCGAGCGTGAGCGAGCCGGCGCACTCGAACTCGCTCGTGAACGGGCTGCCCTTCAGCGCGGCGAGCGTGCACACCTGGTTGAACGAGCCGGCCGGCGACCCGTCCTCGCGCAGCACGCCGTCGTGGAGGACGGCGCCGTCGCCGACCGAGGGGCCGGGCGCGCCCGCGTCGACGAACGTGGGCTGCAGCGTGGGCGAGGCCTCCGTGAGGCGGATCGTCTTGCCGTGCGGCTTTGCCGCGACGGCGTCCGGCGGGTCGGCCTGGGCGGTCGCGGCGGCGCCGATCGCGGCGATGGCGAGGGCGGCGCCGCAGGTGCGGCGGAGGGTGAGGCGGGGCATGGGGAGCTCCTTGCTGTGGTCGGGGAGGAGTCAGGGGAGGGGGGATGGATCGAGGAGTTCGCGGAAGTCGAAGCGGTCGGCCTTGAGCACCGGCCGCCCGTCGGCGTCGCGCCAGTGGCTGCGCGGGCGGTCGTAGTAGAGCTCGACGCCGTTCCCGTCCGGATCCGAGAGGTAGACGGAGACGGTGCCGCCGTGGTCCGTCGCGTGGTCGGGCTCGACGCCGTGGGCGAGCAGCCGCGCCACGGCGCGGCCCAGCTCCGCGCGGTCGGGGTACAGGAACGCCACGTGGTAGAGGCCGGTGTGCCCCGGCGGGGGCGGCGACGCGCCCGCGCTCTCCCACGTGTTCAAGCCCACGTGGTGGTGGTAGTCGCCGGCGGCGAGGAACGCGGCGTCGAGGCCCACGGCGCGCCCGTCGGCAGTCACGCCGAAGCCCAGCGCCTCGCAGTAGAAGGCGAGCGAGCGGTCCAGGTCGGCGACGCGGAGGTGCACATGGCCGACGCGGACGGCGGGGTGGATGCGGTCGGAGTCCATGCGGGGCAGTCTCCCGCCGCGCCGGCCGCCCGGCATCGGTGGTTTCACGTAACCGGCACGCGGTAGCGACAATCGCGTGCATGGACGGAGCCATGGCCCCGCTGGTCGGGCGCGAGCGCGAGCGCCGGGTGCTCGGCGAGCTGCTCGACGGGCTGCGCGGCGGCGCGGGCGCGGTCCTGCTCGTCGAGGGGGAGCCGGGCATCGGGAAGTCCCGGCTGCTGGCGGAGCTGGGCAGGCAGGCCGCCGGCTGCACGGTGCTGGCCGCCCGCGCGTCCGAGTACGAGGCCGACCTCCCGTACGCGGTCTGGGAGCAGGCGCTCGGCCTCGACTTCGCCGCGACGGCCGCCGAAGGCCGCGTGGGCGTCCACCGCACGGTGCGCGACGAGCTGGAGCGGCTGGCGGCGGACGGGCCGGTCGTCCTGTGCCTCGACGACGTCCACTGGCTCGATCCCGGATCGGCGCAGGCGCTCGCCGCCCTCGTCCACCGCCCGCCCAGGGCGCCCGTGCTGATCGCGGTCGCCGCGCGGACCGGGCGGCTGCAGCGCCCGCTCGACGCGGCGCTCGGCGGCGTGGCCGTGACGCGCCTGGCGCCGGCACCGCTGGATCCCGCGGGGGCGCGCGAGCTCGTGGGCGCCGCCGCCGACGCCGTGTTCGCGGCCAGCGGAGGGAACCCGTTCTACCTCGAGCAGCTGGCCCGCGCGGCGCCGGGCGCAGGCCCGGCGGATGACGACGGCGCGATCCCGCCGGCCGTCGCGGCGTCGCTCGCCGCGGAGCTCGCGGCGCTCCCGGCCGGCGCCCGCGCGCTCCTCGACGGGGCGGCGATCGCGGGCGATCCGTTCGAGCTCGGGCTCGCTGCTGCGATCGCGGAGCTCGGCGACCGGGAGTGCCTGGACGCGCTCGACGTGCTGCTCGGCCACGGGCTCCTCAAGCCGGGGGAGGCGCCGCGGCGCTTCGCGTTCCGGCACCCCGTCGTGCGGCACGGCGTCCTCGAGGCGGTCCCGGCCGGCCGGCGGATCGGCGCGCACGCGAGGGCGGCGGCCGCGCTCGAGCGGCGCGGCGCGGGGCCGGTGGCGCAGGCCCACCACCTCGAGCAGTCCGCCGGGCCGGGCGACGAGCGGGCGATCGCCGTGCTCGACGCGGCGGCGCAGGAGCTCCAGTCCCTCGCCCCGGCGACGGCGGCGCGGTACCTGGCGGCGCTGGACGGGATCCTCCCCGACGGTGCACGGCGGACAGGCGCCCGGCTCCGGCTCGCCGACGCGCGCGCCGCGGCGGGGGACGCGTCCGGCGCGCGCGCCGTGCTGCTCGCCGCGCTGGACGACGCCGAGCCCGGCGACCGCCTGCGGATCACGATCGGGATCGCGAACGCGGAGTGGTGGCTCGGCCGGACCGACGACGCGCGCCGCCGGCTGCACGTCGCGCTCGGGGAGCTGCCGGCGGAGCCGTCGCCCGACCGCATCCGCCTCCGGCTGGCGCTCGCCCTCACCGCGCTGATGGGGCTCGATCCCGTCGAGTCGGCCGGCCAGGCGAGCGATGCGGCGGACGACGCGCGCGCGATCGGCGACCGGGTGTTCGAGGTGGCCGCCCTGGCCTGCAGCGCGCTCGCCGCGGTGGAGTCGGGCGACGCGGCCTCCGGCGCCGCGGCGGTCGGCGTGGCCGCGGCGGCGGTCGAGCGCCTGACGAGCCGGGAGCTGGCGACGCGGCTGCCGGCGTTCTGGATGCTCGGTCGCGCCCGGCGGGCGCTCGGGCAGCTCGAGGAGGCGCTGGCCGACCTCGATCGCGGCGCGGCCGTCGCGACGGAGACGGGGCGCGAGACGATCCTCCTGCAGCTCTCGCTGGAGCGCGCGGTCACGCTCGTCGCGCTCGGCCGGATCGGCGACGGCGTGGCCGCCGCCGAGCAGGGCCTCGAGCTCGCGGAGCTCTCGGGCAGCGACCAAACGCTCGTGTGGGCGCACGCGACCGCCTCCCGCGCGCGGCTGGCCGCAGGCGACGTGACGCCGGCGCTGGAGCACGCCGAGCGGGCGGTGGCCGCGGGCGCCCAGCCCGACCTCCAGGCGGCGGGCGAGCCGGGCTGGTGCCTCGGGAACGCCTCGACGGCGGCCGGCAACCCCGGCCGCGCGGTGGCGGCGATGCTCGCCTCGTTCGGCGGTCCGGCGCTGGACGCGCTGCCGCCCGCCGCGCGGCCGGAGGCCGCCGCCGACCTCGCCGCGGCGCAGCTCGCGGCCGGCGACGTGGACGGCGCCGAGGTCGCACTGGCGAGCGCCGATCCGTCCGCCGCGCCGGTGCTGCTGGCGCGGTCCGAGGTGCTGCTCGCCCGCGGGCGCGCCGCCGAGGCGCTCGACGCCGCGCGCGCGGCGCGGGAGGCGGCCGCCGGAGCGCCGCTCGCCGCCGCGAAGGCGGAGCTCGCCGCGGGCCGCGCGCAGGCGGCGGCGGGGCGCCGCGAGGAGGCGCTGGCCACGCTCGCCACCGCGGAGGCGCGGCTCGACGCGTTCGGCGCCGTCCGCCTGCGCGACGAGGCCGTGCGCGAGCTCCGGCGGCTCGGGCACCGGGTGCGCCGCGGCGGCGGGGCGCGCACCGACGACGTCCTGACCGCGCGCGAGCGGGAGATCGCGCTGCTCGTGGCGGGCGGGCGGACGAACCGCGAGATCGCCGAGCAGCTCGTGCTCAGCCCGCGCACGATCGAGGCCCACCTGCGGACGATCTACGGCAAGCTGGGCCTCCGCTCGCGCGTGGAGCTCACCCGCGCGCTGGCCGACGAGCAGGGCTGAGGCGCCGCGGCGCCTCAGGCGCCGGCGCGGCGCAGGGCGAGCGCGGTGGGGCCGTCGACCGCGGTGAGGGCTGCCAGGGCGGCCGCGCCCCCGCGAGCCAGCGCCGGCGCGCCCGCGCGGCCGGCCGTGCTCGCCAGCCAGCCCGCCTGGGCGAGGTTGAGCGCCGCTCGCGCCGCCATCCACGGCCACCGCGGGCGGCCGAGCAGGAGGCCCGGCACGAGCACGAGGTCGGCCGCGCCGACGATCCGCACGGCGGTCTCCTCGCCCTCGATCCCCAGCGCGCGCGTGGTCATGCCCGGCGCGGCGACGAGCGCGACGCCCGCGGCGAGGGTCGCGACGCCGACGCCCTGCGGCATGCGCTCGAGCAGGCTCACTCCGGGATCCTCGCGATGCGCATGTCGACCCGCTCGCCGCGGAACGGGACGCCCTCGGCCTCGAGCAGCGCCCGCTGGCGCTCGCCGCGGGCGAGCGAGCCGTCAGAGCGGACGATGCGGTGCCACGGCACGGTGGGATCCTCGCACGCGGCGAGCACGGTGCCGGCGAAGCGCGGCGCGCCGGGGGAGACGTCGCCGTAGGCCCGGACGAACCCCGGCGGCGTGTCGCGGATGCGGGCGAGGACGCGGTCGGCGCGGGTCACCGTCAGGAGTATGCTCGCCCGCCGATGCAACCCCGCCCGCACGGCACGTACTCGATCGTCGCCTTCGACGCGGAGACCGGCGAGGCCGGCGCGGCGGTGCAGTCGCACTGGTTCTCCGTCGGCTCGCTGTGCACCTGGGCGCGCCCGGGCGTCGGCGCGGTCGCCACGCAGTCCGTCGTCGAGCCCGCCCACGGTCCGGACATCCTCGACCGCCTCGAGACCGGCGCGACCGCCGCCGACGCGCTCGGGGCGGCGCTCGCCGCCGACGCGCTCGCGCGCGTGCGCCAGGTGGCGGTCGCCGACACCCGCGGCGGCATCGCCGTCCACACGGGCCCCGACTGCATCCCGGAGGCCGGCGACTCGACGGGAGCGCAGCACAGCTGCCAGGCGAACATGATGGGCCGGGCGACCGTCCCCGCCGCCATGTCCGCCGCCTTCGAGCGGGCGCAGGGCGACCTCGCCGAGCGGCTGATGACCGCGCTGGAGGGCGCCGAGGCCGAGGGCGGCGACGTCCGCGGGCGGCAGTCGGCGGCGATCGTCGTCGCGCCCGCCGCCGGCGAGCCGTGGCGGCTGCGCGTCGACCTCCGCGTCGAGGACCACGCCGACCCGGTCGCGGAGCTCCGCCGCCTGCTGCAGCTCCAGCGCGCCTACGCGCTCGCCGGGGAGGCCGACGAGCTGATGGGCGAGGGCCGCTACGACGAGGCCGCGCCGCTCTACCTGCGCGCCGCCGAGCTCGCCCCCGAGTCGGACGAGCTGCTCTTCTGGGCCGGCCTCGGCATCGCGCAGAAGGGCGACCTCGAGGCCGGCGTCGACGCCGTCCGCCGCGCGATCGGCAAGCACCCGGGCTGGGCGACGCTGCTCGACCGGCTCTCGCCCGAGTTCGCCCCGGCGGGCGAGGCCGTCCGGCGCGCGCTGGGCGGCTAGGCGCCGCGCCGCGCCCGTCGCGCGGCCACGTAACGGCGCTTCTTCGCCTCCGTCCCGCAGTCGGCCATCGAGCACCACCGCCGCGTGCCGCCGCGCGAGTGGTCGAGGTAGAGCCAGCAGCAGGCGTCGCAGGTCCGGATGCGCTCGAGCTCGCCGCCGTCCGCGAGCAGCGCGGCGGCGGCCAGCGCGAACGCGTGCACCGGCGCCATCGGGTCGTCGCCCGCCCAGGTCCAGCCACGGCCCGGGACGAGCGCGCCCGCGGCGAGCGCCCGCCGGGCAGCCGCCTCGACCGGCGCCAGGTCGCCGCCGCGGCGCAGCACGGGATCGAGCGCGTCGCGCAGCGCGCGGGCGGCCCGGAGCGACTGCGGCGAGGCCACCGCGTCAGCGAGCAGACCCGTGCGCCGGGCGAGCACCACGAGGTCCTCCGGCGCGCGCAGGACGTCGTGCTCCGGCGGCTGCCCCACCTGGCCGTAGATCGTGTTCACGAGCTCGAGGGCGGGGTGCCCGCCGTCGAGCCGCATCGTCGCCGACGTCCAGCGTGTTACCTCCATACGTACGTTTGATGGTAACAGCGACCGGGGAGGCGAGGAGAGTGCCCCTCGCCCTCCTCTGCGTCGCCCAGTTCGTCGTCGTGCTCGACGCCACGATCGTCGCCATCGCGCTGCCCGCGATCGGGGACGCGCTGGGCCTCGGCCCAGCCGGGCTCGCCTGGGTCGTCACCGCGTACACGCTCGCGTTCGGCGGCTGCCTGCTGTCCGCCGGGCGTCTCGCCGATCGCGCCGGGCGGCGCCGCGTCTTCGTCGCCGGCCTGCTCCTGTTCGCGGCGGCCTCGCTCGCCTGCGGCCTCGCCCCGAGCGGCGCCGTCCTGCTCGCGGGCCGCGGGTTGCAGGGGCTCGGCGCCGCGCTCGTCGCGCCGAGCGCGCTCGCCCTGCTCACCGGCATCCGCCCCGAGGGCCGGCCGCGCGCCCGCGCCCTGGCCTGGTGGACCGCCGCGGCCGCCGGCGGCGGCGCGAGCGGCTGGGTGCTCGGCGGCGTGCTGAGCGGCCTGCTCGACTGGCGCTGGGTCTTCGTCGTCAACGTGCCGGTCTGCCTCGCCGCTGCGGCCGCGGCGCCGCGCGTCCTGCCCGAGCGCCGCGACCCGTCGCCGGCGCCGTCGGATCTCGCGGGCGCGCTCCTCGCCACCGCCGTCCTCGCCGCGCTCGTCCTCGCGCTGACCGCCGGCGCGCCCGCCGTCCTCCTCCCCGCGGCCGGCGCCTTCGCCCTCTTCGTCTTCGTGGAGCGCCGCGCGCCCGATCCCCTGCTGCCGCTGGCCGCCCTGCGCCGCCCGCGGGTCGCGACGCCCAACCTCGTCGCGCTGGTCCTCACGGGCACGACGACGCCGCCCATGCTGCTGTGCACCCTCCACGCGCAGGACGTCCTCGGGCTCGATCCGGTCGAGGCGGGCCTGCTCTTCCCGCCCTTCAACCTCGCCGTCGTCGCCGGCTCGCTCGGCGGGCCGCGCGTGGCGCGCGCGCTCGGCCGCACCGGCGCGATGGCCGCCGGGCTGGCCGGCGTCGCCGCCGGCGCGCTCGCCCTCCGGGGGATCGCCGCCGACGCCACCACGCCCGGGATCCTCATGGCCGGCTTCGCGCTGATGGGCGGCGGCCTCGGGACCGCCTCGGTCGCCTCCACCGCGCTGGGCACGGAGGCGCTCGAGGCCGCCCGCCAGGGCGTCGCCTCGGGCCTGATCACCACGAGCGCGCAGGTCGGCACCGCGCTCGGCCTGGCCGTGATCGTCCCGCTCGCCGCGGCCGGCGCCACGAGCGCCGAGGCGCACGTCGACGGCTACCGCGTGGGCTTCACCGTGGCCGCGGCCGTGGCGGCGTCGGCCGCCGCGGGCGTCGCGCTCAGCGCTCGCCGGGCAGCTTGTCCGGGTTGACCGACACGGGGATCGAGAGGTCGAGCGCCGTGCGGATGATCCGGTTCTGCTCCATCGTGTGGGCGGCCGGGTAGCCCTCGCCCGGCGACGCGCGCTCGGGCCGGCCGACGTAGCCGAACTCGAGCGAGCTCGGGAGGATGTGCAGCAGGCGCGGCGACATGTGCGTGCGGGCGCCCATGTTGCGGGGCTCCTCCTGGGCCCAGATGACCTCGCGGAGGTTCGGGTAGCGCTCCACCTCGTCGAGGATCTGGCGCTGCGGGAACGGGTAGAGGAGCTCGACGCGGGTGATCGCGACGCCCTCGTTGTTCTCGCGCGTCGCGTGGCCCTTGAGGTCGTAGAAGATCTTGCCCGAGCAGAGCACGAGGCGGGTGACCTTCTCCTCGTCGATCCGCGGCTCGCTCAGCACGGGGAAGAAGCGCGACTCGGAGAGGTGCTCGATCCGCGACGTCGCCTGGGGCAGGCGCAGCAGCGACTTCGGGGTCATGATCACCAGCGGGCGCTGCTTGGCCACGCGGGCCTGGCGCCGCAGCAGGTGGAAGTACTGCGCCGGCGTGGTGAGGTTCGCGACGCGGATGTTGCCCTCCGCGGCGAGCTGGAGGAAGCGCTCCATGCGGGCGGAGGAGTGCTCCGGCCCCGAGCCCTCGTAGCCGTGCGGGAGCAGGAGCGTCAGGCGCGTCGACTGCCCCCACTTCGAGAGCGCGGAGACGATGAACTGGTCGATGATCACCTGGGCCGAGTTGACGAAGTCGCCGAACTGGGCCTCCCAGAGCACGAGCGTCTCCGGCGCCTCCATCGAGTAGCCGTACTCGAAGCCGAGGCAGGCGACCTCGGAGAGCGGCGAGTTGTGCAGCTCCATCGGCGCGAGCGCGCCCGGCAGCGACTGGATCGGCGAGATCCGCTGCCCCGTCTTCGCGTCGTGCAGCACCAGATGGCGCTGCGAGAACGTCCCGCGCTCGGAGTCCTGGCCGGTGAGGCGGATCGGCGTGCCCTCGGACAGCAGCGAGGCGTAGGCGAGCGCCTCGGCCTGCGACCAGTCGATGCCGCCGTTCGGCCCGACGGTCTCGCGCCGGCGCTCGAGCTGCTTGATCAGCTTGGGGTGGACGGTGAAGCCCTCGGGGATCCGCAGGAGGTCGTCGTTGAGCGACAGCAGGCGCTCGGACGAGACCGCGGTCTTGACCTCCGGCGACGGCGACCGGTCGAGCTCGTAGCCGCCCGTCGGCTGCTCGGCGTCCGACGCGGCCAGCTCCTCCTTGAGCTCGCGGTGGCGCTGGGCGAGGTGCTCCCAGATCTCCGTCCCGACGGCGTCGGCCTCCTCCTGCGTCACGACGCCCTGCTCGACGAGCTGCGCGGCGTACAGGTCGCGCGCGGGCGTCTTCCCCTTGATCTTGGCCGCCATCTCGGGCTGCGTGTACGCCGGCTCGTCGGCCTCGTTGTGGCCGAACCGGCGGTAGCCGATGAGGTCGATCAGGACGTCGTGGCCGAACTCCTGGCGGAACGCGAACGCGAGCCGAACGGAGGAGACGCAGGCCGCCACGTCGTCGGCGTTGACGTGGATGATCGGGACGTCGAAGCCCTTCGCGAGGTCCGAGGCCCAGCGCGTGGAGCGCGAGTCGTCCGGGTCGGTGGTGAAGCCGACCTGGTTGTTCTGGATCAGGTGCAGCGCGCCGCCGACCGTGTAGCCGTCCAGGCCCTGCAGGTTGAACGTCTCCGCCACGACGCCCTGGCCCGGGAAGGCGGCGTCGCCGTGCAGGATCACCGGGATCGCGGCGTTGTTGTCCAGGTGCGCGTGCGGCCCCTGGCGCGTCGTCTGCACCGCGCGCGTGGCGCCCTCGACGACCGGCCCGACGTACTCGAGGTGCGACGGGTTGGACTCCAGCCGCACGAGCACGCTCTCGACGTCGCCGCACTGGTAGGTGCCCTGCGCGCCGTGGTGGTACTTCACGTCGCCCGTGCCGCCCTGCGGGATCGTCGTCACGGCCTCGATCGACGAGGCGCCCTAGAACTCGCGGAAGATCGTCTCGTAGGCGCGGCCGAGGCAGTGCGCGAGCACG
>JBEVIG010000205.1:0-11010 GCA_040510855.1 Solirubrobacteraceae bacterium
TCGTCGGCGTCACGTCGGACCCGGATTGGGGCCCCGTGGTGGCGTGCGCCGCCGGCGGCCGCGCCGTCGAGCTGCTCGGCGACGTGCAGTCGCGGCTGGCGCCGCTCAGCCGCGGCGACGCCGGGGAGATGCAGGGGTCGCTGCGCACCTTCCCGCTGCAAGACGGCTACCGAGGAGCCCCGAAAACCGACGTCGCCGCGCTCGAGGACATCCTCGTGCGGATCGCCGCGCTCGCCGCCGCGCACCCCGAGATCGCCGAGCTCGACTGCAACCCAGTGCTCGTCGGCCCGGCGGGCGCGACTGTGGTGGACGCGCGCATCCGCATCGCCGCGCCTCGGCCGCCACGGCCATATCCGTCGCTGGACCGATGACGGCCGAACGCCGGTCGCGGCCCTCAGGTCACGGGCGCCGCGGTACGCATGAGCTCGCGCACCTCGCGCGCCATCTCCAGATCCTCGCGCGCGGTGATCACGAGCGTGCGCTCGCCGATCAGCGCGTCCCCGTGGGCCTCGGCGTTGCGGCTGGGGTCCACGTCGACGCCGAGGAAGCCGATGCGGTCGACCGCCGCCGCCCGGATCGCCGGGGCGTTCTCCCCGACGCCGCCGGTGAAGACCAGCGCGTCGAGCCCGCCCATTGCCGCTGCCATCGCGGCGATGCCCGCGCGGAGCCGGTGCAGGTAGACGTCGAGCGCGAGCTGCGCGTCGTCGTCCGAGCGCTGCAGCAGCTCGCGCATGTCGCCCGTGCCGGCGAGCCCGGTCAGGCCCGAGCGGTGCTCGAGCGCGTCCTCGAGCTCGGCGGCGCTCACGCCGCGGCGCTGGACGAGCCACAGCAGCAGTCCCGGGTCGACGCTTCCGGGCCGTGACGCCATCACAAGGCCGTCCATCGGCGTGAAGCCCATGGTCGTGTCGACCGACCGGCTGCCCGCCACCGCCGCCAGCGACGCTCCCGCGCCGAGATGGCACGTGACGATGCGGAGGTCGTCGCGACCCAGCAGCTCGGCGGCGCGCCGCGAGGCGTACGCGTGCGAGAGCCCGTGGAAACCGAACCGGCGGCGCGGCCACTCGGCCGGCAGCGCGTAGGTGGCGGCCGCGTCGGGGATCGTCGCGTGGAACGCGGTGTCGAAGCAGGCGGCGGCGGGCGTCTCGAGCAACCGCAGGGCGAGAGCGTCGATCGCCGCGAGCGCGCGCGGCTGGTGCAGCGGCGCCAGCTCGGTGAGCTCGAGCAGGCGCGTGCGGACGGCGTCGTCGATCCAGGTCGCCGCCCGCAGCGTGTCGCCGCCGTGCACCACCCGGTGCGCGACGGCATCAGGCGCGGGCAGCCCGTCGAGCGCGTCCGCGGGGAAGGGCTCGCCGGCCGGCCACTCGACTGGGCGGTCGGCGACCGTGCGGTCGCCGGCGTCGAGCAGCCGCAGCTTCAGGCTGCTCGAGCCCGTGTTGACGACCAGGAGCCGGCTCAGCCCGGCCACGTCCAGTCGCGGACGTCCGCGGGGTCCTCGCCGTGCTCACGCGTGTACGCGCGGTGGCGCAGGCGCTCGTCGACCATGTGCTGGCGTAGGCCGGCGGCGCGCGGTGCGAGGCCGGGGACGCGGTCGATCACGTCGATGACCAGGTGGAAGCGATCCAGGTCGTTGAGCATGACCATGTCGAACGGCGTCGTGGTCGTGCCCTGTTCCTTGTAGCCGCGCACGTGCAGGCCGTGGTGGTTGGTCCGGCGGTACGTCAGCCGGTGGATCAGCCACGGGTAGCCGTGGTAGGCGAAGATCACCGGCCTGTCGGGTGTGAACATCGCGTCGAACTCGCGGTCTGGGAGCCCGTGCGGGTGCTCGCTCTCCGGCTGGAGCCGCATGAGGTCGACGACGTTGATCACGCGCACCTTCAGTTCGGGCAGGTGCTCGCGCAGCAGCGCCGCGGCGGCGAGCGTCTCGAGCGTCGGCACGTCCCCGGCGCACGCGAGCACGACGTCCGGCTCGCCGACTTCGTCGCTGCTCGCCCAGTCCCAGATGCCGAGCCCGCGCGTGCAGTGGATGATCGCGTCGTCCATCGACAGGTAGTCGAGCGCGGGTTGCTTGCCGGCCACGATGATGTTGACGTAGTCGCGGCTGCGCAGGCAGTGGTCGGCGACCGACAGCAGGCAGTTGGCGTCCGGCGGCAGGTAGACGCGGACGACGTTCGGGTCCTTGTTGACGGCGTGGTCGATGAAGCCCGGGTCCTGGTGTGAGAAGCCGTTGTGGTCCTGACGCCACACGTGCGAGGTCAGGAGGTAGTTGAGCGACGAGATCGGGCGCCGCCACGGGATCCCGCGCGTGACCTTCAGCCACTTGGCGTGCTGGTTGAACATCGAGTCGATGATGTGGATGAACGCCTCGTAGCAGTTGAAGAGCCCGTGGCGGCCGGTGAGCAGGTAGCCCTCCAGCCAGCCCTGGCACAGGTGCTCGCTGAGAACCTCCATGACCTGGCCGTCCGGGGCCCGCCCGGTGGCCTCGAGCACGGCGCCGAGGCGGTTGGACTCGGTCTCGTCTGGCCCCATGACCCGGAAGATCGCCGGGTTGCGGGCGACGATGTCGCGCAGGAAGGCGCCGAGCACGCGGGTCGCCTCGCTGTTGGTGCGGGCCGGCTCGGCGACCTCGACGGCGTAGTCGCGGAAGTCGGGCATGCGCAGGTCCTGCCGCAGCAGCCCTCCGTTGGCCTGCGGGACGGCACCCATCCGGCGCTCGCCCTCTGGCGCCGGCGCGAGCACGCCGTCGCGCGGGGAGCCGTCCTCGGCGAACAGCTCCTCCGGCCGGTAGGAGCGCATCCACGCCTCGAGCGCGGCCAGCGCCTCCGGGTCCTCGCGCGTGTGGCTGAGCGGGACCTGGTGCGAGGCAGGCGTGCCCTCGCCCGGGCCCGTCCAGCCCTTCGGGGACCGCAGCACGATCATCGGCCAGCGCGGCCGCTCGCGGTCGCCGTCTTCGCGGGCGCGCCGCTGGATCTCGGTGATGTCGTCGAGCGCGTCGTCGAGCGCGGCCGCCATGCGCTGGTGCATGTCCTCCGGGTCGTGGCCCTCGACGAAGATCGGCCGGTGCCCGTAGCCCTCGAGCAGCGCGGCGAGCTCGTCGTGCGGGATCTGCGACAGCACGGTCGGGTTGGCGATCTTGAAGCCGTTCAGGTGCAGGACGGGGAGGACGGCGCCGTCGCGCGAGGCGTCGAGGAACTTGTTGCCGTGCCAGCTCGCGGCGAGCGGGCCGGTCTCGGCCTCGCCGTCGCCGACCACGCACAGCACGACGAGGTCCGGGTCGTCGAACGCTGCCCCGTAGGCGTGCGTGAGCGCGTAGCCGAGCTCGCCGCCCTCGTGGATCGAGCCGGGCGTCTCCGGCGCGACGTGACTCGGGATGCCGCCGGGGAAGGAGAACTGCCGGAACAGGCGCCGCATGCCCTCCTCGTCGCGGCTGACCTCGGGGTAGATCTGGCTGTACGTGCCCTCGAGCCAGGTGCTGGCGACGAGCGCGGGGCCGCCGTGGCCCGGCCCGGTCACGAACAGGGCCTGCAGGTCGCGCTCGCGGATGGCGCGGTTCATGTGCGCGTAGAGGAAGTTGAGCCCGGGCGTGGTGCCCCAGTGGCCGAGCAGCCGCGGCTTGACGTGCTCGGGCCGCAGCGGCTCGCGCAGCAGCGGGTTGTCGAGCAGGTAGATCTGGCCGACGGCGAGGTAGTTGGCGGCACGCCAGCTCGCGTCGATCCGGGCGAGCGCCTCGGCGCTAAGCGGCGAGGTCAGCGTCATCGCGACTTCATCTCGCGCATCCTCCGGCCGAGCGCGGCGATGGCCGGGTCGTCCGTGCGGTACTCGCGGCCGAGCTCGAACAGGTACTGGAACTCGGGGGCGCGGAGGGCGCGCATGGAGCGCTGCACGGGGATGCCCTCATCGTCCGACGGCGGCACGCTGCCCGGCGTCACGACGCCGTTCTCGGCCAGCCAACGCGGCAGGAACTCGCCGGCGACCTTGCCATGCGGCCACCAGAGCGGGGCGCCCTCGGCGTCGCCGCGACCGCGCAGCCGGCGGGTGCGCTGCCCGACCAGGAGGCGCCCGTGCAGCACCGGCTCGCCCGGGTCGACCACCGTCACACCCGCGAGCTTGGCCACACCGGCTGCGGCCAGCCGCGCCTGATGCGTGGCCAGGCCGCCGAACTTGACCGGCGAGGCGATTCCGTCGCCCGCGGCCCACGTGTGTCGCGCGCCGCGCACGCGGCCGTCCTCCCGGGTGAGGATGAAGCCCTCCTCATCGCACTCCAGGCCGTCGAGCGCCGGCCCGACGATCCGCGGGATCGCGAAGATCCGCTGGACGTCGAGGCGATCGCCGGCGGGCTCGAGCGTCAGGCCGCCGCCGTCGGCGCGCGCCACGGCACCGGTCTCGACATCGACGCCGGCCCACGCCAGCTCCTCGGCGAGCGCCCGGGAGGCATGCTCGCCGAACAGCGTCAGCGGCTCGCGCTCGGGCGTGACGACGGTGATCTTCACATCGGTCTGGCCCATCGCCTGAGCCTCCCCGGCGGTCATGAGCGCGAGCTCGTAGGCCGGCAGCGGCCACACCGCCCCCGGCGGGATCACGATCGCGATCCGCTTCGCGTAGCCCTCGTCGATGTCGCGCAACAGGCCGCCGTACGGCTCGGCGTCACCGCCCGGCCACCAGGTCGTGGCGCCCTTCACGCCCGCCACGGCGCGCCCGCCCGGTGCGGCGATCAGCGCCTCGAAGGGCCGCGATCCGCCGTCGCGCAGGTGCACCTCGCGGGCGTCGTCGTCGACCCCGACCACGGCGTCGACGACCAGCTCGGCGTTGGCGTCCGCGGCGAAGCGCTCGAGCGGGACGCGGTGCGCGTGGCCGAGGCCGAACGGCTCCGCGACCGCGAGCGGCCGGTACGAGAAGTCGGGGTCCGGAGCGATGAGGGTGAGGCGCGCGCGGCTGCGCGCCATGGCGCGGAGGGCGAGCAGAGCCTCGAGCCCTGCGACGCCCCCGCCGGCGATGACGATGTCCATGCCGCAAGCATGTCACCGCCGTGAAGGGCTCGGATCGGGCGTTGCTGCGGTCGTGATTGCGGGTTTCCCGCAATCCGAGGAGCCACCCAGGCATCGCACGTTTCCCGCAGGCGATCCGAGGGGTTGCCCCGGATGTGGCGGATCGCAGGGGGCGGGACAGTGTGATGGCTCCGTTCCCAAGTGAAGGAGGCGAACATGTCGGCGCTCAGCGATGTGGACCAGCCGAAGCGTGCGCACCCGCCGTCCGAAGCGCAGATGGCTGGCTGGATCGAAGACGCGGCCATCCTCCTGGGGCTGGCGTGCGGTGCGGCCTTCGCCGTCGTGGTCCTGCTGCTTATGGTGGCGTTCTGACGCGGGCTCACCGGCTTGTAGCAATGTTGCGGGAACCGGCACGGTCCATCCGGGCTGAGCACCGCCTCCCGCCCGTCCGCGCGCGCCCCTTGACGGCCGCGGACGCGCCGCTGCTGCGGCGCTGGACCATCGCGCCCGAGGACTACGTACGGATCGAGGACCTGCTCGCGTGTGCCGAGGTGCCGGGGACCGTGACTCTCGTAGCTCTCGACGCCGACGGCGTCGCCGTCGCGGTGTTCCAAGCGGTGCCGGAGGGCTGCGCCGGCGACGGAATGCGCACGGTCGCGCTGCTCGTGCATCCTGGCCGGCGTCGTCAGGGCTTCGGGCGGGCGACGCTGCTCGCCGCCGTGGACGAACCGTGCGTCGCCGGCCGCGTGCTGCACGCCGTCATCGATCGCGAGAACTCCGTGTCCCTACGCTGTTTCGCGGCCTGCGGCTTCGTGGCCGACGACCGAGCCGCGACGGAGCACTACGCGGTCCTCGTCCGTCGTGTACGCGCGCGCGGCGGCGTAGGGGTCAGTCGGCGAGCACGCCGGACATCGCCTTGAGGCCCACGTCGATGACGTCCCACACGCGGCCGGCGTGGAACGGGTCGCCGGCGGCGAAGCGCGCCGGGACGGTGAACCCGAGCGTCTTCTTCCCGAGCCGCCAGACCGGCGACGTGCCGACCCGGTAGGCCCCGTCGGCGTCCGGGCGCACCCGCACCGGGCGCGACGGGTCGCCGGTCAGCTCGACAGGGACCTTGGCGAAGGTCGCCGTGTCGAACATCTCCATGATGCACATGCTGACGGGGTCGAACGGGGCCCGGAAGGCGCCGCCGGTGACGTCGGCCGCGATGTGCTCGGCGACGGCGTCGGCCTGGAGGAAGGCCAGGAAGGCCTGCTTGATCGGGAAGTCGCCGGCGTCTCCCGGGACGTAGACGTCGTCATGCCCGGCGGCCAGACGGGTCTCGAGGTCGGTTGTCACGAATCCGCGCTCGTCGGACTCCAGCGCCGGATAGCGGACGGCCGAGACGTAGGGCGGGAACGCGATGAGCTGGTCGAAGGCTCGCGAGCTGCCGCCGGCGTACAGGACCTCACCCGGCCGCACCTCGGTGACGACCTCCTCGGTGTGGCCGTCGATGCCGCGCTTGCCGAACTGGCTGGTCACGAGATCGTGCAACCGAGGCCCGAACGCCTGGATGAACCCGTGCTCGTAGGTCGACCAGGTGATGTCGACGGTCTCGCGCGCGCCCTCCCGGCGCAGCCAGGTCTCGAGCATGAAGACGATCTCGTAGAGCGGGCCGGAGCACTTGTTGTTGGGCGGCACGAGGAAGAGGACTCGCTGGCGCTCGCCGCGCCACGCCCGGCCGTGGACCGCGGTGAAGCGGCGGCGCACGTCGAGCATCGAGTCGGTGGTCCAGATCGTCGCCGCGTGCTCGCTGAGGCCCGGCACCTCCTCGGCGTGGGTGTCCGCGCCCGTAGCGACGATCAGCTTGTCGTAGCGGAAGCGCTGGCCGTCCTCGAGGCTCACGAAGCGCGCGTCGGGATCGACCTCGGCGATGTTGCCGCGCTCGAAGTTGATCTGCCGGCGCCCGAGCGGCTTGTGCAGGTCGACGAGCAGGGAGGCCGGGTCGGCCCCGAACGGCACGTAGATGCTGTTCGGCCGGAAGACGAAGTGCTCACGGTCGCTCACCAGGCGGATGTCCACCTTCTCGCCCAGCCGCATGCGCAGCAGGAACGCGCTCTCCAGCGCGGCGAACCCGCCACCGAGGACGAGGATCTGTGGCTTGGCCGGCATGGAGATCACTCCCTCGAATCGATCGCCGCCTGCGCCGCCGCGACCCGGGCGATCGGGACGCGGTAGGGCGAGCAGCTGACGTAGTCGAGCCCGGCAGAGTGGAAGAAGCGGATCGAGACGGGGTCGCCGCCGTGCTCGCCGCAGATCCCGAGCTCGATGTCGGGACGTGCGGCCCGCCCGCGCTCGACCGCGACGCTGACGAGCTCGCCGACGCCGAGCGCGTCGATCGTCCCGAACGGCGAGCGATCGAGGATCCCGGAATCGACGTAATGCGGCACGATCCTGCCCTCGATGTCGTCGCGCGAGAAGCCGATCGCGGTCTGCGTGAGGTCGTTCGTGCCGAACGAGAAGAACTCCGCGCTCGCCGCGAGCTCGCCGGCGCGCAGGCAGGCGCGCGGCAGCTCGATCATCGACCCGATCTCGAAGCCGTCGCGGGGGATGCCCTCCTCGGCGGCCACCCGCTCGATCAGTGCTAGGCACTGCTCGAGCTCGCCCGCGTAGGCGACGAGCGGGACCATGATCTCGAGCCGTGACGGCTCGTGGCCGCGCTCGCGGACCGCCGTCGCGGCCCGGAAGATCGCGCGCACCTGCATCTCGTAGATCTCCGGGTGGACGAGGCCGAGGCGGACGCCGCGCGTGCCGAGCATCGGGTTGCCCTCGGCGAGCGACTGCACGCGGTCGAGCGTGCGCTCCAGCGCCGAGGCATCCGCGCCGTCGGCGCGAGCCTGGGCGACGCGCTCCACGAGCTCCATGCGGTCGGGCATGAACTCGTGCAGTGGCGGGTCGAGCAGGCGGATGGTGACCGGGAGGCCGGCCATGACGGCGAGCAGGCCCTCGAAGTCGGTCTGCTGTAGCGGCTGCAGCTCGTCGAGCGCGGCGCGGCGGGCGGCCTCGTCGTCGGCCATGATCATCCGCTGCATCTTCGGCTGGCGCTCGGCGGCCATGAACATGTGCTCGGTGCGGCACAGGCCAATCCCGTCGGCGCCGAAGGCCCGCGCGCGGCGTGCGTCCTCGGGCGTGTCGGCGTTGGCGCGCACGCCGAGCGTGCGCAGCTCGTCGCACCAGTTGAGGACGGTCTCGAAGCGCTCGTCGACCTTCGGGCTGACGAGCGGGACGTCGTCGAGCGTGACGGCGCCGCTGGACCCATCGATCCCGATCAGGTCGCCCTCGTGCAGCACGAGATCGCCGATGTGGACGATACGCGCGCGGAGATCGATCTCGACCGTGCTCGCGCCGGTGACGGCCGGGCGTCCCATGCCGCGAGCGACCAGCGCGGCGTGCGACGCCTTGCCGCCCTCGGAGGTGAGGATGCCCTTGGCGGCGTAGAAGCCGGCGACGTCGTCGGCCTCGGTGAACGGGCGCACGAGAATGACCGCGCGGCCCGCCTCGGCGGCCGTCACGGCCTCGGGCGCCGTGAACACGATGGCGCCCTTCGCGGCGCCGGGCGACGCCGCCACGCCGCGGGCCACCGTCGTATACGGGGCGGCCGGGTCGAAGGTGGGGTGCAGCAGGGCGTCGAGCGCGCCGGCGTCGATCGTCGCGATCGCCTCGGCGCGCGTTAGCAGCCCTTCGCCGACGGCGTCGACGGCGAAGCGGACGGCGGCCTGCGCGGGGCGCTTGGCGTTGCGCGTCTGCAGCATGTACAGGCGGCCGTCCTCGACCGTGAACTCCGTGTCCTGCATGTCCCCGTAGTGGCGCTCGAGCGTGCGCAGGATGTCGCGCAGCTTCAGGTGCACGTCCGGCATCCAGGTGGCCAGCTCGGAGAGGTCGAGCGGCGTGCGCACCCCCGACACGACGTCCTCGCCCTGCGCATCGATCAGGAAGTCGCCGCTCGGCTCCGGCGCGCCCGTGACCTCGTCACGCGAGAAGGCGACGCCGGAGCCGGAGCGCTCCCCTTTGTTCCCGAAGACCATCTGCTGGACGTTGACCGCCGTGCCCCAGTCGTCCGGAATGCCGTTGATGCGTCGGTAGGCGACCGCCCGGTCGCCCATCCAGGAGTCGAACACGGCGCGGATCGCGCGCTCGAGCTGCTCGCGCGGCTCCTGCGGGAAGTCGTAGAGCGCCTGGAAGCGGCGGGTGAGCTCGGTCAGCGCCTCGACGTCGAGCTCGGTGTCGAGGCTGACTCCGCGCTCGGCCTTGATCGCGGCGATCTCGTCCTCGAACTTCGAGCCGGGCACGCCGCAGACCACGTCGCCGAACATCTGCACCAGGCGCCGGTAGGAGTCCCAGGCGAACCGCGGGTTGCCGGTCGCTTCGGCCAGCCCGGCCACCGACACTTCGTTGAGCCCGAGGTTGAGGACCGTGTCCATCATCCCCGGCATCGAGTCGCGGGCGCCGCTGCGGACGGAGACGAGCAGAGGATCGGCGGGGTCGCCGAGCCGCCGGCCGGCCTGCGCCTCCAGCCGCGCGATCGCGGCGTCCACCGCCTCGGCGTAGCCGGCGGGGACGTTGCCGTCGCGCATATAGGCCACGCACGCCTCGGTGGTGATCGTGAAGCCGGCCGGCACGAGCCCGGGCTCGAGCACGCGCGTCATCTCGGCGATCCCGCTGCCCTTGCCGCCGAGCAGCTCGCGCATCTCGCGCGAGCCCTCGGTGAAGTCGTAGACCCACTTGGTCGCGATCGTGATCATTCTCCAAGCCTGTCGGCTGCGGGCCGTCGCCACATCCGTGGAGGAGTCCTCAGCCGATCCGTAGCTATCCGCAGTCGAGACGCGGAAAGCGGCTGATGAGGTCCGCGTGCCGATCGGCGACGCTGCACGGATGAGTCCCGTCGCGTTCGCGATCGTGTGCGCGATCGGGCTGATCGTCTTCGCCGTGATCATCGCGAGCCGGGCGCGGCTCCTGTTCGCCGCGCGCCCTGCCGGTCGCCTCGACCGGATCCCCGAGCGCCTGAAGCGCGCGGTCGTCTATGGCCTCGGTCAGCGGAAGTTCCTGTCCGGCGAGCAGCCGGCCGGGATCATGCACGCGCTGATCTTCTGGGGCTTCGTCGTCCTGATGATCCAGGTGGTCACGCTCTACGGCCGGGCGTTCGACGCGGACTGGAGCCTCCCCGGGCTCGCCGAGAGTGAGCTGCTCGGCCCGCCGTTCGCCGTGGCTCGGGACGTGGTAGAGGCGATCGTCGCCGTCGGCGTGCTGTACATGCTTTACCGGCGACTGATCGCCCACACCCCGCGCCTGTTCGGCCTGCGCCGCGCCGAGCAGCGCTACCGCGACAAGCCCCACTGGGAGGGCGTCCTGATCCTCCTCTTCATCCTCTTCATCGTGGTCGGCGGGCTGCTGTACGACCACGCGTCGTCGGAGGCCGGGTGGTGGCTGCACAACGTCACGGTGCTCGTGTTCCTGTGCCTGCTGCCATTGACGAAGCACTTCCACATCCTCACGGCGATCCCGAACCTGTTCTTCGCCAAGCTGCCGCCGCGCGAGGTCGCGCGGCCGCTGGAGATAACGCACGTGCCGGCCGCGCCGGTGGCCGCGCTCAACCGCCCGGCGGAAGGGAGCGTCGGCGTCGCCTCGCTCGGCGATCTGAACTGGAAGCAGGTGCTCGACGCGTTCACGTGCACCGAGTGCGGCCGTTGCACCGAGGTGTGCCCGGCCACCGCCGGCGGCACGCCGCTGGCGCCTCGTCAGCTCATCCTCGACTTGCGCGACCGGCTGTACCACGGCAACGGGGACGAGCCGCTGATCTCGGACGAGGTGCTGTGGTCGTGCACGACCTGCATGGCGTGCGTCGAGGCGGTGGATGATGGACGGCCCGGAGACCGAGGAGCAGCCGAGCGAGCAGCGGATCCGCGAAGCGCAGACGCTCGGGGCGCTCGACTACTTCCTCGTGTCCTGCCCGAAGGATCTGGCCATGTACTCGGACGCCGTGAAGGTGGTC
>JBEVIG010000206.1:0-7365 GCA_040510855.1 Solirubrobacteraceae bacterium
AAGCCGGCGCCGATCGCGAAGGCGAGCGTGTAGCCGCTCGTCAGCGCGCTCGCGCCGGTCGCGCCCTCGCGCACCAGCTCCTCGCTGCGCTCGGTGGCGAGCGTCGCCAGCACCGCGAGGCCGATCGCCGCGCCGACCTGCTGGGTCGTGTTGATCAGGCCGGAGAGCAGGCCCGAGTCCTGCGGCGTGGCCGAGGACATCGCCAGGGTCATGATCTGCGGGAACGAGATGCCGGCGCCCGCGCCGAGCAGCAGCATCGCCGGCAGCAGGTCGACGAGGAACTCGCCCTCGACCGGCAGCCGCGCCATCCACAGCAGCGCGAGCGTGATCAGCGTGAGGCCGCCGAGCAGCACGGCACGCGGGCCGAACTTGAGACCCAGCCGCGGCGAGACGAACAGCGAGAGGACGCCGATGCCGACCGACACGGGCAGGAAGGCGAGGCCGATCTCGATCGCCTCGTAGCCGAGGACGCGCTCGAGGTAGAGCGAGCCGAGGAAGAACATGCCGAACAGGCCGGCCACGAGCAGCATCAGGATCACGTTCGCCCCTGAGACGTTGCGCGACCGGAACAGGCGCAGCGGCAGCAGCGGCTCGGCGGCGATCGCCTGGCGGGCGAGGAAGAAGGCCATCAGCGCGAGCGCGACGAGGCCCTGGCCGAGCGTCTGCGCCGAGCCCCAGCCGTTGCTCCCCGCCTCCACGATCGTGTAGACGCCGAGCATCAGCGAGCCGGTCACGAGCACCGCGCCGAGGACGTCGGCGCCGTGGCGCAACCCGAGCCCCTCCTCGTGCGCGATCAGCCGCAGGGCGAGGACGGCCGTGGCGACGCCGATCGGCACGTTGACGAAGAAGATCCAGTGCCACGAGATCGCCTCGGTGAGCACGCCGCCGGCCAGCAGGCCGATCGAGGCGCCGGCGGAGGCGACGAAGGAGTAGATGCCGATCGCCTTCGCCTGCTCCCGGGGCTCCGGGAACATCGTCACGATCATGCCGAGGATGACGGCGGAGGTCATCGCGCCGCCGACGCCCTGCAGGAAGCGCGCGCCGATCAGCAGGCCCTGGCTCGTCGCCAGGCCGCAGAGGAGCGAGGCCAGCGTGAAGAGCACGAGGCCGGAGAGGAACATCCGCTTGCGCCCGATCAGGTCGCCGAGCCGGCCCGCGAGGAGCAGCAGGCCGCCGAAGGCGATGAGGTAGGCGTTCACGACCCACGCGAGATCGGCCTGCGAGAAGCCGAGGTCGTCCTGGATGGACGGCAGCGCGACGTTCACGATCGTGCCGTCGAGGATGATCATCAGCATCCCCGCGCAGAGGACGACGAGGGCGAGCCAGCGGGAGCGGACGGGTGGGGAGGTCGTCACGTCAGACATGGACGTGACCGTATCAGATCGTCTGTTACGAAACTGTTTCGTGCGAGATGATCTCAGGCGGCCGCGGCGCTCCGGCGGCGGCGGACCGGGTGCGAGCACTCGGCGGTCGTGCAGAGCCGGCCCTCGACCAGCGTCTGCAGCGCCGCCATCAGGCCCTCGCGCTGGCGCGCGGGGAGGCTGCCGAGCACCTCGGCCTGGACCTCGGCGACGAGCGCCTCGCCCTCGGCCACCTTCGCGCGGCCCGCGTCGGTCACGGCGATCACGCGGGCGCGCCGGTCCGTGCCGGACGTGCGCCGCTCGACGAGGCCCGCCAGCTCGAGCGCGTCGATCGTGACGACCATCGTCGTCTTGTCGAGCCCGATCGCCTGCGCGAGCGCGGTCTGCGTGTACTCGCCCTGGAGGGCGGTGGAGAGCACGCAATGCGCGCGCGGCGACACGCTCAGGGCCTCGAGCTTCGCGGTCAGCTCCGTGGTGAACGCATGGCTCACCGTGGCCAGCAGCCAGCCCAGGTTCTCCTGGGGGCGATCTGGCTGCTCGTGCGACATCGTGCTTGCGAGGCTAGCGCACGGTCCCGACCGGCCGGAGTCGCGTGGTGACCCGCAGCGTGCCCGTGCGGCGGCCGGCGGCGAGCCGGACGCGGACCGTCGGGCCCGGGCGCGGGTTGGTCCGCTGGCCCCGCGCGGGGATCGCGCGCACGCGCGCCCCGTCCGGCGCGCCCGTGACGGTGGCCTCGTAGCCGCGGCGGCCGAGGCGGAGGCGGCGGACGGCCTCGAGCCGCAGCGCGCGACCGCCGTGCCGGCGGAGCGTCACGGGCCGGCCGCGGCGGCGCTCCGCCCGCACGCGGGTGCTCGGTCCCCAGGTCGGGAGGTGGAGGTCGACGGTGACGGGCCGCCCGCCCGCGTCGACCCGCCAGTGCGTCGTGATCGAGGACGGGCCGAAGCGGTGCGCCGCGGTGATCCGGACGCCGGCCCCGGTGACGGAGCCGACGGCGCGCAGCTCGTCGAACGGCCCGGCCAGCGGCTTGGCGGAGTACGGGCGCCGGCGGGTCCCGCCCGGCGCGTCCGTCAGCCGGAGGCTGCCCGGGCGGCCGTCCTGCGAGGCGACCAGGCGCGTGCCCGCCGCGTCCCGGACGACGATGCCGATGGCGCACGGCGGCCGGCCCCCGACGTTCGCCACGGGCCGCTGCCCCGGTCCGAACAGGCGCGCGGGGCCGATCCCCCCGTACGCGAACGCGCCGCGGTTGTTCGGCACGATCGCCGTCGAGTAGCGCGCCGTGCTCACCGCGAGGCGGCGGGTGTCCGGGTCGAAGGCGTACAGCGGCGGCGGGTCCTCGGCAGGACGGCGGCCGAGGCCCGCGGCGACCG
Source organism: Solirubrobacteraceae bacterium (assembly GCA_040510855.1). Lineage (GTDB taxonomy): Bacteria > Actinomycetota > Thermoleophilia > Solirubrobacterales > Solirubrobacteraceae > DASQMT01. Next base: position 2,729 of record JBEVIG010000206.1, read on the forward strand.
CGCGGGCGGCGTTGCCGGCGATCCGCGACGCGTAGACCGCGTGGTTCTCGTGCCGCGCGTGCACGCCGAACGGCCGCTGCGGGGCGACCTCGTCGCGCGCGGCGCGCGCCCAGTCGGCGAAGAGCAGCAGGCCGCGGTCGAACATCGCCTTCATCCACGGGCCGTAGCGCGGCCCGGGCCAGAACGTGCGCGCGGTGGCGAGCCGCAGCAGTCCGTGCTGCGCCAGCGCCCAGTACTGGCCGGAGTTCCAGCGCTGCCGTCCGTAGCCCGTGTCCCAGTTCAGGTAGCCGGCGTGGGTCCACGAGCCCGCGACGAGCCGCCGCACCCACGCGCGCAGCAGCCACTTGCCGCCGATCGGCGCCATGCCGGCCGCGCGGGCCTGCTCGTACGCGCCGAGGCTCGAGGCCACGAGCGTCGCGTACTCCGGCGCGTCCAGGTTGAGCGGTGCGGAGGCGGGCCGGAACGGGCTGTAGCGGAAGCTGTATCCCGGCCCGAGATGCGTCCGGATCCCGCGGACGAAGCGCACGAGCTGGAGCCGGTAGTCGCGGCGGAGCAGGTCGCCGTGGCCGCTGACGTCCGCGGCGGCGACATAGAGCTGCGTGTTCCAGTTGAGCTGGTTGAGCACGATCGAGGGCCAGCGCCAGGACGGGAGGTGTGCGCAGCGCTCGACGGCGGAGCGGACGCGGCGCGCCAGCGACCGGGGCATGTCCAGCTCGCGGCGCGCCGCGTAGGCGCTCGCGAGCGCCTCGGCGACCTGCGGGTCGAGCGAGATGTGGTCGCGCTCCGCGGTGTTCAGGCGCGTCGCCCAGCACACCGAGGGCGGGAAGGGCGCCCGCGCCAGGTGCGCCGGCGGGCGCGTGAAGCGGGCGGCGAGCGTCAGCGCGCGGTCGTCTGCCCGCGCCGGCCCGACATGGCCCTCGCGCGCCGCGACGGCGTGGACCAGCAGGAAGTTGGCGTTCGTCCGCGTGTCGGGGCTCCGGCCGGACGGGTGGTAGACGCCCTCGTCCCAGCGCGCCGGGCTGCCGACGACGATCGCGTCCGCGAGCGCGAAGTAGTCCCGGTCGCGCAGCGGCGGCGCGTCGGGCAGATCGGGCGTGACGGCGACGGCCGGCGCGGCTTCGGCCAGCGCGAGGACGACGACCAGTGACGACACCCGACCGCTGCGCGTCATGAACCGACCCTATCCGCCTTTGGTCCAGCTCTGCAGGGAATCTCTCGCCAGTTCGCGGCGGATCTGACATCGTCCGTGGACCGTGCCCGGACGGACACTGACACTGCCCGCTGAGCTCGCACTGCTGAGCTTCGACCCCGCGACCTGCAAGCGGTTCCCGACGGAGCGGAAGCGGCGGCGGACGGCGTTCGGCGCGGCCGGCGTGTACCAGAGCGCCGGGATGCCGAGGAGCGCGCGCGGCCTGCGGCGGCTCGGCAAGCGGATCGAGAAGGCGGCGCTGCTCGAGCTCCAGCAGCTCAAGATCGTCGACGGCAAGCGGCTGATCAACCGCGTCCCGCTCGCGCGCCGCTACGAGCGGCTGCTGACGGTGATGCGCCAGGGCGACTTCGACCGCGAGTACGACCGGTCGCTGATCGCGGTGCTCGCGTGGGCCGACGTGCTCGAGCCGCGCCTGAAGGGGCGCAGCACGCACTGGTTCGCCGACGTCATGTACGCGATCGCCGGCGAGGAGGACGAGCCGCCCGATCGCGTGATCACCGCGCTCGGCCTCGCCTGCGACGGCAAGGTGCTCGAGTTCCTCGTCGAGGAGGCGGACGACCTCGAGGAGCTGCCCGAGCTCGACTACCCCCAGATCCAGGCCCGGCAGACGGAGGGCGTCTTCCACGGCGGCGGCGGGACTTGAGCGACGTCGTGGTGGTGGGCGCGGGCCTCAGCGGCCTCGTCGCCGCCCGCGAGCTCGAGGCCCGTGGCTGCACGGTGCGCGTGCTGGAGGCGCGCGACCGGATCGGCGGGCGCGTGTGGGTGCAGCGCGACGCGCTCGGCGGGCTTGACCTGGACATGGGCGGCGCGTGGGTCGCCGACTGCCAGCCCTCGGTGTGGGCGGAGGCGGACCGCTACGGCGTCGCCCGCGACCACGACCCGCTCCCCGCGCGGATGCGCTGGGTGCTCGGCGGCGAGCGGATCGACCGCTCGTGGCCGCTCGACGTCGGCGACCTCGGCGAGCTCGAGCGCCTCGTCGGCGCGCTCCTCGCGGCCGCGCGGCGCCACGACCCCGCGCTGCCGCCCGACGCGCAGGGGCTCGAGGACCTCGATGTCCCCGCACCGGCGTGGCTCGACGCGCAGGGGGTGGACGGCCGCGTGCGCGTGCTCGCGGACCTCTGGATCGCGGCCTGCGGCTCGGCACCGGTGGCCGACGTCTCCATGCTCGAGTTCATCCGCTGGATCTCGGCCGCCGGCTGGTCCGTCTGGCGGCACCTCGAGGCGGCCGTGCTCGGCTGGCGCTTCCGCGACGGGACGGCGGCGCTCTACCAGGCGATCGCCGGCGACGTGCGCGGCGAGATCCGCCTCGGGACGCCGGTCGCGCGGATCGCCCAGGACGCGGAGCGCGCGACGGTCACGACCGCGGCGGGCGAGGAGCTCCACGCCGACGCGGTCGTGGTGACGGCGCCGGTCGGCGCGCTCGCGGGCATCGAATTCGACCCGCCGCTCTCCGAGGCCAAGTCCCGCGCCGCGGCCGAGAACCATGCGGGCCAGGGCGTCAAGGTCTGGGTGCTCGCCCGCGGCGTGCCGGACGACTTCTTCGCGCTCGCGGAGGGCGCCGAGCTCGACAACGCCGGCGCGATGGCGACGGCCGCCGACGGCAGCACGGTGCTCGTCTGCTTCGGGCCGTCGGCGGCGGCGCTCGACGTCCACGACCACGCGGCGGTCGCCGCGGCGTTCGCCGAGCTCGCGCCGGAGGGTGAGGTCGTCGGCGTCCACGCCCACGACTGGGTGGGCGACCCCTACAGCCGCGGCACCTGGGCGGTGCTCCGGCCGGGCCAGGTCCATTCGGCCTGGAGCGCGCTGCGCGAGGCCGAGGGCCGCGTGCACTTCGCCGGCGCGCACACGGCGTTGCGCTGGCCGTCGTTCATGGACGGCGCGATCGAGAGCGGCCACCGGGTGGCCGCCGAGCTCAGCCCCAGAAGTCCTTGACGATCTCGGCGTCGCCGCCGTGGCGGGGGCTGAAGACGAGGTACTCGAGCCCCTCGCCGCCCGCCTCGAACGCGCGCGCCGAGCCCGGGTCGACGCGGACCACGTCGAGCGCCGCGACCTCGATCAGCTCGTTGTCGACCTTCATCGTCCCGGAGCCGGAGAGGATCACGTGCAGCTCCTCGGCCTCGCCGTGCTTGTGGGCGAACGGCTGCCGCTGCCCCGGCTTGACCTTGATGTGCGCGAGCCCGCTCGCCTCCGTCCCGACGTCCTCGCGCGGGAACCGCGCCTCCTGCAGCTCGCCGAAGCCGTGCTCGGCCGCCTGGTCGGTCACGTCGCCGAGGTTCACCTTGTCGTAGCCCATGACCGGCTCGTACCCGGTCAGCGGCCCGAGATGCGCTTCCCGTCCCGGATGATCGTGGTGTGGAGCACGATGCGGCGCTTGACCGTGCGCGTGCCGTGCTTGCCCTTCACCCGGGCGCGGATGACGACGCCGACGCGCGCCTTGGTGTCGAGCTCCTTGCGGAGCACGGCGCGGCCGCGGCGGGTGAGCTTGAGCTTGAGCAGCTTGCGCTGCTTCGTCCCGACCCTGCGGCGCGTGTGCTCCCCGCGGAAGAGCCCGCGGCGCAGCAGCGGCTTGCGCTTGGCGCGCTTGGCCCGCGGCGCGGTCTGGGCACGGCCGGAGAAGCGGACCTTGCAGCGGGCGCTGCAGCGGGCGTAGAGGCGCACCGCGGCGGTGTGCATCACGCGCTGGTGCGGGATCTTCAGGTAGATGAACGGGGCGCGCGAGGGACCGTTCGGCGTCTCGCCCTGCGGGCCGGGGCCCGGGTCGACGGGGCCGCCGCCGGGCGGCTTCTGGCCCGTGCCGGGCGTGGGCGTCGGCGTGACCTTCGGCGGCACCGGGAGCGCCTCGGCGCGCCACTGGTAGTCGAAGCGCACGGACGAGCCCATGTACGCGTTGTCGGCGCCGCCCGGGCCCGTGTCCGGGAACTCGACGGTGAAGCGGTAGGTGCGCGCGGTGCCGCCCGCGAGCGCGTCGAGCGCCACGCGCTCGAGCCCGCCGAGCTCGCCGTAGAAGACCTCGCGCGGCTTGCTCGCGACGGAGACGTCCTCGATCAGGAGCGTGAGCACGTCCGACAGCCGGCCGCCGTACGGCCCGGGCTGGTCGTGGATCGACGTCCGGGCGAGGACGAGCAGGCCCGTTGCCTCGCCGGTGTTGCCGAGCCTGAGCGTGCCCGACGTCGCCTGGCCGGGCATGAGCCCGTGCGCGGTGATGATCGCGGCGCCGGCGGCGCTGTTCGTGAGCGCGAGGGCGCCGTTGGCGGCCGCCATCTGCTCCATCGCCGCCGGCCGCTCGCGGGCGATCGCGCCGGCGGCGAGGCCGACGACCACGACGAGCGCGGCGGCGAAGACCGCGGTCAGCCGCTTCACGGCCCGCTCCCGTTGCCGTCCCAGATCGTCACGGGGACGTCGTAGGAGAGGAAGTCGCCCGTGTAGC
>JBEVIG010000207.1:0-23961 GCA_040510855.1 Solirubrobacteraceae bacterium
CCGCCCGAGTCGTTGATGCCGATGACCGGGCAGCCGATCTTCGCCGCCAGGTCCATCACCTTGCAGATCTTCTCGCTCATGACCTCGCCGAGCGAGCCGCCGAAGACGGTGAAGTCCTGGCTGAAGACGCACACGCGGCGGCCGTCGATCGTCCCGTGGCCGGTGACGACCGCGTCGCCCCACGGCCGCGACTTGTCCATGCCGAAGTCGTGCGTCCGGTGGCGCACGTAGGTGTCGAGTTCCTGGAACGAGCCGGGGTCGAGCAGCTTCTCGATGCGCTCGCGCGCGGTGTACTTGCCCTTCGCGTGCTGCTTCTCCACCGCCTTCTCGGAGGCGTGGTGGATCGCGGAGTCCCGCAGCTCCTGGAGCTGGTCGAGCTTCTCGGCGTTGGTCTCGAGGGCTTTCTCGCGCATCGCGCGGCGCAGTCTATGCGCCGCGCCTCGGCTTCACCTTCAGCGCGACCGGCGGGCGCAGGCCGTCGGCGTCGCGGACGAGCACCAGCACCTCCTGCCGGCGCGGCTTGCGCGCCCGCCGGAGCTTGCGCCCGGCCTTGAGCGCGCCCTTGCGCAGCTTGGCCTTGACGGCGCGCGTGCCGCCGGGCAGCGTGATCCGCAGGTCGCCCCCGCGGGTCAGCTTCGCGGTGCCCGCGCTCGTGGCGACGCGCCGCTTGCGCTTCACCTTCAGCGCGGACGGCAGGCTCACGTCGACGCGCGTCAACGCGGGCGCGCCCGCGGCCGCCGCGACCCGCACCTTCACCCGCGGCTTGCCCGAGCGCAGGCGGGAGATCCTCGCCTTGACGGTGGGCGGCGGCGTGCAGCCGAGCACGCGCATCGCCTGCGTGTCGGACGCCGTGGCGCCGGACTGGCCCGCGAACGTGGCGGCGACGGTGGGCGGCGCGGACGTGCAGAGGTCGGCGCCGAGCTGGAACAGGCCGTCGAGGTTCAGCTGGAAGCGCGTGAGCGGCGCGTCGGGCAGCCCCGTGAACGTCGTGCGGATGCCCTGCGGCGTCAGCTCGGGCGTGCCGTCGAGCCGCAGCGGGATCGGGTCGTCGAGCTGGATCGTGAGCTTGGGCAGGCCGCCGGCCACCGGATTGGCGGTGAGGAAGACGCTGCCGCCGAGCGGCTTCGCGAGCAGCGGCGTCGCGGCCTCGACCGTGCCGACCCGGGTCGTGTCCGGGCAGCCGCGGGTGAGCGCGAGCTCGGGCTGGCAGGTGACGCCCAGCCGCGCGAAGTTGGGCGCGGCGACCGGCGGGAGCGTGACGGAGACCGCCTTCTGGTTCGCCTCGCCCTCGCCCTGGCGCACCACGGTGCGGATCGGGGGCAACGTGGACTTCCCCGTCCTGCCGTTGGCGCCGATCGAGGCCTCGATGCGCGGGGCGAACGGCAGCGCGCCGCAGTCCGTGGGCGTGAACCGGCTCGACCGCGTGACGGGCTTGGCGCCCTCGGTGTACGGCGTCGCGGCGATCGTCGACGTCGCGGGTCCGCACGACGTCGGGTTGCGCATGAACGCGCCCTTCGCGCCCGGCGGCTTGCCGAAGAGCGTGAACGTCATCCGCTCCGTGTAGATGTCGAGCCCCATCGCCTTCCGGGGCAGCTCGGGGATCACCGAGTCGAGGCCGCCGTCCGCGGCACGGACCTGGATCACCGTCGGGACCAGCAGCGGCGACCCGCCGATGTCGGGCTGCACGACCGCGCCGAGCCGCGCGGGCTCGGCGCCCTTCGGGACGAGGTTGAAGACGCCGCCGCTCGCGTTCGCCGGCAGCGCGGCCGCCGTCCTGGCCTGGACCGCCACCTCGCCGACCTGCGTGTTCGCCGGGCAGGCGGCGGCCTGGTACTGCGCCTCGGTGCACTTCGGGGTGGCGAACGGGTCGCCGGACAGGCCGGGCGGGAGGTGGAAGACCACGCGGCGCGGCTGCTCGGGCACCGGCGAGAGCACGCTGGGGTACGGCGTGAAGCCCGCGACGATCGTGACGTCCGCGTTCGCGCCCGCCCTCGCGGTCGACGGCGTGAGCGAGAACGCCGTCACCTCGAACGCCGCCTGCGCCGGCGATGCCGCGAGCATCGCCGCGGCGACCACCGCCGTCGCTCCCCACAGCACCCTGCGCATCATCGACGAGCTCCCTCGGTCGTACCCCTGTGCGATCGTGGCACAGGTTCCCGGTGCGACGCGCCGGTACGCCTAGGATTCCGGCTGGTACTCGCCGAAGACGTCGCGCATCGCGCCGCAGACCTCGCCGAGCGAGCACGAGTCCTTGAGCGCCTGGCGGATCGGCGGCAGCAGGTTGCCGTCGCCGCGGCAGACCGCGCGCAGCTCCTCCAGCCGGGTCGCGGCGAGCTCCTGGTCGCGGCCGGCCTTGAACGCCCGCAGCCGCTCCACCTGGGCCTGCTCCGCGCCGGGGTCGACGCGGAGGATCTCCTCGACCTCCGCGTCGTCCTCCTCGTACCGATTCACGCCGACGACGACGTCCTGCCCCGTCCGGTAGCGCTCGTGGTAGCCGAAGGCCGACTCCTCGATCTCCGTCTTGATGAAGCCGATCGCGTTCACGGAGCCGCCGAGCTCGTCCACGCGACCGATCAGCCCCCGTGCGCGCTGCTCGATCTCGTCCGTGAGCGCCTCGACGAAGTACGAGCCGGCGAACGGGTCGACGGTGTCGGCCGCGCCCGACTCGTGCGCCACGATCTGCTGGGTGCGCAGCGCGATCTTCGCGGCGCGCTCCGACGGCAGCGCGAGCGCCTCGTCGAAGCCGTTCGTGTGCAGCGACTGGGTGCCGCCGCAGACCGCCGCGAAGGCCTGCAGCGCGACGCGCACGATGTTGTTGACCGGCTGCTGCGCGGTGAGCGTGACGCCGCCCGTCTGCGTGTGGAAGCGCATCGTCATCGCCTTGGGGTTCGTCGCCCCGAAGCGGTCGCGCATCTCCCGGGCCCAGATCCGCCGGGCGGCGCGGAATTTCGCCACCTCCTGGAAGACGTTGTTGTGGCCGTTGAAGAAGAAGGCGAGCCGCGGCGCGAACGCGTCGACCTGCAGCCCGGCGTCGATCGCGGCCTGCACGTAGGCGAAGCCGTTCGCGAGCGTGAACGCGACCTCCTGGACCGCGGACGCGCCCTTCTCGCGGAAGTGGTAGCCCGAGATGGAGACCGTGTTCCAGCGCGGCACGTGCTCGGCGCAGTAGGCGAACAGGTCCGTCGTCAGCCGCATCGAGGGAACGGGCGGGTAGATGAAGTTCCCGCGGGCGATGTACTCCTTGAGGATGTCGTTCTGCACCGTGCCGCGCAGCTGCTCGGGCGCCACGCCCTGCTCCTCGCCGACGAGCTGGTAGAGCAGGAGCAGCACGGCCGCCGGCGCGTTGATCGTCATCGACGTGGAGACCTCGTCGAGCGGGATCCCGTCGAAGGCGGTCCGCATGTCGTCGAGCGTGTCGATCGCGACTCCGGTGCGGCCGACCTCGCCGAGGCAGCGCGGGTCGTCGGAGTCCAGGCCGAGCTGCGTGGGCAGGTCGAAGGCCATCGAGAGGCCCGTCGAGCCGTGCGCGAGGAGGTACTTGTAGCGCTCGTTGGACTCCTTCGCCGACGCGTAGCCCGCGTACTGGCGCATCGTCCAGAGCTGCCGGCGGTACATCTCGCGGTGCGGGCCGCGGGTGAACGGGAACCCGCCCGGCTCGCCGAGCAGCTCGTCGAGGTCGTCCGGAACGTCGGCGCTCGTGTAGAGCGGCTGCACCTCGATCCCCGAGTCGGTGAAGCGGCGCGGGTCGTCCGGGCCGACGACGGGCGCCACCGAGGCGTCTTCGGTGTCCTCTCGGGCCATGCCCGCAGGCTACCTGCGAGCGCGCCTGCTCAGCGCCGCTCGGACGACCGGCTGATCGGCCGGCCGCGGCTGACGCCCCAGCGCGACTCGTGCACGGCGAGCGCCGCGCCGAGCGCGGTCAGCACGAGGACGCCGAACACGACCCAGTCCGCCCACGAGTCGGCGCTCGAGATCACGAGGTAGGCGAGCCCCGCCACGAGGAGCAGGAAGGCCAGGAATTGCACGGCGGTCCGTCGTCGCACCATATGCTCCGGATCTGGCGGTTGATCGAAGGCACCACCCTCTCACGAAAGGCGCACATGGTTCAAACGGTCGCGGTCGGCACCGACGGGTCAGGCACCGCCTCGAAGGCGGTCGATTTCGCGATCGATCTCGCCCGACGCTACGAGGCGAAGATCGTCTTCATCTCCGCCTACGTGCCGGTGAGCGGCACGCGCCTCAAGCGCGAGGGGCGCGACGCGCCGGAGGAGCTGCAGTGGATGATCAACCCGGCGGAGGACGTCGAGGCGACCCTGCGCGAGTGCGAGGAGCGCGCCGAGGAGCGCGGGCTGAGCTGGACGAGCGAGGCGCGCCAGGGCGACGCGGCGAAGGTGCTCGTCGAGGTCGCCGAGTCCGTCGGCGCGGACCTGCTCGTGATCGGCAACAAGGGCATGGAGCGCAAGGTCCTCGGCAGCGTGCCCAACACCGTCTCGCACCACGCTCCGTGCTCTGTCCTCATCGTCAAGACGACGTGATGAGGCTCACTCACGCACTTGACTGACTTCCGGTAAGCTCGCGCTCGGCAGGGACACGGAACGTCCCGAGGGGAAGGGAAGACAACTCATGAAGTCTTGGATCAGCCGGAGGGCGGCCCCGGTCGCGGGTGCGCTGCTCGCGCTGCTGGCGTTCGCGCCGGCAGCGGACGCCCAGTCGGGCAAGATCGTGAACGTGGACCTCGCCGGCGAGGCGGTCGCCGGGAGCACGTCGACGTTCACCGTCACGTTCAGCAATCCCGCGGGCGCGCAGCAGCAGGTCGGCTCCGCGAACGTCACACCGCCGTTCACGCTCGTGTCTCCGGCCGGGCGCAACGGCACGGTCGAGCTCCGCAACATGGACCTCCAGGCCGGCGAGTCGCTCAGCGTCGACATCACCGTCTCCATCCCGTGCTCCTACAGCGGCGACGGCGCCTGGTCGGTGCTCGCCAAGCAGTCGAACCAGTTCAACGGCCCGCCCGGCAACAACGTGGCCGTGATCGGTGACCTCGTGACGCCGGTCTCCGGCGGCTGCGGTCTCGCCTGGGGCACGCTCCCGGCGCCCGCGGAGGTCGGCGCCGCGATCACGGGCACGCCGTACGACCCGTCCGGTCCTGCCCCGACCGTCCTCGTCGTGGACGCCTCCGGGCAGCCGCTCCCGGGCGCGTCGGTGCCGATCACGGTCTCGCTCGCCCCGGGCTCCGGCTTCGGGCCGCTCAGCGGGACGACGACGCGGACCACGTCCGGCGGCGTCGCCGCGTTCACGGGCCTCTCGATCGGCTCGCCCGGCCAGTACTCGCTCCAGGCCTCCGCACCCGGCTTCGCCACCGTGTTCACGCCGGTCTTCAGCGTGGACACCGAAGTCGTGCGGTGCGACGAGGACGTGACCTGCTCGGGCACGGCGGCGATCAACCGCTCCTCGGTGACCGTCACCGGCCTGCCGAACGCGGATCCGGATGCAGGCATCTTGCGGCTCTCCGTCGGCGCCGGGCTGACACTCGACTGCGAGGGCTATGACGAGTTGACCGCGAGCGCCGTGGTGTTCGACGTCACCGGCAACCGCGAGAAAACGGGCGAGTTCAACATCGACAAGAAGACGATGCAGCTCTTGCCCAACAACGGCGCGTCGTTCCTGCAGGTCTGCTTCGCCTCGCCGCGCCCGTTCGCGACGCGCACCGGCATGGCGGTAGTCGACGGCAGCTACGACTGGAACGGGGACGGCGTCCCGGACCCCGTCTACGAGGGCCTGCTGCCCGACTGCGGCGCGCCCCCGTGCGTGAGCAAGCGCCAGAAGACCGGCACGGGCAACGGCGTGATCAACGTCTTGCTGCAGCCCGGCGATCCCGGGATGCGGACCTGAGCGGGGGTGCCGGCAAGGCCTCCACGCCGAGCTGCTCGAGCAGCGCCGCGCACCGCGCGGCGCTGCCGGAGGGGGCGCCGCCCAGCGCCGCCAGGGCGTCGAGCGTGACCGCGACCTCGTAGGCGTTGCCGCGCGCCTCCGCGTCGCGCAGCGATGCGTTGAGCGCGTGGAGTGCGCCGTCGTCGTCGCCGAGCTGCGCGAGCGCGAAGCCGCGCACGCGGTGCAGGAGCGGCGCCGCGCGCTCGGCCTCCCGGAGCGCGCGGTCGGCGGCGAGCAGTGCCGCGTCCGGCCGTTCCGCGAAGGCGAGCGCCTCGGCGATGTAGGCCTCGGCGAGCGCCGAGTCGGACAGCGCGCGCAGGCGCTGGAAGTCGTTGTATCCCTGCTCGAGGAGGTCGCGGCCTTCCGCGTGGTGGCCGGCGCGTACGGCGGCGCGGCCGAGCAGCGTCGTGGCGAACGCCGTGCCCCAGTCGTACTCGGAGCCGCGCCAGATGCGCAGTGCGCGGCGGAGCTGGTGGCGGGCCTCGTCGAGCAGCCCCTGGTCGCTGAGCACCTCGCCGGTGTTGCAGGCGCCGAACGCGGCGTTCGCCGTGTCGCCCGCACGCTCGGACGCCTCGGCCGCGCGCTGATAGAGCTCGACGGCGTCGTGCCAGCGGCCCTCGTGGTAGGCGAAGCCGCCGAGGTTGTTGAGCACCGCGGCCTGGCGGTCGAGGTCGCCGAGTCGCTCGTAGATGGCGAGTGCGCCACGCGAGTGCGTGGCCTCCTCCGCCCGGCCGGCGTCATAGAGCGCCCAGTCGAGGATGAACCAGGCGTGGGCGAGCGAGGCGGCGAGCCCGGGATCGGCCTCCGCACCGTGCTCGGCGTCCGCGATCACGCGCCGGCAGAGGGCGATGGCGTCGTGCGTGCGGCCTTCGCGCTGCCGCATCCCCGCCAGCATGGAGAGCGTCTGCGCGCGGCAGGCCACCGCTGCCGGATCGCGTTCGCTCTCCACGAGCCGCAGCGCACGATTTCCCCACCGGACGGCGGCGGGAACGTTCCCGGCCCGATCGGCGAGCCGGGCGTGGGCGAGCAGCAGCTCGGCCGTGCGGACGTGGTCGTCGCGGACCTGGTCGCGCGCCGCGCGCAGCGCGGCGTGCGCGTCGGCGAGCTCGCCCGTGTGGGCCAGGGCGTCGGCGAGCGCCTCCCATGTCTCCGCGAGCCGGTGCTCGCTCACCGCGAGCACCCGCGCGGCCTCGAGCGCGCGGCGCAGGAGCACCGCCGCGTCGGCGAACGCCAGCCGCTGCGAGGCGTGCCCGGCGGCCAGCCGCGCGTAGGTCCACGCCTCGGGCGTGTCGCCGGCGCGGGCGTAATGGAGCGAGAGCGCCGGGGCGAGCTCGTCCAGGCTGGAGTTCCGCTCCGTGGCCAGCCGCGCGGCCACGTTGGCGTGCAGCCGGCGGCGCAGGGCGAACGGGAGCGCCGCGTAGGCGGCGTCGCGCACGACGGACCGGCGGAAGCGCAGGTAGCCCTCGCCCATCTCCGTGATGACGTCGGAGAGCCGGTCCCACGTGTCGGCGTCAGGCTCCGGGAAGCCCGGGTCGAGCACGTCGCCGAGGTGGCGCGGGTGGAAGGCGACGCCGAGCACGGCCGCGCGGCGCACGAGCGTGCGCTCGGCGGGGGCGAGGCGGTCGACGCGCGCGAGCGCGGCGGTCTCGATCGAGTCCGGCAGCGTCTCCTCGCCCGCGCCGACCGACCGCAGGAGGTCGCGCAGCAGCTGCGGGTTGCCGCCCGACCGCTCGACCGCGAGGCGGAGGCGGTGCGGCGGCACCGGCGCCGAGTCGGTCACCGCCTCGGCGAGCGCGAGCGCCGCCTCGGGCGGGAGCGCGTGCGGCGTCAGGTGCAGCACGTTGTCGCTCTCGGGCGCGACGAAGCCGCCGCGGACGTCGCGGCGCGCGGTGACGACCAGCCACGGCATCTCGTCGATCTCCGCGGCGAGGGCGCTCAGCAGGTCGGCCGAGGCCGCGTCCATCTGGTGGGCGTCCTCGATCTCGATCAGCGTCTGGTCGGGGAGCCGGGCGCGCAGGAAGCGCAGCGTGACCTCGTGCAGGCGCGCGCGGCGGAAGCCGGGCGCCAGCTCGGCGACCTCGGGCGTCGGTGGGAGGTCGGCACCGAGCGGGATGGCGAGCAACGGGAGCCACGGCTCGAGCTCCGGCTCGAGCTCGCGGACGGCGGTGCGCAGGCGCTCGCCCACGATGGAGTCCGGGTCCTCCCAGGCGGCGCCGACCAGCGTGCGCAGCAGGTCGCGCCAGATGACGTAGGGCGTGGCCGAGGTGTACGCCTCGCACGTGACCCGCAGGCGCGACATGCCGGCGGCGCGCGCCCGCAGCTCCTCGGCCAGGCGGGTCTTGCCGATGCCCGGCTCGCCCGCGATCTCGACGATGCGGCCGGCGCCGGCGCGGGCGCCGGCGAGCGCGTCGCCGAGCGCCGCGAGCTCCGGGTCGCGGCCGACGAGGGGGAAGCGGACGGCGATGCCCTCGCGGGCGCGGCTGCCGAGCGGCGAGCCGACCGACCACGCCTCGACCGGCTCGCGCTTGCCCTTCACCGTGAAGGCGGCCATCGGCTCGACGGCGAAGCGGGTCGCGGACCGCTCGAGCACGCCGGGCGTGGCGTAGACCTGGCCGGCCGGGGCGTGCGACATCAGCCGTGCGGCGAGGTTCACGGCGTCGCCCATGATCGTGTACGCGCGCCGGAACGGGGCACCGACGTCGCCGCAGAAGACGCTGCCGCGGTTCACGCCGATCCGGAGCGGCAGCCGGTGCGGGCGCCCGGCGATCTGGCGCAGCGCGAGCAGCATCCGCTCCTCGTCGTCGCCGACCATGCGCGGCGCGCCGGCCGTGAGCGTCAGCTTGCCCCCGTCCGCGTCGACGTCGGACTGCAGGAAGCAGACCTCGAACTCGTCCGCGACGGCCTGGGTGTGGGCGACGAGCTCCTCGATCGCGTCGGCGGCGGCCTCGAGCCCCTCCTCGGCGATCAGGCCGTCGACGCCCTCGAAGCGCAGGAAGGCGGTGGTGACGACGCGGTGCTCGGGCTGCGGCTGACCGCCGGCGACGTGCGCGCGCACCTCGCGCGAGAGGAACTGCTCGACGGCGCCGGTGGACGGCCGCGACGGCAGCTCCGTCGGACCCGGCTCGCGGCCCTTGGGCGCCGAGGTGAGCAGCCAGCCGGGGCCGCGCCTCGCGCCGAGCCAGACCTCGGGCACCTCGGCGGCGGTCGCGGACGAGATCGCGATCTCCCCGGCGCCGGCGAGCTTCTCCATCTCGACGACGGCGGTGGCCGCGGGCCCGCCGACGATCAGCTCGCGGTGCGACGAGCCCTGCGCGAAGAAGAGGTGCACCGCGCCGCTGTGCATGCCCTGCGACATCCGCAGCGTGACCTTGCCCGCCGAGGTCTGGAGCGCACCCAGCGAGCGCAGCCGGCGGCGCATGCCGAAGGCGGAGCGGGCGGCCCGGTCGACGTGACCGGGGCCGTCGAACAGGAGCAGCAGCGCGTCGCCGCCGAACTTCAGCAGGCTGCCGTCGTTGCGGTATGCCTCGGCGAGCAGCTCGGCGAACGCCGCGCCGAGCACGTCGACGAGCTCCTCGGCGCCCTGGCGGCCGCGCTTTGCGAGGCGCTCGGACAGCTTCGTGAAGCCCGAGATGTCGGCGAAGAGCAGCGTGCCGTCGACCACGCGGGTCCGGGCCTCGGGCGTGTCGATCAGGTGCCGGAGCACGATGTTCGGCACGTACGCGTCCAGGTGCCGTGAAACGGCCACGAGCCAAAAGTAGAGCTATCCCTCGATCACGTCGAGCGAACCATCCGTAAGTGTGGCCCGCATCCCTGTCGCGATCACCAGCTCGAGGGCCTGCTCGGGGGTCCTCGGCGGGGTCGGCGCGGTGAGCAGGACGCGGGCCACGCGGCCGCGCGTGGCCTTGACCATGTGGCTGATCACCCTGCCGTCGGGCGTGAACGCGCGGACCGTCAGGAGCTTCGCCCTGCGCGGCGCCCACATCGTCGCGTACGGGCCCGAGCGCAGGTCGACGACCAGCCCGCGGTCGGGCAGCGCGTCGCGCAGCGGGCCGCGCCAATGGGCCGCGAGCGGGCCGAGGCCGGGGACCTTCTCCCCGACGGGGAGCTTGTAGCCCGGGATCCGGTCGCCGGGGCGCACGACGCCCCAGAGGCCGCTGAAGATGAGCGCGCGGCGGCGGGCGGTCCCCGGCAGCTCGGGCAGCCCGAGCGCCTGGTAGAGCACGCCGGTGTAGACCTTCATCGCGGCGGCGGTGGGCGCCTCGCGCAAGGCCGGGTCGAGGGCGCCGAGGACCGCGGCACGCGGGGCTTCGAGCTCCCCGGCGTAGGCGAGCGCGCCGAGGTCGACGGGCTTGCCGCGGCGCGGCGCGGTCTTGCCCTCCGAGGGCGGGAGCAGGACGAGCACCTACGCACCGTACGGCAGCACGGCGCGGATCGCGACGCCGCCGTCGCCCGAGGTCTCCAGCGCGCCGCCGCGTGGGGGAGCGGCGCCAACGTCGGAAGCCCTTGCTCATGAGCGGCCGTTCCGACGTTGACTTGTCTCCGTGACGTCAACGTCGGAAGGCACGCCGATCGGCGCCGGCGTCCGACGTTGACGCTTCGTCAGGCGCCGGGGGCGTAGGTGTTCACGCTGAACGCGGCGCCCTGCGGGTCCCGCAGCGTGGCCATGCGGACGGGCCCGGCGTCGAAGGGCGCGTGGAGGACCTCGCCGCCGAGCTCGGACGCGCGCGCGACGACCGCGTCCGTGTCGGCCGCGGAGAACGTGACGTGCCAGCGCGGCGGCCCGGCCGCCGCCAGGGGCTCCACCCATGCGACCGCGTCGCTGAAGCCGGGCGGCACGGACGGGTCCGCGTGGCGCTCGCGCAGGTCCGGGTCGCGCTCCGCGAGGAAGTCGCCGTAGCCGGGCAGGCGGAACATCGTCGACTCCAGGCCCGGGCCGAACTCGATCGTCTCCGCCTCCCAGCCGAAGACGGCGCCGTAGAACGTCGCCGCGCCGTCGAGGTCACGCGCGTGGAGGTTGCTCCAGTTCCAGCTCCCGGGCGCGTTCACGACGCCCAGCCCTTGCCGGCGCCGGGGCTGCCAGACCGCGAAGGCCGCCCCCGCGGGGTCGGTGAAGGCGGCGGTGCGGCCGAGGTCCATCACGTCCTGCGGCTCGAGCGTCACGCTCCCGCCGGCCTCGCGCACCCGCGTCGCCGCCGCGTCGGCGTCCTCGACGGACACGTAGGTCAGCCAGCCGCTCGACTCCCCCTCCGCGAACCCGGCCGCGTCGAGGCCGTCGAGCTGGGCGACGAAGTAGTGCGCGTCGCCGGGCATCCGGTCCTCGTAGGCCCAGCCGAGGATGTCGCTGTAGAACGCGGCCGCCGCCGCGGCGTCGGGATGGGTCGCGTCGATCCAGCACGGCACGCCGGGCGGGTAGACGTCACGCTTCTGCATGACGACGGAGCCTACGTCGTGCCGTTCAGTCCCGGGATCCAGGACGTCCCGGCGAGCGGGACGCGGGCCATCGCGGCCGCCTCGACGGTGAGCGCGACGAGGTCCTCGGGCTCGAGGTTGTGGACGTGCGACTTCCCGCACGCGCGCGCGAGCGTCTGGGTCTCGAGCGTCATCGTCCGCAGGTAGTTCGCCAGCCGGCGGCCGCCCAGCTCGGGATCGAAGCGCGCCGCCAGGTCGTCGTCCTGGGTCGAGATGCCCGCGGGGTCGCGGCCCTCGTGCCAGTCGTCGTAGAACCCGGGCGCGGTGCCGATCTTCGCGTACTCGTCCGCCAGCTCCGGCGCGTTGTCGCCCAGCGCGATGAGCGCGCCGACGCCGATGGAGACCGCGTCGGCGCCGAGGGCGAGCGCCTTCGCCACGTCCGCCCCCGAGCGGATCCCGCCCGAGACGACGAGCTGGACCTTGCGGTGCATGTCGAGCTCGAGCAGCGACTCCACCGCCTGCGGGATCGCCGCGAGGATCGGGATGCCGACGTGCTCGATGAACACGTCCTGCGTCGCCGCCGTGCCGCCCTGCATCCCGTCGAGCACGATCACGTCGGCGCCCGACTTCACCGCGAGCGCGACGTCGTAGTACGTCCGCGACGCGCCGACCTTGACGAAGATCGGCTTCTTCCAGTCCGTGATCTCGCGGAGCTCGCCGATCTTGATCTCGAGGTCGTCGGGCCCCGTCCAGTCCGGGTGCCGGCAGGCCGAGCGCTGGTCGATCCCCTTCGGCAGGTCGCGCATCTCGGCGACGCGGTCGGAGATCTTCTGGCCGAGCAGCATCCCGCCGCCGCCCGGCTTCGCCCCCTGGCCGATGACGATCTCGATCGCGTCGCAGCGCCGCAGGTCGTCCGGGTTCATCCCGTAGCGCGAGGGCAGGAGCTGGTAGACGAGCGTCTCGGAGTGCCCGCGCTCCTCCTCGGTCATGCCGCCGTCGCCGGTCGTCGTCGCCGTGCCCATCGCGGTCGCGCCGCGCCCCAGCGCCTCCTTCGCCGGCGCCGACAGCGCCCCGAAGCTCATCCCCGCGATCGTGATCGGGATCTTCAGCCGGAGCGGCTCGCTCGCGAACCGGTCGCCGAGCACGACGTCGGTGTCGCAGCGCTCGCGGTAGCCCTCGAGCGGGTACCGCGACACGCTCGCCCCGAGGAACAGCAGGTCGTCGAAGTGCGGCACCCGCCGCTTCGCGCCCCAGCCGCGGATGTCGTAGATCCCCTCGCGCGCCGCGCGCTGGATCTCCTCGATGACGTTCCGGTCGAAGGTCGCCGACTCGCGCATCGCCTCAGTAGCTCCCCGCGTTGTCCTTGTCGAACGTGTAGAGCCGGCGGGCGGAGCCGTAGCGGCGGAACCCGCCCGCGTCCACGCCGCTCGCCCCCGCGGCCTGGAGCAGCTCGCGGATCTCGGCCACGTGCTCGTCGCGGACCTCCTTCTCCACGCAGTCCGCGCCGAGCGACCCCACCGAGCCGCGCACGTAGAGCCGCGCCTCGTAGAGGCTGTCGCCGAGCGCCTCGCCCGCGTCGCCGAGCACGACGAGCCGCCCCTTCTGCCCCATGAACGCGCTCATGTGCCCGACGGAGCCGCAGACGACGATGTCGACGCCCTTCATCGAGATCCCGCAGCGCGCCGACGCGTCGCCACGCACCACGATCAGGCCGCCGCGCCCGGTCGCCCCGCACGACTGGCCGGCGTAGCCGTCGACCTCGACCCGCCCGGACATGATGTTCTCGGCCAGCCCGACGCCCGCGTTCCCGTGCACCCGCACGGTCGCGCGCTTGTTCATGCCGGCGCAGTAGTAGCCCACGTGGCCGTCGACGTCGACCTCCACGTCGGCGTCGAGCCCCACCGCGACCGCGTGCGCGCCCGCCGGGTTGAGCACCCGCCAGCGCGGCGCGACGTCCGCCGCGTGGAGCCGCGCGTTGAGGTCGCGCAGCGGGGTCGACGCGAGGTCGACCGTCTCGACGGCCTCGGCGACCGTCATGCGACCGGCTCGCGTTCCCAGACGTAGACCTGCGCGGGCTCCGGCTCCCACACCCGCGCCTGCTCGGCGCCCGGGAGCACGGCGATCGCCCGGTACTCGGAGGCCATTGCCACCCACGCGTCCGTCTCGGCCATCACGGCCGGCTTGCAGGCGATCGGGTCGCGCAGCACCGCGAAGCCGTCGGCCGTGCCGACCGCGAACGTGTAGAAGCCGTCGAGCTCGACCAGGCAGCGCTCGAGCGCGGCCTGCAACGTGTCGCCCTCGCGCAGCCGCCAGGTGAGGAAGCCCGCCGCGACCTCCGTGTCGTTCTCCGTCGCGAACGCGATCCCCTCGCGCCGCAGCCGCTGCCGCAGCCGGTTGTGGTTGGAGAGCGAGCCGTTGTGGACCAGGCAGAGGTCGAGCCCGGTCGAGAACGGGTGCGCGCCCGCGGTCGTCACCTTCGACTCGGTCGCCATCCGCGTATGGCCCAGCCCGTGCGAGCCCGCGATGCCGTCGAGCCCGAAGCGGGCGACGAACTCGCGCGGGTCGATCGCCTCCTTGAACATCTCGATCCGCCGCCCCGCGCTCACCACCTGCAGGTGCGGCCGCTCCGCCAGCAGCCGCTCCGCGTCGGCGTCGTCGAGCAGCACCACCGCGTGGCTGGAGTGCACCTCGGCCTCGCCGAGCGCGGCCCAGTCCTCGTCGGGATCGGGCGAGTACAGCGAGTACTTCGTCATGCCGTCCGGCGCGGGCTCGCGGTAGAGCGCGATCCCCGCGGAGTCCGGCCCGCGGTCGGCCATCTGGCCCAGCATCGCGCCGAGGTGCGCGCCGAGGTGGTCCTCCACCTCTCGCGACTTCGCGAAGAGTCCGACGATCCCGCACATGCGTTGTTCCCTTAGAAGAGCTGGAGGTACCGGTCGAGCTCCCACGCCGTGATCTGCTCGTGGGCGGCCTGGACCTCGCGGCGCTTGCACGCCACGAAGTAGTCGAGGTAGTCGCCGCCCGGCGTCGTGCCGAGGGCCTTGCGCAGCACGTCGTCGGCCTCCAGCTCGCGCGTCGCGTCGAGCAGGTTCGCCGGCAGCGTGTCGATCCCGAGCTCCGCCCGCTGCTCGGGCGTCGACTCGTAGAGGTTCATCGGATTGGGCGCCGGGCACTCGAGCTCGCGCTCGATCCCGTCGAGGCCCGCCGCCAGGAGCACCGTCGCGGCGAGGTAGGGGTTGCAGGAGCCGTCCACGGTGCGGTCCTCCACGCGCCCCGGCGCCGGCACGCGCAGCATCTGCGTGCGGTTGTTGTACGCGTAGGAGACGTACACGGGCGCCCACGTGGCGCCCGAGCGCGGGTCGCCGACCTTCAGGCGCTTGTAGGAGTTCACGGTCGGCGCCGTGACCGCGATGTAGGCCTTCGCGTGCTCCATCAGGCCCGCGATGAAGTGGTAGCCCTGCTTGCTCAGGCCCAGCTTGCGCGGGTCGGAGGACGGGTCGGCGTCCATGACGTTGCGGTCGCCGTCCCACAGGCTCATGTGGAAGTGGCAGCCGTTGCCGGTGAGGTTCGCGAACGGCTTCGGCATGAACGTGGCCAGCATCCCGCGCTCCTGCGCGATCGACTCGACCATGTAGCGGAAGAACACCGCCCGGTCGCACGTCGTGAGCGCGTCGTCGTAGGTGAAGTTCTGCTCGAACTGCCCGTTCGCGTCCTCGTGGTCCGTCGCGTACAGGCCCCAGCCGAGCGAATTGACGTGGCGCGCGATGTCCGTCACGAACGGGAGCTGGCGCGTGAGCGCGCGCATGTCGTAACAGGGCTGGTCGAGCGTGTCGAGCTCGTCCGCGAGCTCGATCCCGCCGTCCGGCCGGCGGCGCACCAGGAAGTACTCGAGCTCGCAGCCGACCTTGAAGTCGAAGCCGAGCGCCTTCGCCCGGTCGAGCTGGTTGCGCAGGATCGTGCGCGGGCAGTACGGCCACGGCTCGCCCTCCACGGTCACGTCGCAGGCGAAGCGGGCGATCTCCGGCTTCCACGGCAGCGGCGTGAGGGAGCGCGGATCCGGCATCGCCGCGATGTCCGGATCGTGCGGGCCCTGGCCGATGTCGCCGGCCGCGAACCCGGCGAACCCGGCACCGTCCTCGAACAGCCCCTCGAGGTGCTCGATCGGCACCAGCTTCGCGTTCGGCTTGCCGTGCATGTCGACGAACTGGGCGAACACGAACTGCACGCCCTGGTCGGTCAGCTGGGTGCGGAGCTCCGCCGCGGAGGGGGTGGTCTCGATCGCCATGGCGCGAGTCATATCAGCGGGGGGACGGCGACCCGGCAATGGACGCCGTGACCGGTCCTGGCTGCCGTAAGGTGTGCGATGTGCACATAGGCAGCCGGGACGAGACCGCCACCCTCCGGGCCGTCATCTCCACCGTCTTCTCCACGCTCGAGATCGACGCCGTCCTGGCCGGTGTCGTCGACCTCGTCACGGAGGCGACGCGCTGCCACGCGTGCCTGATCTACCTCGTCGAGGGCGACCGCCTGCTGCTCCGCGCGGCGTCGCCCGTCCATGCCGAGTTCGTGGGCCGGATCTCGATGGGCTTCGACGAGGGCGTCACGGGCTGGGTCGCGTCGACCGGGCAGCCGGCGCTGATCCGCGACGAGGCGCTCCACGACCCGCGGATGAAGTACTTCCCCGAGCTGGAGGAGGAGCGCTGGCAGTCCATGGCGGCCGTGCCGATCCGGGCGCGGACGGGCGAGGTGATCGGCGTGATCGTGCTGCATACCGCCGCGCCGCGCGAGTTCACCGAGGAGGAGGTCGAGCTGCTGACGCCGACCGCGACGCTGGTCGGCGGCGGCATCGAGGACGCGCAGCTCTACGCCGAGGCGCGCGACCGCGTCGCGGCGCTCACGCGGCTCGCCGCGGTCTCCCAGCGGCTCGCGTCGGCCACCCAGCACGAGAAGCTCTACTCCGCCGCGACGTCGGGCGCGCGGTCGCTGCTGGGCGCCGAGCTGTGCCAGCTCTTCCGGCTGGAGGCGGGGAGCGAGCTGCGCCTCGCCGCCTCCGACCCGCCGGGTGCGGCCGGCCCGCGCACGCAGGGCGGGGCGCTGCTGCTCGAGCTGCTGGCGCGTGAGCGCTCGAGCCGCGAGCTGTGGCCCGAGCTCGAGGGCGCCGCGCTGCTCACGGTGCCGCTCGTCGCCTCGGAGGAGCAGCTCGGGCTGCTCTGCGTGCTCGCGCGCGGCCCGCGCCGCTTCGGGCCCGGCGACACGGAGCTGCTGCGCGCGCTCGGCGACCAGACGGCGATGGGCCTGGAGCGCGCGGACCTGATCGCGCGGCTCACCGCCCGCGACCGGATGAAGGAGCTGCTCGACGCCCTTGCGAGCGGCGCGGCCGAGAGCGCGGTCGTGCGCGCCGCGCCGGCGGGCTGCGACCTGGGCCGCCCGCACCTCTTCCTCCACGCGGAGACCGCCGCGGGCGCGCCGGACTGGGAGGCGACCGCCGCGCGGCTGGTCGCCCGCCTGCGCGGGCGCGACCAGGCCGGCTTCTTCGACGCGGGCCGCGACGGCCTCCGCGGGGTCGTCCTGATGCCCGACCACGCGGCGGCGGAGCGCGTGATCGCCGCGTGCGACGAGGTCGCGCGCGACGAGCGCGTCGTGCTGGGGGTCTCCGCCCCCGGCCGCGGCGTGCCCGAGGCCCGCCAGGCGCTGCGCGAGGCGGCCCGCGCCGCCCAGATCGCGCAGACGCTGCGCCCGGACGGCGGGGCGCTCGGCTACGAGCAGCTCGGCGCCTACAAGTACCTCGTCCACCTGCGGCTGGAGGACTCGCCGCGCGACCGCCACTGGACCGCCGTCGAGACGCTGCTCGAGCACGACCGCAAGCGGCGCACGGCGCTGCTCGACACGCTCGAGGAGTACCTCGCCCAGCGCCGCTCGGTGGCGGGTACGGCGCGGACGCTCTTCATCCACCCCAACACGCTGCGCCAGCGGCTCGGCCGGATCGAGCGCGTCACCGGGCTGCGGCTCGACGAGGAGGACCTGCTGGCGCTGGAGCTGGCCGTGAAGCTCGTCAGGCTGAACGATGCGCGGCGTCCCGGCGCCGCCTGAGCACCAGCCACACGCGCAGCGCCACATAGCCGAGGACGTTCGTGAGCAGGACGAGCGAGCCCCAGAAGAGCTTGACCATCGGCTCCACGGGCTCCTCGCGCAGGTCGAGCCAGGTCAGGTAGAGCAGCCCGACGAGGCTGAGCAGCAGGATCCACGGCATGTGCCCGATGAGGACGAAGAGCAGCACGTCAGCGCTCCTCGTTGACGGCGGCGATCGCGCCCGTGTTCGCGTCCACCCGCACCGTCGTCACGTGCGTCGCGTCCGAGAACGAGACGGCCCAGAAGGGCGTGCCGTTGAGGCCCTGGCGCACGAGCCGGACCTGCGTGCGGGCGGGCGTGAACCCGGCCTCCGGCCGCGCGATGCCCACCGCCTGCTGCTGGTCGATCTTCACCTGCGACTGCTGGCACGACTGCGCGACGACGAACGTCACCGCGAACAGCGCCACCACGGCGATCAGCCCGCGGCGGGTGACGCGGGGCCGCGACCGGAACTGCGCGCCGGCGTCGTCAGATCGTGGGACGGAACTCGTTGCCAAGGTTGGTGAACAGCACGATCACGAGCACGAGGATGACGCACAGGATCGACAGGATCACCATGGTCGCCTCGAAGCGCTTGTCGTGCGACTGCAGCGGCGGGAACTCGATCTGCTTCTCGTCGTCCATCAGGCGGCTCCAGTCTCGTCGATCTCGACCTTCGACGCGCCGCGCAGGCGCAGCCGGTGCCCGTGCAGCCGGCGGTTCTCCGTCCACACCCAGGCGACGAGCACCGCGAGCATGAAGATGATGCCGATCCAGGTCAGGACGTAGTAGGAGGTCGTCGCCCCCGCGCCGCCCTCGCCATAGGTCGACCCCGGCCCGAACGTCATGATCCCGGCGCAGTTCTCGTACGCCTTCTGGAGGATGAAGTCGGCCGAGTCGTCCGCCGGCAGGGCGCCGTCGACGCTCGTGACGCAACTGGGCGCGCTATCGATGATGGCCGGCATGGCCCTCCTCCCTGATGGTGCGCCGGCGCTCCTCGCGCACGGCCCAGCGGACGCAGGCGCAGACGACGGCGGCCATGATCAGCAGCGAGATCAGGAACGCGGTCATCGGCCGGCCCCCTCGAACTCGCTGCTGTGGCCGTTGCTCGCCTCGGTCTCGACGAGCGTGGCGGTCTCCACGAGCGTCCCGTCCGGCTCGATGACGAACTCCTTCGACACGTCGAACTCCGGGTAGACCAGCTCGCCGTACTCGACGACGTCCAGGCCCTCGATCTCGACCTCCGGCGGCACGCGCAGGAGGTTCGCCTTGCGGAGCAGGAACGACGCGAGCCAGCCGCTGAGGAAGCCGAGCGGCAGGAACGTCGCCATGCCCATCAGCTGGCCGCCGATCGAGGACTCGACGTTGTTGAGGCCCGTCGGGTAGCCCGCGGCGAACACGCCGACCCAGAACATCCCGAGGAAGCCCGCGCAGCCGTGCACGGCCACCGCGCCGACGGCGTCGTCGACGCGCATCTTCGTCTCGATCCAGCCGCCCGCGTACACGACGAGCACCGCGGTCAGGGCCGACAGCAGGTACGCGAGCGAGGGCGCGTAGATGTCGGCGCCCGCGGACACGCCGATGACACCGGCGAGGCCGCCCGAGATCGTCCAGAACGGGTCGCCCCGCGACGCGAAGTACCCGCCGGTGAAGCCGCCGGCGAAGCCCATCGTGATCACCATCGTGATCGAGCCGAGCGTGGACGGGTCCAGGTAGATCGTGGCCCAGCCCGGGAAGGACGTCGACGCGATCACCAGGCAGGCGCCGTAGAAGGCGTAGAAGCCGGTGAAGATCAGCATCAGCCCGAGCGCGGTCATGTGGAGGTTGTGCGGTCTGAAGCCGCGCGCGAGCCCCTCCTTCGTGTACTTGCCTATTCGCGGCCCGAGGTTGAAGAGGACGCCGAGCGTGAAGGCGCCCGCCACGCCGTGGACGACGCCGGAGGCGATCGAGTCGTGGAAGCCGAAGCGCAGCGTGAGCCAGCCGCCGGCGCTCCAGCCCCAGGCCGCGTCGAGGATCCAGACGACCGAGCCGAGCAGCACGGCGAGCACGAGGTAGGCGGACAGGCGGACGCGCTCGAGCAGCGCGCCGGACATGATCGACGCCGCCGTCCAGCTGAACAGCAGGAAGGCGAGGAAGAAGATCAGGTTGATGTTGTTCGTGAGGTTCGGCCCCATGGCGTCGCTCCATGGGACGCCGGTGCTGCACGCGGCCGAGGTGAAGTCGTCGGAGCCCGGCGAGATCGGGATGCCGGGCTGCGCGCAGTTGTAGATGAGCCAGCCGAAGTAGTAGAAGGTCGGCGTGACGACGGCGATCGTCAGGATGTTCTTCATCGCCGTGGCCATCACGTTCTTGCGGCGCACGACGCCGGCCTCGTACGCCATGAAGCCCGCGTGGATGAGCCACATCAGGACGACGGTGAAGAAGTAGAACTGCTCCGCGAGGATGGCGCTGTCGCGCGTCAGCGACTCGGCGCTCGCGACGTCCTCGGCCTGCGCGAAGATCGCTCCGATCATGGCGCTGCTCTCTCCTCCTCCTCTTGGCCCCGCGGCCCCCTCGAGCCGCAGCGGTCGTGCGGTTTGTATCTACCTTCGACGGCAGGCGGCAATGTGCGGATCGGCCATCCTTTGACGCTCCGGCATGTGGCGCGCTGACACTCCCATCGACCTTTCCGCGCTCGCTGCGCGAACCGCCGCGCCCGGCGGCGGCGCCGGCGCGGCGTGGGGCTGCGCGCTGGGCGCCGCGCTCGCGGCGATGGCGGCGCGGTACGCGGGGCGCGAGGAGGACGCGGCGCGCGCGGACGCGATCGGGGAGCGCGCGGTGGCGCTGGGCGAGGCGGACGCGGAGAGCTGGACGCCCGTGCTCGAGGCGCAGCGGCGGCCCGCGGACGACCCGGGGCGCGCGGCCGCGATCGCGGCGGCGCTCGGCGCCGCCGCGGAGGTGCCGCTGGCGATCGCCGAGGCGGCCGCCGAGATCGCCGCACTCGCGCGCGTGCTCGCGGACGTGGGCAAGCCGGCGCTGCGCGGCGACGCGCTCGCGGGCGCCGACCTCGCGGCGGGCGCGTGCCGCGCCGCGGCGCGGCTGGTCGAGATCGACCTCGAGGGCGCGCCGGACGATCCGCGCCTCGCCCGCGCCCGCGCGGCGGTCGCCTCGCTCGGCTGAGCCGCGCCGGTGCGGATCAGCCGCCGGCGCCGGCGGGGTGCGGGGCGGTCGGGTCGTTGCCCGCGTCGCCCAGCTGCTCGCGCGCCAGGTAGTCCTCGATGTCCATCGCGCGGTCCTGGGAGCGCTCCACGACCCGCAGCAGGTCGGACATCGTCGCGACCTCCTCGATCTGCTCCTTGATGAACCACTGCATGAACTGCTCGGACGAGTAGTCGCTCTCCTGGCGGGCGAGCGCGGCGAGCGCGTTGATCTGCTCGCTGACCCGCTTCTCCTGCGCGAGGGCGAGCGCGACGGGCGAGACGACGTCGCCGAAGTCGACCTGCGGCGCGGCGACGCCGGGGATGACGGAGCGCTCGTCCGCGTCGAGCAGGTACTGGACCATCATCATCGCGTGGTCGCGCTCCTCGAGCGCCTGGCGGTAGAAGAAGTGCGCGAGCTGCGGCAGCGTCTCGGCGTCGTAGTGCACGGCGATCGCGACGTACTGCTGGTGGGCGGCGAACTCGTGGCCGATCTGCTCGTTGAGCTTGGCGACGAAGGCGTCGGAGGGCATGGGGCCAACGCTACCGTGGAGGCGGATGCGGGAGCCGGGCGACGCGATCACGTGCAAGAAGAAGTGCTGCAAGTCCGGCACCCGGTGCAAGCGCTGCCCCGTCGTCTGGAAGAAGCTCTCCAAGCAGGGCTACGCCGAGCGCACCGCGAAGCTGCACTACGTCGTGATCGACGTCGTGCCCAAGCGCGCGCTGAAGTCCGCGCGCCACTGAGGTCCGCCGGCCGGGCTCGGAAACCGGTCCGACGCTAGACTCCCGGCCTCATGGCCACCTGCCTCGTCACGGGTGGTGCGGGGTTCCTCGGCTCGCACTTGTGCGATGAGCTGCTGCGTCGCGGGCATCGCGTCATCTGCGTGGACAACCTCGAGACGGGGTCCCTCGCGAACATCGCCCACATCAGGACGCCCGACTTCCGCTTCATCCAGGCGGACATCATCGAGCCCTACTTCGTCGACGAACCCGTCGACGTCGTCTACCACTTCGCCAGCCCGGCGTCGCCGATCGACTACCTGCGGCTGCCGCTGCACACGCTGAAGGTCGGCTCGCACGGCACGCACAACACGCTCGGCCTCGCGAAGGCGCACCGGGCGCGGTTCCTGCTCGCCTCGACGTCCGAGGTCTACGGCGACCCGAAGGTCCATCCCCAGCCGGAGTCCTACTGGGGCCACGTGAACCCGATCGGGCCGCGGGGCGTGTACGACGAGGCGAAGCGCTACGCGGAGGCGCTGACGATGGCCTACCACCGCCAGCAGGGCGTCGACACGGCGATCGTGCGGATCTTCAACACCTACGGCCCGCGGATGCGCCCGCACGACGGCCGCGCGATCCCGACGTTCATGCGCCAGGCGCTGCAGGACCGGCCGATCACGGTCTTCGGCGACGGGCAGCAGACGCGGTCGTTCTGCTTCGTGTCGGACCTCATCGCGGGGGTCATCGGCCTGGCGGAGTCCGGCTACCACCAGCCGGTCAACATCGGCAACCCGGACGAGTTCACGCTCCTCGACCTCGCACACCAGGTGATCGATCTCACCGGGTCGCGCTCCGAGATCGTGCACGAGGCGCTGCCGATCGACGACCCGCAGGTGCGCCGTCCCGACATCGCACTCGCCCGCGAGCTCCTCGGATGGGAGCCGAAGATCGAGCTGGGCGAGGGACTGCGCCGGACGTTGGACGAGTCCGGTGTCGAGGCGCTCACGGGCGCCGCAGGCTCCTGAGAGGTCACGCGTGGCGCGTGTGCACAGAGTCCTGCCGGGAAAGGCCGCTACTCGTGACAGGCTGCGGCGTTGACTGCAGGGAGATCCGCCGTGCCTGAGGCCCCAGTCCGGACAGAGGAGCACGTCGCCGCGACCCAGACGGTGACGCTCCCGCCTATCGACATCCGTCGCAAGCGCCCCCCGGCGCTCTCGTTCCTGCTGCGCCTGGACACCCTGCGGCGCGTCTCGCGCGTCGTCTCGCTGCTGGCGCTCGACTTCGTCGCCCTGTCGGTCGCGCTGCTGACCGCGCTGATGGTCAAGGCGGTCGTGCGTGACGGCAACTGGGCGTGGGCGGCGTCGTGGGGCGAGACGAAGGAGAACATCGCGTTCGCCTACCTCGTGACCGCGCTGCTCTTCGCGCGCTCCAGCCTCTATGCGGAGCGCGCGCAGCGGCCGGGCCTGCCGCGGATCGTGTCCTCGCTCTTCCAGGTGACGGTCGTGGCGCTGATCTTCGCGCTCGTCCAGGGCGAGGAGTACTCGAGCTACTACATCTTCTACGGCACGCTGGTCTTCGCGATCGCCTACGTCTCCAGCGCGCGCTGGGCGTACGAGAAGGTCACGGGCTTGCTGCTGCGTGCCGCGGGCTACCGGCGCCGCGCCGTGATCGTCGGGTCCGGCAAGCACATCGAGGAGGTCCACCACGCGCTCTCCGACGAGGTGCACGCGCCGGTCGACATGCTCGGCTTCATCTCGCTCACGCCGCGGCCGGACAACGGGCTGCGCTCGCTCGGGGCGATCGAGGAGCTGCCGGCGGTGCTCGAGCGCCACCGGATCCAGGAGGTCATCATCGCCGACCCGGACTTCCCCGAGGAGCGGGCGGTCGAGCTGGTCGACCAGTGCCACCGGCGCGGGGTGACCGTGCGGATCGCGCCGTCGACGATGGAGATCCTGGTGCACCGCGCGGAGTTCGTCCCCGGCGCCTCCGTGCCGCTCTTCGAGCTGCGCCCGCCGGTGTTCGACGGCTTCGACTACGCGCTCAAGCGGACGTTCGACTTCGTCGGCGCGATCCTGCTGCTGATCCTGCTCAGCCCGCTGCTGATCGCGATCTCGCTCGCGGTCTTCCTCACGTCGCGCGGGCCGGTGCTCTACCGCTCGATCCGGCCGGGGATCGGCGGCGAGCCGTTCGCGTGCTTCAAGTTCCGCACGATGCGGACGGACGCGGACCAGATCCAGGCCGACCTGGAGTCGCTCAACGAGGCGACGGGCCCGCTGTTCAAGATCAAGGCCGATCCGCGGCTCACGCGCGTCGGCCGGCTGCTGCGCCGCTACTCGCTCGACGAGCTGCCGCAGCTGCTCAACGTCGTCGCGGGCCAGATGTCGCTCGTCGGCCCGCGGCCGCTGCCCCAGCGCGACTTCGACCAGCTCGAGGAGTGGCACAAGAAGCGCTACCTCGTGCTGCCGGGCATGACGGGGCTGTGGCAGGTCTCCGGGCGCTCCGAGCTCGACTTCGACGACCTCGTGCGGCTCGACTTCCTCTACCTCGAGCGCTGGTCCGTGGGGCTCGACCTCACGATCCTCCTGAAGACCATCCCCGCGGTCCTGTCCCGCCGCGGCGC